>CAZUAQ010000007.1:0-708 GCA_964618455.1 uncultured Planctomycetales bacterium | reverse complement strand
GCCACCTCGCCCAGGCGCTGCGCACCGGCCAGCTCTTCGGCTTCGACGACATCAACCTCGGCTTCATCCGGCCCAAGAAGCCGAGCGACCGGGCGCTCGCCTACGCCCAGGCCCACTGGATGTACGAGTTCATGGTCGAGCGGTGGGGGCCCGACGCGCCGCTCGAGATCATGGACGGGTACCGACGGGGCGAGCGCGAGCGGTCGCTCATCGAGGGCGTGCTCGGCATGTCGCCCGAGCGGTTCCTCGTCGAGTTCAAGAGCTGGGCCGCCAAGCAGGTCCGGGCGTGGGGGCTCGACCCCGATCCCTCACTGGGCGAGCTGCGGTTCCGCGAGACGATGAACGACCCGGTCCTCGCCGAGCGCGCGCGCGACGAGATGGGGCGCCACCTGCGCGACCTCGGCCGGGCGGCGACCATCGGCGGGGGCGCCGACGACTTCGCCATGGAGCTCGTCGACGTGACGCCCGAGCTCGTCGAGTTCTGGTCCGTCGTCCACCCGGACCACCCCGACGTGCTGAACCTCCGGATCGAGAACGAGCTGCGCATGCACGGCGGCGAGGCGACCGAGGCGATGATCCCGCTGCTCGAGCGCTACGCCGAGGCGCGTCCCGTCGACGACATGCCCCACCGGCATCTCGCCCGGCTGTATCTCGCGATGGGCGACTCGGAGCGCGCCATCCCGCACCTCGAGTACCTCGACGTGCGCG
>CAZUAQ010000006.1:0-163695 GCA_964618455.1 uncultured Planctomycetales bacterium | reverse complement strand
CCAGGGCTGCGGTCGCGCGAGGATCGCCCGCACCTGCGATCGGGTAATGTAGGGATGCGGGCACAGTTGAAGCCCGGTGGCCTGGATGTAAGTCAGCAGGGCCATCAGCGAAAACGTCGTCTGCAGCACGGCATTCTGGCTGGCCAGCCACGAGACGGTATAGATCCCGTGCGGATGAATGACAAAGAGATAGCCCCCGGCCAGAGCCCACCCGGATCGCTGTGTCAGAAGAAAAACCAGCCGATAGATGCACCAGGCGGTGATCAGATGGCAGGCCACGCTGACGGCATGCCACAGTACGGGCTGTTCCGGAAACCAGACGACCCATGCCTTGTAGATCAGCACAGCGACGGGACGGAGGTATTCCCACTGAACCGTCTCGGTCTGCCACCAGCATTCGATGAAGTGGCTCGGGTTGACCTTGGTCACCTCGTAGAGATCACTCGGGGTCCATCCGAGATGCTGCAGTTTGTACAGATGGAGATGGTCGTCGAAGAAAAGTCCGTCAGCCAGCGACCAGCCGTGCGTGAGCAAGGTGGCGGTCAGGAGTATCAGAAAGCAGACCCAGCCCGGTAGGCGGCTTCGGTTTTTCGCGGCGTACGATTCGGCGATGGGCACGGTTGCGTTATGCCTCCGAGTGCCTTGGTCATTTCTGCGTGTTTGATCGGCCAGTTCCAACAGTGGAAGGCATTCTAAAGCAACGCCCGCGCTTCGTCATCCGAAGACGAAGCGCGGGCGTGAATGACTTGTGAATACTGGTGCCGTCGAGAATCAGCGATGGCGGCGTCGCATGCCGTAACCGACGCCGAATTTCAGCAGCCCCATGGCCGAAAGGGCAAACAGGGCAAACGGCGTCATCGCGGCCGAACCCCCCGCAGCCACACAACCGCATTCCGGAGGCGCTTCCTGACCACTGTCCGGCATCGTCTCGCAACCTGAGGCGTCGATCATACTCGCATCCGTGGCGGGATCCGTGTCAGGGCAGTTGTCCGCGTCATTCAGAACGCCGTCCCCATCGATATCATCATCGCAGGCATCGCCCATCCCGTCGGCATCGAAATCCGCCTGGTTGGCATTGGCGTCCGCCGGGCAATTGTCATCATCGTCGCAGATGCCGTCGTTGTCGCCGTCCGCACAGTCATCATCATTATCATCCGGAACGGGCTGGCCGGGATCGGGATCGTCGGGCGTATCGTCATCGGGCTCTTCTTCTGCATCACAAGCATCGCCAATACCGTCACCGTCTTCGTCGTCCTGGGAGGTGTTCGGCGTGGTCGGGCAATTGTCGCACACGTCACCCACGCTATCGAGGTCGGCATCGGCCTGATCTTCATTCTCGACGTCCACACAGTTGTCGCAGGCATCCCCGATGCCGTCTTCGTCCGCATCCTCCTGGTCAGGGTTCTCGTCCTCCGGACAGTTGTCGAGGATGTCGTTGATGCCATCGCCATCCGAATCATCGGTGCCATCGCCACCACCGCCACCGCCACCGCCACCGCCGCCCGCGGGAGGATCGATGATGTCGACGGTAATCTGGTCATTGTTGTTGCCTGCGTTCGTATCTGGAGGATCAGACTCCACGGAGATCTGGACGACGAACGCGCCTGCGTTGTTGCCCGTGGCATTGATGGTGAACGCCAGCAACTCCGAAGGGGCCAGATCCGGAGGATCACCTACCTGGCAGGTCAGTTCGTCCGCCAACTGCTCGCAGGAGATCGTCCCGGAGAGGTTACTGAACCCATTGAGGGTCAGTGCATCCGGAAAATCCAGCGTGAAGCTGACGTTCTGCGCGGTCGCGGTGCCGACGTTTGCGATATCCACGTCCAGCTGGAAACCATCATTGAGCGTGATGTCTCCTCCCGGACCGAACAGCGAGACGCCCAAGTCCGCCTGTCCGAAGAGACTGCCGACGCTTCCGAAGAACAATGCCATTCCAACGACCACCCGGCCGAACCGGACGCGATTTCCGTAGAACATGATCGATCCTTTTCTGTATCCGAGGGATCCGTGCTGGTTCCCCCCGCTCCATACCATTTGCAGTTTGAGTGTCCGCCTCCCAGCCATCTGGAGATACGGTATTTATTGTAATCAGAACCAGGTGTCAATTTCAGCGGCCGACGTGAAAAGGTGAGGAAATCCGCTCCAGGAATGTCTCCGCGTGGCTTCCAGCCGTGCACGATCACGGGTCTCTACTCGAGACGACCGATCGATGTCGCTGTTATTGGACGCTGATGAACTGTGCCAGCGACTGACCGTCGAGCGTGACGGAGCGGTGTGCCCCATCCCCGCTCAGCCACTCGAGGACCGTCGGCACGATGTCGACGGATCGGGCCGGGGCCTCCACCGTCCCCGCCTCGATGCCCGGCCCGGCGATGTAAAGCGTGATTTGCATATCGTCGCGCAGCGCGGAGCCGTGCGCCCCATTCCACGAGGAGTGAAACGACCAGTCTCCCGCAGCCGTGAGGATCAGGTCTCCCGCCCGCATGGAGCGGAAGAGCTCCGGGGCCTGGACCACGAGATCCGGATAGTCGGTATCCGCGGTGAGTCGCAGCACTTCAGCACGGCCCACCGCATTCCCCTCGAGCAGGTACTGAAGTCCACTCCGTCGCCCATAGCGGAGCGGGTCTCCCTCATATTCTGTCACGCGGTATGTCGGAGGATCCCCCGGATCTCGCACAATCCTGGCGTGACCGCCTCGGGAGAACATCACTGCGCCATTTGTCGCGGGCATCATGCAGAGGTCGATCGCGGGATGGTTCTCCACGAGTTTCTGAATGGAAACCCGCTCGAGCCATTCCCGGCGACGCGTGTCTCTCGTCTCCCGCGTATCCGCAGCTTCACCGGGAAAGTAGATCCGCGCCACGCGTCCGGCTTCGGTGGTCAGAATCATATCGTACTGTTTCAGGAGCGTGCGACGCGAGGTTTCGTCTTCCGGTAACGATTCCCCCGTCCACACGCGCTGACCATACTCTTCACGAAACAGGCGCGCCAGGTCGATGCGTCTGGACTCCGGGATTTGGACCATCGAATGATCCGAGATCAACATATAGTGCGTCGACGCTTCCATACCCGCCTCCGCATACGCATCGAGGAACCGCCCGATGATGCGATCGGCATTGATAATTGCTTCCGAGTAGGGCTCGGACCGGGGGCCGTGGCGGTGTCCCATCTCGTCGACCGCCGGCATGTAGGCCACGGTCAATGCCGGCCACTCCCCTCGTTCGTGGATCGACGGCAGGGCGCGTTGCATCCGGTTGACCACCTTGCGGTCCGACGATTCGAAGAAACCCAACCCCCAGAGAATCTTGTCCCGCGTTCCCATGGCCAGATCGATATCCGCGCCGCGCGACATCATGTAGCGCAGGTTCAACGTGGGCTTCTGGCCGACAAGCTCGAAGAGTGTGGGTGTTTGAAGATGAGCATTGACGCTCAGATACGTCGCCAGCGATTCGTAGTCATGGAAGATTGCCGACTGGGGATCGTACCAGGTGTTGCCGGGGATCCCATGCGCATTCGGAAAGCACCCTGTCATGATGCTCGAACAATTCGCATAGGTGACGGAGGGGAAGACACCGAAGGCATTCGAGAAGCGAACGCCGCGCTCGACGAAGCGACGCCGGATATTCGGCAGGCGGCCCTCGGCCAGCAACGATTCCACGCGCCCGGGGGCCATTCCGTCCACGATGAAGAGCACGACTTTGTGCTCCGGGACGCGAACCGAATCCCCCAGTCGCAGCTCCAGATCCGGCACATGGCCGCACCCGAAAAGCGTCGCAATCATCACCCCACACAGCGCATGAAAAACGGAACCCGCCGACCAATGGCGGGCTCCGCAGATTGCGCTACGCAGGTGGAAATCGTCCACGAACCCTGCTCCGACGGTCAGACGACTTTCTTCGCCGCAGCATCCCAGTGAATTTTCTTACCGCTTCGATACGCCATGTTCGCCAGGTGCGACGGCAGCAGTGAGGAATGCCCGAGCTCGACAGGTGCATTCGTCCGCTCACCGCTTCGGATGCAACTGATCCAATTCAACTGGTGCGCTTGACCTTCGCCCGGAATCTCCAGCATGGGCTTGGAGCGGTCATGCTCGTCCCAGATCTGAACGTGGTTACGGCGGACTTCCATCGTGGCCTTGGTGCCGTAGATGATGAAGCCGTCGCGCTCGAAGCCGTTGGTGAAATTGCTGGTGAACGTCATGCTGAACTTGCCGTAATCCCACACGGCGTTGACCACGTCGGGGGTCTCCCAGTAATCCAGCGCGTAGACGCCTCCGTTGCATACCGCGGACTTCGGCGTCGGTTCACCGAGCAGGTAGTGCACGTTGTCCACGACGTGAACCCCCACGTCGGTCACCAGGCCGCCCGCGTATTTCCAGAACCACCGCCACGCCGTGTACTTCAACGGCTCAAAGGGGCTCTTCTCCTCGCAGGGCTCCTCGAAAGTCTCCCAGTCGACCTTGACGGTTTTCCAGTCAATCGTACGTCCAATCGTGCCCTTGACCATGTTGGCGATGGCTTCGGGAGTGAAAGGGTCACTTCCCGAGACCCAGTTCCGACAATCGAACGCCCGGATGAAACGCACGTCGCCCAGTTTGCCGCTGTCGATGAATTCCTTCGCCTTGGCGTAATGTGCCCCGCTGCGGCGCTGCGTACCGATCTGAATGACCAGGTCCGGCTTCTTTTTCGCGGCGGCCACCATTTCCAGGCCCATCTGTACCGTGTAGGAGAACGGCTTCTCCTGGTAGATGTGCTTGCCGGCCTCGACCGCCGCCATGAACGGCTTGAAGTGCCAGTGATCCGGCGTCGCGATCACCACTGCATCGATGTCCTTGTTGTCCAGCAGACGACGATAATCGTCATAGAAGTCGATCTTGACGTTCTTGTGGCCACGGAAGTTCATCACATTGCCCGCCACGGCAGCGGTGTGTTCCATCCGGAACGGCGCCAGGTCACACAACGCCGTGCAGACCACGTTCGATCCGCCGCAGGCGACCCGCGCATTGTCCGTCCCCTTGCCGCCGGATCCGATCACACCGAAATGGATGCGATCGTTGGCACCCGACACACGATCCGAGGCACTCGCGGTTTTCGGAAGCATCACCGCTCCGGCCCCCAGCATGACGGCGCCGCGCGACGACTGCGTGAGAAATGTTCTCCGTGACATCTTGCTCTTGCTTTCCGACATGATCGAATCTCCCTGTGGGGTGGAACTATACGTGGATTTCCTCGGTCTCGGCGTTGAAGGTCGCCATCGTACGGTTGCGAAGTCCGAGCATGGCCATCTGCAGCGCGGTTTGCACGTGCCACGCCATTTCGACCGGGCTGGCGGTGGGTGTCTTGTTTCGACAGCACTCGAAGAACTCCGCCCAGAAGCGCCCGGCGTCCTCGTCGTACGGGATGTCGAAGTTGCGGAATTTCTTTTTCGAGCCGTGCGCGGGGAAGAAGCTGAGCACGTCCTTACCATCGTCCTTGCGGATGGTCAGCGCGCCCTCCCACCCGCGAATGACCGGGATGCGATGGCCGGCTCCGCGGAAGCCCGTTGTCTGGTAGTCGTTGCCCTGCGTGCCCAGCACCGCCACCGTGATCTTTTCCGGATAATCGATCAGCATGTTGAACGTATCGGGCACCTCGCGTTCCTCGTAGCGGAACTTGCCGCCGGTCCCGACGACCTTTTCAGGAAACGTCACGCCCAGGATGCTGACAATTGGCGTCAGCGAGTGCGGGAAGAGGTCCGTCACCGGGCCGCCGGAATAATCTTCGTACATACGCCAACGGAAGTAGCGGCTCACGTCGAACGGGCGTTTCGGCGCGTCGGCCAGAAAGGCCTCCCAGTCCAGATCGTCGCCCGGTTTGACGTCCGGATCATCGATCGGCATGCCGCGTTCGCCCCAGTCGCCCACGCGGAAGTAGCCGCACTCGGCATGAATCGGCTGACCGATCAGCCCATCGGCTACCAGGTCACGGGCGAGTTTCCACGCGCCGTCAGACATGCCCTGCGTACCGGCCATGAACGTACGGCCGGACTTCTGTACCTCGTGCACCATTCGCTTGGTGAGGTCGTACTGCCGCCAGTGCGTGACCGGCTTTTCGCAAAAGACATCCTTGCCCGCGTGTACGGCGTCGATCACCTGGAAGCCATGAACGTGATCGGGCGTGGCGATGCCCACGACGTCGACGTCCTTGTCGTCAAGCAGATCCTTGTGCCGCATGTAGCCCTTCGTGTGGAAGCGCGACGCCGCCTTGTCCAGTCGGCCGCGGTAGGCATCGCAGACCGCCACCAGCTCAATATTGAGCCCTTTCTCCGACTTGAGCTTGTCCAGCAGATCGAGGTGATATGTCCCCCGTCCACCGACGCCGATCATGGCGACGCCGATGCGCTCGTTCGCGCCGAGCACATTGCCCTGTACTTTCGTTTGCATACCGGCCATACCTGCCGATGCCACGGCGGCGGTTCCCGCCTTGAGAAAGGATCGCCTCGAGGGCGAAGAGGGGTTCGCGCTTGAAGAGGATTCCCGGGTACTCATGCTGTCTTCCTCCACGTATTCGTCTGTTCCACTCTCCTGCCCTGAACCCATGAATGTACTCCCGGCGCGCTTCCCTGTAAAGCAGCGTGATACCTCTTGACACAAGCGGATGCTCACTCGTACGCTCCTATCAGGAGGTGTTCACCATGTCACGCGCCTGGATCGTTCTCGCGGCAGTCCTCACCCTATCCCTCACAACTTCCTCTCCGGCACAACCTGATCGCGGTCACCGCTTCGACTTTGAAAATGGGATCCCGGACGAACTCGAGATCATGGACGCGACGTTGGTGAGCGACCGCCGCTTCGTCGTCTCCGGCAAGCAGTCGCTCGCGGCGGATTTCACCCAGTCCGACGGCGACTGGCACGAATTCCTGCACACGGGGGAATCGATCCACTTCGAGAAGGGCAAGCGCTACGCGGTGCGCTTCCGGTTCGGTGTGCTCAGCAACGAATCACCGGAGATCGAGTTCTACTCGCAGTTGCGTTCACGATCAGGCAAGGGCGACATCTCCGGGCCGAACTGGCGGTGGCGATGGCCGACGGGCTACGAAGGTCACATCAACCGGCTCTTCGATATTCCCGACGACGGCGGTTACTTCTTGATGATCGGCGCGCGTAAGAAAGGCGCGATCGTCATCGACGATCTCGAAATATGGGAGACCTCACCCAACGAACCCGCCACGCGCGTCATCGTCCACACGCATGATTCGAGAATCACTGCTGAGCGCGATGAATTCGAACGCCAGTTCGAGCGCGACCAACTCGGCGAACTCATGGAAGACATGCTGGTAGTCGTGCTGAATGAAGGGGCCGGCGGGAAGGCACAAGAGAAAAAGGATCAGATCGCGCGGGACTTCCAGCTCGATTTCGTGGACTGGAACGTCTTCGGCGAATTGGCCAAGACCTATGGCGTCCGGTCGAGTGCCGGCGGCTGCGAGTACCAGGAGTACTACAAGTTCGAGGGCAGCGGCTCACCACAGCAACGAGACCGTGTCTGGGAGAATCGCTACCGCCAGTTCGCCAGCCAGGGCTTCACGATCACGCTGGACAACACGTACATCGCGGATGAATCCTGGGGCCAGGGTGGTTACTTCATGTGCCACAATGGGCGCAACTGGCACCGCCACTTCCTGCAGACGTTCACCGAAGCCGCGAACAGGTATCTCGCGCTGACGCAGGACAACATCGCCTGCTCGGTCTTCAATCGGGTGCAGGGATGCTATTGCGGCGGTTGCGAAGCGCAATTTCGAACGTTCCTTGACGGACGGTTTTCGTCGCGCGATCTCAAAGCGATGGGTGTCGACAACCTGAAGACATTCTCCATTCAGGATTACATCGTCATGCACGGGCTGACCGGTCAGGCAGCGGTCGAGGACGCCCTGGTCCGCGCGTACATGAAATTCCAGTACGTCAGTGGCATCCTCGCCTGGGCGGACTGCGTCGACAAGGCCAAGCGCGTGGCGGCGCGGCAACGCCGGGTGCTGCCCTGCGGTGGAAACCAGATCAACATCTGGGGATCGTGGCCTTACGCGGTGACGCTCAGCCAGTTCTGTGACTTCGTGGAGGTGGAGGAACTCGTCGGCGTCAAGGAGAAGGTGAAACGAAGGACCCTGCAGTACAAACTCGGCGCCGCCTCGGGCCATCACCTCAAGCCGGTCATCGTTCGCGGACCGGTCACCGATGACACGCAGAAGAAAATGCCGATGCTCAGTACGGCGTGGTGGACGATTCACTTCGCCGAAGCGCTGTCCAACGGGGGTGTCCGGGCGTTCTCCCTGGGCCTGAACAAGCCGTATACCGGCGAGCCCGATGTGCCGGACTATATGGATGATCCGAAGCTGTACCAACGTTGTGTGGAATTCGCGAAGTGGATGCACGCGCATCGTGCGGTACTGACGCATCGCGAGAGCCTGGCCGATGTCGCGCTCGTCTACAGCCTGCCCACACTGATCTTTCGCCAGTACTCGGCGCTGGGCATTCCGGGCGAAGGTCGCCTTCCGGAGTTCGAGCGCATGGCGGATCTGCTGGATGAAAACGGTATCGCCTACGATGTCGTCGTGCTGGGCCACCCGGAGATGTGGGACGATACGCCGTCCTTCGAACGACTGAAGTCGCGCTATTCGACGATTGTCCTGCCCAGCGTCGACTGCATGACCAACGACCAGATTCTCTTTTTCAAGGAACTGGAAAATGCGGGCACGACGATCTTTGCCGATTTGCCGGTCACGTTCGACGAGAACATGAACCGGCGCTCCCGACCGATCCCGATGACCACGGCGGACACGTCGGACGAGCACATCGTCCGCATCGCTCGCCGCCACAGCCGCGTCACCGCCGACGCGCCATCACACGTCACGGTTAACGGCTGGGTATCCTGCCGGGGTGGCTCGCTGGATGTGCACCTCGTCAACTTCGACGCGGACCTGCAGCGTGACGCCTACAAGCCGGTCGCGAATATCCCCGTCGCGTTACTTGTACTGGACGGTTTTCGCGTGAGTCGATGCCTGTTGAGCCGCTTCGGCAGACCCGATGAGGAGATCGAGTTCCGTCAGAACGGTGACTCCGTCGAAGCGACCGTACCGGAACTGGAAAGCTACGCCATCATCAGCTTCACGGATGATGATTCCATTGAAAAGACACAGCAACGCATGGAATTGCGTCGTCAAGAAGATCGCCGCGAGGTGCAGGCGCTGGCCGAACGCTTCGATCTGTATTAGACGGGCAACGAGTCGCAATCTTCAAGTCACTTCCAGCGCTCGTCGCGCTTCCACGGCTTGGCGTCCACACCTTCGATCCATGGCGGCGATGCCTCCTCCGCCGGACCGAGCGCGATCTCATCCCAGCGTGTCTGAATGTCGGAGACGTCGATCCAGGCAATCTGCTGATATCCCTCGTCATCGCGATGGCTGAAGGCGACCCGCCGGCCGTCCTGGCTGAAGATCGGGTGCGGATGGGAATGATTGAACCAGCAGATGTGTGCGTACCGCCGGGTCGCGACATCAAACATCATCAACGACTGCCACGTCCTTCCCTCGTGCTTCCATTGGCCCCACGTGTCGCCCACAATCCAGCGACCGTCCGGACTGATCGTCAAGTGTCCCGGGCAGCAATCCTTGTTGTAGTAGATCGACCGGCGTTCGAGCGTGTCGAAGAATACCTGCCCGACGCCGTGCATATACGGAAAGATCAGACTCCTTCCGTCCGGAGCGATGACCTCGTGCGTGAAGTGCAGCCCCGCCGGCTGGTGAATCAGCACCTCCTTGCGGCGCTCATCCATCATCGAATGCCACAGGCGGCTCCGCGCGACTGAACCGTCAGGGTGTGATCCCAGCATCTCGTGCGCGAACGTCAGGTGATCCCTGTTTCGGGGATTGATCTGACAATGATTCACGTGAACGCCGTCGCGTGAGTTCTCCTCAGACCAGTTCGGCCCTTTACGCCGAGGATATGCCTCGACGATACGCGGCTCGCCGGTCGCCCGGCACGTCTTCGCATCGACGTCGATGGCGAAGATCACCGTGATGTAATCGTCGAAGAATCGATTGGCGGTCATGGGCATCATGACCCAGTAGGCGATCCGTGTCCCGTCCCACGCCACCGACAGCGGCCCTTCGATCTGACCCGCCGGCTCCTCGAGGACGACACGCTCCACGCCGGTGCTCAGGTTCAACATCCGGATGGTCTGTTGCTTCGGCCCGGTGAACACGAGGCAGTTCGCATCGGACGCGTAGTCGAACTGGAATGGACCGGGGGCATGATCAGGATCCGGATGGACGCTGCTCGCCAGCCAATGCGTTTTACCGCTCTCGATATTCACGCTGATCAGGTGGCGGATGTTCTTGTAAACGCGTCCCCGGGCATCCGGCCCCGGGGAGTCGATGAAGATGGCGTCGTGCGTCCTGCTCCAGGTTCGCGCCGTCGGATAGGCGTGGTTGTGATCGTACGGCCCGGACGTCACCGTGTGAATCGTGCACAGGCTCTTGAAATCAACGCCCTGCCCCCTGACGGTGTGCGGAAACACGCCCTCACATGCAATCGCCACAATGATGAGCGACCATGCCCTTCGAGTCCTTTGTGCCAGGCTGCATCCAAGCATCACTCAGCCTCCGGCCGATAGCGCTCGAGAATCTCGCGGGCTCTCGCATGCACGATCCGAACATACCCGACGCGCTCGCGCGTCTGTCCGGGTTCGAGATCGCCGTACGCCAGCATGATGTCCGTGCAGGGATTGCCCTTGTTGCTGTGCAGGAAGTAGGCATGCTCGGTGGTGATGACCACGCTCACGCCCTCCTCCGGGTTCTCACTGACCATGACCGGGGCGTCGAGTGTGTCATCGTTGATACCCCAGAACTTGTGATAGAACTCGTGATCGTACGTCTCGCCCTGCAGCAGGTACGCCTGGAATGAGTCATTCATGTCGCCTGCTTCCCGCCCGAGATCCTCGAGCGTGCGGATTTCATCGTTGGAGAGCGTGTAGACGTTCCGGTCCGCCCACCAGGGAGCCGCCAGGAACTTCAGGCAGATGGCGGCGCTGGCCTTCTGAATCGTTCGATCGCCTTCGTTCGTCAGGCGTATCGCGAATTCGACTCCGCCGCTCGTGTCGCGAACCTCCGTCTCCCACCGCACCGGCTCATCGATGGGCATCCGGATCCCGATGCACTCGAAGGTATTCGCATCGACCTTGATGACGTTGCCCGGCCCGTGGGTGCCGGGGCCTGCAACCGTGTGGCGGTAACCCTTGTCGATCCTTTCCCACTCACTCCCAAGGGGATAAACGGCGCTGCAGCCCGTCTCGCTCATGATCCCTTCCGGCACCCAGAGGCGCAGATTTCCGACCTCCGGCGGTGCCTGGATGATCACCTCGCACGTGTTGCGATGGGGATGCAGCGAGACGGGCAAAGACTTTTCGGCACTGGCGCATCCCGCGAGCATCACGCCGCACATCACCATGGTTCGCATGACATTGCTCATCAGAACCGGCCCTTCATCTGTCCGTACCTTCCGTAGACATGACTCTGCTTTCATCGATGCGTACCGCCGAGTATCATTGTGGACCCTGTTGAAATTGTAAACCGCCAAGCCGGGACATCGCGCATGAAAACGGTCGCTCTCCAGGCATTTCGACGCAAGCTGGCACGCAACGAGCCGGTGTATGGGCTCTGGGTGACGCTCGAGTCCGCCAGCATCACCGAGATGGCCGTCGCCCTGGGTCTCGACTGGGTGGTCATCGATATCGAGCACGGCCACCTCGACTGGAAGGACGTCCTCGAGCATGTCCGCGCCACGGTCCGCAGCGACACGGTGATTCTGGCGCGCATTGTCGGCATCGATCAGGGCATCATCAAGCGTGTTCTCGACATCGGCGCCGACGGGATTGTCATCCCCTGGGTAGAATCCACCGACCAGCTCCGCCAGGCACTGGCCTACGCGCACTATCCTCCCGAGGGCAAGCGTGGCATCGGCGGCGAGCGCGCCACGTGCTGGGGGCAGTGCCTTCCGCAACATGTCGCCGAGGCCAATGAGAACGTCCTTGTCATCCCCATTATCGAGTCGGTCCGCGGCGGACGCCAACTGCCGCAGATGCTGCAGGTCGAGGGGATTGACGTGTTTTTCTTCGGGCCCAGTGATTATTCCTCCTCCGCCGGATTCGCGGGACAGTGGGAAGGGCCGGGCGTGGCGGACGAGATACTGGCGATGGCCCGGCGCGTCCGACAGGCCGGTAAACACTGCGGTGTCATCGCTACCGGCGACGCCAATCTCAACGAACGCCTCAACCAGGGATTCCGCATGCTGGCGGTCGGACTCGACGGGGGATTGCTGATTCGGAGTTTACGCCGGGCCCTGTCGGCAGTCGGTCGGGATGCAGGCATGGCGTCTTCGCTGCATGCCGGCGATGCCCCGACCTCTCCCGCGAAGAGTGGCGGATACGGCGGCGACGGGGAAGCAGCGACCGGGGCAAGGCCCGCCACTCATGGTGCCCCTGCCGCACTGAATGACCTCTTCGAACATGGCGCGACCTTCCGTCCCATGACGTTGCCGGGTACGGGGTCCCCCATGATCCAGGGAGGATTGACGCTTCGTCCCGGCGTAAACCTTCCTTATCGCGCGTTTGATAGTGGCATCTCGCTGATGCTTCTTCGTGGGAAAGCGATCGTGGACGTGGAGGGACGCATGCACACCCTCGAACCACACGACGCGATCGTGATCCCCCCATCCCTTGCCGTGCGTGTCACCAACCGATCCCCCCATGAGACATGTGACTTTCTGGCGTCACTCCACTCGGTCCAGCCGGCCTCACATCGGGTCGAGACCTTCTTTCCCAGGAAAGCGATCGCGTCGGGAACCTCCTCTGCCGCTTATCCCGAACGCGTCTTTCGTTGGAATGACCATTGACGGAATTCATCCATGGATGACTTCACATTCTGGTCTCTGCTTTCCCTGCTTCACTCACTGACCGTCGCCGGCATCGTGCTCTACATCCTGCGTCGCCCGTGGCAGCCGCGGTCGATGATGGCCTGGATTCTCGCCATTCTGCTCATGCCCGTCCTGGGTATCGTGCTGTTCCTGATGCTGGGTGAGCCCCGCAAGGCACGCCACCGGAAACGACGTCGGAAGCGAAAGCGCAAGCTCCAGGTACTGCGACGGCGCAAAGATCTCGAGTTTCCGAGAGCCCCCAGTGAATCGGCGCCGCCATCGACGTCTCACGAGGAAGTGCGACGCCTTGCGAAACGATTGGGCGCCTCTCCCGCCACGAGCGGGAACGACGTCACGCTTTACTTTGAAGCCGATGCGACCTTCATGGCGATTCAATACGAGCTGGAGTCCGCCGCGCAGCATATTCACATGGAGTATTTCATCTTCAATGCGGACGAGACCGGTCGCCGGATCCGCGACCTGCTGTTGCGCCGCGCCCGGGAAGGGCTCGAAGTCCGGCTCCTGCTCGACTACCTCGGCTGCTGGCACGTATCACGCCGCTTCTGGCAGCCGCTGCGCGATGCCGGCGTTCACATCGCCTTCGCCCTGCCGGTGATTCCGTGGCGCGGCCGGTGGTGGGCGAACTTTCGCAATCACCGCAAGATCGTGGTCTGCGACGGGTGCGTGGGCTTCACCGGCAGTCAGAACATCGGCAACGAGTACCTCGGTCGCTATGTCAACATGCCTGACTGGCGGGACACGCACCTTCGCGTGGAAGGTCCCGCCGCCACGGATCTGCAGAGTATCTTTATCGAGGATTGGCACTACACCACCGGCGAAGATCTCCTGGAGGAACGCTACCTGCCTCACGTCCCGGCGAAAGGCAAGGACACCGTCCAGCTCCTGGCGACCGGCCCCACCGACCGGCTTCACCCCATGCACCAGATGCTCATCGCCACGCTCGCCTCGGCGAAGAAGTCGATCCGGATCATCACGCCTTACTTCGTGCCGGACGAGCCGATGCTGATGGCGTTGCAGGCGGCGGCGCTGCGCGGACGACTTGTCCAGTTAATCATCCCCTCCTGCTCCAATCACCCCATCGCGCTGTGGGCGGGTCGCAGCTTCTATTCCCAGTTGCTCCAGGCCGGCGTCGAGATCTTCGAGCACAACGACGTCATGCTGCACTCCAAGATTACGGTCCTCGACGATGAATGGGGAACAGTCGGCTCGGCCAACATGGACGAGCGCAGCTTTCGCATCAACTTCGAGGTCACCACGTTGCTGTACAGCCCGCGCCTGGCCGAGGAACTCATTCATGATTTCGAAGCGCTTCGAGAGAATTCGCGTCAGGTGCGCTCGCAGGAATACAAACGACTCGGCTTCGCTGAATCGCTCAAGCTCGGACTGGCCAGGCTGGCCTCCCCCATGCTGTAGTCACATCCGTAACCCGCCGGCTTCATCTCTCGCGATCCTCACGATCTCGCGATAAGATACGGGTCCGCACGAAAACAACAGGAATCCGTTGGATCCCCACACGAAGGGAACAGGCATGCCCGGTCAACCGTTCATCACCGAGAATTTCCTGCTCGATTCGGAAGCAGCGCAGCGGCTCTACCACGATTATGCCGCCAAGATGCCGATCATCGATTATCACTGCCACCTGCCCCCGGAGCAGGTGGCCACAAATCACACCTTTGACAATCTCGCGGAAATCTGGCTGGGCGGCGACCATTACAAGTGGCGGGCCATGCGCGCCCTTGGGGTCGAGGAAAAATACTGCACCGGGGACGCGACCGACCGCGAGAAGTTCATGCGCTGGGCGGACTGCGTCCCGAAACTGCTGCGCAACCCGCTCTACCACTGGACCCATCTGGAATTGAAGCGGCCTTTCGGCATCAGCGACCGCCTGCTCGGCCCCGATACCGCTGAAGCGATCTGGGACGAGTGCAACGCCATGCTCGCACAGCCCGAGTTCTCCGCGCGGGGCATCATGACGCAGATGAACGTCGAGCTCGTCTGCACCACGGACGACCCCGTGGATTCGCTCGAACATCACAAGAGCGTGGCGGCAGATGATGGCTTCGACGTCCGGATGCTGCCGACCTGGCGACCGGACAAGGGCATGGCCATCGATCAGCCGAAAGTGTTCAACACCTGGCTCGATCGTCTCGGCGAGGTATGTGATCTCGATATTCGCGACTTCGACACTTTCATGGAAGCCCTGCATAAACGGCACACGTTCTTTCATGAGATGGGCTGCCGCCTGTCGGATCATGGTGTGGAAACGATTGATGCTGATGACTACTCCCAGGAGGAAGTTCGTGCCGCCTTCACGCAGGCGCGGTGCCATCGGGAATTGACTCCGGACAAGATCCGGAAGTTCAAATCCGCCATGCTCTACGAGTTCGGGGTGATGGACCACGGCCGCGGATGGACGCAGCAGTATCACATCGGCGCGATCCGGAACAACAGCACGCGGCTTTTCGAGAGACTGGGTCCGGACACGGGGTTCGATTCCATCGGCGATGCCGACTTCGCCACACCGCTCGCGCGCCTCTTCGATCGGCTGGATCGCCACGACCAGCTCGCGCGGACGATCCTCTACAACCTCAACCCGCGTCACAACGAAATGCTGGCCACGATGGCGGGCAACTTCCAGGACGGCACCACCGCCGGCAAGATGCAGTTCGGCAGCGCGTGGTGGTTCCTCGATCAACTCGACGGCATGGCCAAACAGATCGAGGCGCTTTCGCAACTGGGTGTGCTCAGTACGTTCGTCGGCATGCTCACCGACAGTCGATCCTTCCTCAGTTATACGCGTCACGAGTATTTCCGGAGGCTGCTCTGCAACATCCTCGGTCAGGACATGACACGGGGTCTGCTTCCAATGGATTTCGATCTCGTGGGAAATCTCGTCCAGGACGTATCGTACAACAATGCCGCCGGCTACTTCGGGTTCGATCTTCCCCCTCGGGATTGACGATGATCGTAACGATCAGGGTTTCGCGGCAATCCTGGGCCCGATGCTCGCCAACGTGCCCGTCAGGCAGGCGCGCAGGCCTTCGGAAGTGCGGAGCAGCAGGCGGCCCTCGCTGTCGACGCCCTCGCAACGACCGATGCATTCCGGTGAAACTTCCGAATCGACCAGCGTCACGACGTGACCGGTGAGTGCATGATGCGATTCGAATTCGCGCATAAGATCACGCACATCCTCCTCGGATTCCGTGGACAGCACATGCAACAGTTCTTCGGCCACCGCCACAAGGATATCGTTGAGTTTCCAGGCCTTACCCGTCAGATCGCGCAGTGATGTGAGTCGATCGCGCAATTCGGTCGGGGCCTCCCGGGGGCCGGCGTTGACATTGATGCCCACGCCCACAAGGTCGGCCTTCGGCAACCGCTCGCACAAAAGTCCCGCCAGCTTTTTCCCATTCGCGATAAGATCGTTCGGCCACTTTAACATCACGCGCTCGACGGGCGCGAGGCGCAGCAGGGCCCGGCGCACGGCAAGGCCCGCCAGTAAAGGCACCCATCCAAAGGGGAGCTTGAGATTCGGATGAACCACGAACGTGCAAGCGAGATTGCCCGGGGCGGACCACCATGTGTTTCCGCCACGCCCTCTGCCCGCCTGCTGCATTTCCGCACTGACGATCGCCGGCGGTGATACATCGCCCCCCGCCACAGCTTCCTTCGCATGATCATGCGTACTGGTCAGTTTGTGAAAATGGTGCAGATCCCATGCAGAGAGCCTGCGATGGAGATCCTGCTCGTCAGACCTGCCCGAGGGCGCGTGAGTCATGCGGCCGTTATCCTTCCAGCACGATCAGCAGATCGCCGGCTTCCACGACACTTCCGGACTTGACGTAGACTTCTCCGACCTGGGCGTCGCGCGGTGCATAGACCGCCGCCTCCATCTTCATCGCCTCCAGCGAGAGAATGCCCTGCCCTTTCTTGATCGCATCCCCCTTCTTCACCTTCACTTCCGTCACCTTGCCCGGCATCGAGGCGGCGACGTGATGCGGGTTGTCGGGGTCCGCCTTGGGATGCGTGTGCAACTCACCCTCGACCGCATGATCCGTCACGCGAACCGAGCGCGGCTGGCCGTTCAACTCGTAGAACACCGTACGCGTTCCATCTTCGTGGACCTCGCTCACGGTGAGAAGGGTAATGATGAGGGACCGGCCCGGTTCAATATCGATGGTAATCTCTTCGCCCGGTGCGAGTCCGTAGAAAAACGGACCGGTCGGGATCACCGACGTATCGCCGAACTTCTGGCGATGCTCGTGAAGAGTCTGTGACACCTTGGGATACAGGATTGACGAAAGCATGGACCGCTCGGAGGGCTCGTGCTTGGTCTTCTTCTTGAGATCCTTGGCGACCTTGTTGAAGTCCACCGGCTCCAGCTTGGCGCCGGGGCGATGGTTGAACCCTGTCACACCCGCCGAGTCCAATACCACTTTGCGGATCTTCTTCGGCCAGCCCTCCGGAGGGCGCCCCAGCATACCGGACATCATGTCCACGACACTTTTCGGAAAGCTCAACTGCTTTTTCGGATTCAAGAGGTCTTCGGTCGTGAGATTGTTGTGCACCATGAACATCGCCAGGTCGCCCACAACCTTGCTTGAGGGCGTCACTTTGACAATGTCGCCGAAGAGCTGGTTGGCCGCGGCATACGCCTTGCAGACGTCGGGCCAGCGATCCCGAAGCCCGAGGCTTGCCGCCTGCTGCCGCAGATTCGTGAACTGCCCACCGGGCATTTCGTGCAGGTAGACTTCACTGCTCGGCGCCTTGAGATTCTCCTCGAAGGGATAGTAGGCTTCGCGCACGTCCGCCCAGTAATCGCTCAAACGATCGAGGATTTCCAATGACAGACCCGTCTCTCGCTTCGTGTTCCGCAACGCCGCCACCAGCGAGTTCAAGCAGGGCTGGCTGGTCATGCCGCTCATCGACGACAGCGCGCCGTCGACTATGTCCGCCCCCGCGTCGGACGCCCGGAGCAACGTGGCGGCATTGATGCCGCTGGTGTCGTGCGTATGGAAGTGAATCGGAACGCCCACCTCCTGCCGCAACGCCTTGACCAGCTCGTAGGCTGCCGGAGGCTTGCACAGCCCCGCCATGTCCTTGATGGCGATGATGTGCGCGCCGAGTTCCTCCAACTCCTTGGCCATCTTCAGGTAATAGTCGAGATCGTACTTGGTGCGTTTCGGATCGAGCAGATCCCCGGTGTAGCAGATCGCCGCCTCGCAGACGGAGTCGGTCTCCTCCCGCACCGCCTTCATCGCGACCTTCATGTTGTCCACCCAGTTCAGTGAATCGAAAATCCGGAAGACGTCGATGCCTTCCTTCGCACTGACCCGGATGAATTCGCGGACCACGTTGTCGGGATAGTTGGTATATCCCACGGCGTTGCTTGCCCGCAGCAGCATCTGGAACGGGATGTTCGGTATCTTTGCCCGAAGCTGCGACAGGCGCTCCCAGGGACACTCCTGGAGGAAACGCATCGACGCGTCGAATGTCGCCCCGCCCCACATTTCCAGGCTGAACAGTTCGGAAAGCTGATGGGCCACGCAGTCCGCCACGCGGAGCATATCGAAGGTGCGAAAACGCGTGGCCAGCAGCGATTGATGCGCGTCACGCATCGTCGTGTCCGTGAAGAGCAGTTTCTTCTGTTTGCGCACCCAGGCGGCGAACTTCTCCGGCCCCAGTTCCTGCAGCTTCTGGCGCATGCCGGCAGGTGGGGGCGTTTGCTTCGGGTAGGCGGGAACCATCGGTTCGGGAAGCACCTTCCCGGCGACGGTCTTCCCCTTCACGTCCGGTCGCCCGTTGACGATGACATCGCCCAGGTAACTCAGGATCTTTGTGGCCCGATCCTGCCGCGGCTTGAATTTGAAGAGTTCAGGAGTCGAATCGATGAAGGTCGTCGTCGCGTCGCCGGACAGAAACGTCGGATGGAGAATCAGGTTTTCGAGAAACGGAATGTTCGTCTTGATCCCGCGTACACGAAATTCCCGGAGTGACCGATCCATCCGGCGGATGGATTTCTCGAGTGAGCTGCCCCAGGTCGTCAGTTTGACCAGTAGCGAGTCGAAATAGGGCGTGATCAGCGCTCCGCTGTAGGCGGTTCCCGCGTCAAGTCGTATCGCGAATCCGCCGGGCGATCGATACGACGCCAGTCGACCATAATCGGGAATGAAGTGATTCTCGGGATCCTCGGTCGTGATGCGGCACTGAACGGCATAGCCGTTGGCGCGGATGTCCTCCTGCGGTGGAACGGCAATGGGCTCCTCGTGCATCTTCAGCCCTTGGGTGATCAGAATCTGGCTCCGGACGATGTCGATCTCCGTGACCATTTCCGTCACCGTGTGCTCGACCTGGACGCGCGGATTCACTTCGATGAAATAGAATTCCTCGGTATCCAGGTCGACAAGAAACTCCACCGTCCCGGCGCAGTAGTAGCCGATTTCGGCGCATAACCTCACCGCCGCCGCGCAGATCGATTGACGCAACTCGAGCGAAAGATTGATGCTCGGCGCCACCTCCACCACTTTCTGATGACGCCTCTGGACCGAGCAGTCCCTCTCCCAGAGATGCACGAGATTTCCGTGATGATCCCCCAGGATCTGCACCTCGATATGCTTGGCCCGCTCGATATAGCGCTCAATGAAAACGTCGCCCTTGCCGAAGGCCGCCCCGGCTTCCCGCTGCGCTTCGGCCAACTTCTCTTCGAGTTCACCTTCCTCGCGAACAACACGCATCCCACGTCCGCCCCCGCCGAAGCTCGCCTTGAGAATCAGCGGGTAGCCGACCTTTCCGGCCTCCTCGCGGACCTTCTTGGGGTCCGACAGCGCCCGGGCCGAGCCCGGCACCGTCGGCACATTGGCCCTGTCGGCGATGCGTTTGGCCGCCGTCTTGTCCCCGAGCATGTCCAGGTGTTCCGGCTTGGGGCCGACGAACGCGATGCCGTGTTCCTGGCACGCCCGCGCGAAGTCCGGATTCTCCGACAGGAATCCGTAGCCCGGATGGATGGCATCCACGCCGTTCTGAACCGCGATGTCCATCAAGGCTGGGATATTCAGGTACGACTTGACCGGCTCGCCCCCGTGCTCCGGACCCACGCGGTAGGCTTCGTCCGCCTTGAAGCGGTGAAGGGAAAAACGATCCTCGTAGCTGTAGACTGCCACGGTATTCAGCCCGAGCTCGCTGGCCGCGCGCATCACGCGAATCGCGATCTCACTACGATTGGCAACCAAGAGTTTCTTCATCGAAGGTTCATTCCCGGAAACGGATAAGAATCAAGTGACCCGCCGTATCCATGGTTCGCAGCAGGCCGAAATATCGCTCGTGCTTGAGATCTACACAGATTCTGATTGCGGGGACGAACGGCATCTCCCGTCCTGATCGACGGGAAATCAGCCGACTGCCCAGTTCGCGCCAGAAACGGAATTATAATGAATTCCGTGAGGTTTGCACTGTCAGGGGAGACCCGCCCCACCGCTTGATGACCAGGGATCCCACGATGACCGCTTCCCCCCGCCCGCTTCAAATTACCGCTGGCTTCGTATCACCATCAACCGGATCTCGGTCATTTCCTCCATGGCAAAGCGGAGACCCTCGCGACCCAGACCGCTATCCTTCACACCGCCATACGGCATCGCGTCCGCCCGCCACGAGGGCACTTCCCCGATCATCACCCCCCCCACTTCCAGTTTGTCCCAGGCGCGGTGGGCTTTATGGATGTCCCGCGTAAAAATGCCCGCCTGCAAACCGTAGGTGCTCGCATTGATCTGATCCAGGGCTTCATCAAAGTCATCGAACCGCGACAGGATCGCCACCGGACCGAACGCCTCCTCCGTGCAGATGTCGAGGTCGCGCGGCACATCCTCCAGCAAGGTTGCCTCCAGCATCGCCCCGTCACGCCCTCCACCGCACAAGACCTTCGCTCCTCGATTCACCGCCTCCTCGATCCAGCCGTGCAAACGCTTGGCCTCCTTCTCCGAGATCATCGGGCCGATGAACGTCTCCTCTTCTCGAGGATTACCTGTCCGAAGCTGCTTCGTGGCCTCGACCATTTTATCGCGGAAGTCGTCATAGACCGACGCATGAATCATCAGCCGCTGGACGCTGATGCAACTCTGACCCGACTGATAGAAGGCCCCCTTGATGACGTGCGGTATGGCGTCATCCAGATCGACGTCCGCGTCGATGATGCAGCCCGCGTTCCCTCCCAGTTCGAGCGTCACTTTCTTCTTCCCCGCCTTCGCTTTGAGACCCCAGCCGACGGTGTGCGATCCCGTGAAACTCAGGAACTTCAGCCGATCATCCTGCACGAAGGCGTCGGCCTGATCCCGCGCGCAGGGCAGAATCGAAAACGCTCCCTCCGGCAAGTCGGCCTCCGCCAGCACCTCGCCGATGATCAGCGCGCCGATGGGCGTCAGGCTGGCCGGCTTGAGCACGAACGGACATCCCACCGCCAGCGCCGGTGCCACTTTGTGCGCCGCCAGATTCAGCGGGAAGTTGAATGGAGAGATGAACGAACATGGGCCGATCGGCACGCGCTTCCACATCGCCAGGTAACCCGCGGTACGCTCCGTGCGATCCAGCGGCCACACTTCTCCCGTCATCCGTACCGATTCCTCCGCCGCAATCTCGAATGTGTCGATGAGCCTTTGAACCTCACCCCGGCTGTCCCGGATCGGCTTGCCCGCCTCGATGCAGAGACTCAATGCCAATTCCTCGGCGCGCGCCTTGAACCGATCCACGCAATGCTTGAGCACCGCCTGGCGCTGGTACCCGCCCATCTCCCGCATCGGCTCCACCGCTTCGACCGAGGCGGCGATGGCCTGGTCCACGACCGATGCATCCGCCAGGGCGACGCGCGTGGCAACGTCGCCGGTGTATTTGTCGATCACCTCGAGATCCGTGTTGGGCGAGGCGGCACGATTGGCCAGATAGTAGGGATACGATTCCTTCAACATGGCAAACCTTTCAGATCGGACAGACAATATTTCCCAGTCGCTTCGTCAGCAGCGCGTTCTCACGGTAATCGATCGGGACCGCCAACAGGCATGGCGTGTTTTCACTGAAAGCCTCTTCCAATCCCTGGCCCAGATCCGCACTTTGCTCGATACGCATACCGCGCCACCCGAACGACTCCGCCAGACCGATCCAGTCGGGATTCGAGAAGGACAGATCGGTGTGGCGGTGGAATTCATTGTCCTGTTTCCACGAGATCAGACCGTAACCGCCATCCTCCCAGACCATCGCCACGATCGGCGTCTGAAGACGTCGCGCCGTCTCCATCTCCTGGCAATTCATGAGGAAGCCCCCGTCCCCACAGATCGCCAGGACGCGACGATCCGGATGGACCAATTGCGCGGCGATCGCCCCGGGCAACGCGAATCCCATCGAGCAGAAACCGTTGGCGATCAAGCACGTGTTCGGAGTTTCGCAATGGTAGTACCGCGCCACCCACATCTTGTGTGCACCCACGTCGCTGAGCAGGATGTCCTCCGGGCCCAGGAATTGACGTACGTCCCAGAGCACCTTCTGCGGGCGGATGGCTCCCGCCGTCTCGTCATCCTTGTGCTCGGCAAAGTCCGCCAGCATGTCCCGGCGAACAGCCGCCTGGCTCGAGATGTTCAGGTTCAACTTCTCGATGCACAAACGATCGTTGACCATGCGCAATGCCTGGCCGATGTCGCCGATGAGTTCCACCTCCAGACGATAATGATCGTCCACTTCCGCCGGCTGGAAATCGATGTGAATGATGCGTTTACTGCCATTCCCGTTCCAGAGTCGAGGAGGATACTCGACCAGGTCGTAACCGATGCAGATGACCAGATCCGCCGCGTCGACCGCGCACGCCACGACGTCCTTTGCCTGTAGCCCGATCGTGAACAGGCACTCTTCTTCATGTCGTGAGATCGCCCCTTTTCCCATGAAGGTGCTGATCACGCCGATGCCCGTCTGCTTGGCAAAGCGGCGGAGTTCCTCCGCGCCGGGCTGGCGGATCAGCCCGTTCCCCGCCAGCACGACCGGACGCTTCGCCGCGCAGATCAATTCGCACGCGGTGTCGATGGCGTCGGACGAAGGTACGGGGCGACGGATGGGACGGTGCGGCGTGGGTTCCTTGGTGGCGGGGAGTTCGGCAATGTCTTCCGCGAGCTCGATCAGGCAGGCCCCGGGTTTTTCCGTGGTGGCCAGCTTGAACGCCTTGCGGACGACTTCCGGTACGTTGTCGGGATGAAGAATCGACGTCGACCACTTGGTCAGCGGCTCGTACATCCCCACCACGTCCATGTGCTGATGGCTCTCCTTGTGCTGGCGTTTGCTGTCCGCCTGCCCCGTGAGGACGACCATCGGAGAGCGATCCATGTTGCCGTTGGCGACACCCGTGACCAGATTGGAGGCGCCCGGCCCGAGCGTTCCGAGGCAGACTCCCGCCTTGCCCGTCAGCCGCCCGTAAACATCCGCCATGAACGCCGCCCCCTGCTCGTGCCGTGTCAGGATGAACCGGATCGACGAGTCTTCCAGCGCAATCATGAAGTGTGCGTTCTCTTCCCCGGGCACACCGAAGATATACTCCACACCCTCGGCTTCCAGGCATTTCACGAGCAATTCAGCAGTATTCATGGCCTTACGGGACTCCTTGCGGATGAAACCATCATGGGTTTTCTCATCCTAGTCCCTGATCCATGGTCCGCCCAAGCCCGCCCAAAGCATCTCGATAGGGAGCGAGCGTGTTTGACGTTGCCAGGGTCGCAAATGAAGATGGGCAGAATAGATGGATTGATGGACGGCTACCACTCACCGGTCCGCAGTGCTTCCCACGCACAGCCGGCGGCACCGACAATGCCGGCGTCGTTGCCCAGAGTCGCGAAGCAGATCTCCGGCTCGTCGTCGAGCAGGTTCCACTTCAACGCCGCGTGATGTTCGCGGACAAGATCGAGCAGATCATCACCGGCGGCGATCAGTCCTCCCGCCAACACGACCCGCTGAGGATTGGTCACGTGCTGCATGTTGACGATCATGACAGCCAGGTAATAGCACGCCCGGTCCCAGACGAACATCGCCAGTTCGTCTCCCTGGCGTCGCGCGTCGACGATGTCCTCGGCCATGAGCAATTCACCAGCATCCACCTTGTTCTTCAAGGATGACGCTTTTCCTTCCCGGATCAGGTCTTCGGCGTGGCGGGCGAGAAAATAGGCGGAGGAGTACGCCTCCACGCAACCTTTCTGACCGCAGGAGCAGGGTCTCCCCGCCGGGTGCACCAGGACGTGCCCCAGTTCCGCACCGTTTTCGTAATACCCCCGCAACAGCTTGTTGTCCGTGATGATGCCCCCCCCTACGCCGGTGCCGAGGGTGAACATCACCATGTCGCTGACGTCCCTGCCCGCCCCGGCCCAGAACTCACCCCAGGCGGCTGCGTTGGCATCATTCTCCAACGTCGTGGGAATGTCCGTTTTCTCCTTGACGATGTCACGAAGCGGGGTGTCCTTCATGCATGGGAGATTACCGGGATTGATGATCATGCCACGACGATGGCTCATCGGCCCGGGCGAGCCGATCCCGATTCCCTTGACCTGGTCGCGGGAAATCCCGGAATCCGAGACGCTCTTCTCCGCCGCCGTCAGAATGTTCTCGATGACCCGGTCTCGGCCGCGATCCACCTCCGTGGGCACGCTCGATTTGTGGAGAATCTTTCCTTCGGCATCCAGCAGGCCTGCCTTGATGTTCGTCCCGCCAAGATCTACGCCTACGCAATAACCTTCCGACATTTACCCGGTCCTTTGCTGAATGAGTCCACCACCCGGGACACCCGCGCCGCATCACTCAACCGCCGCCGCAGGTCATCTCCATTTCACCGTACGGAGATGGTAGTACCAGCAACCATGATCCTCAACAGGCGAGCAGGACGGGCGATGCGTATCGGCGCAAAAAGAAACCGGGCCGGACCCACCATCAGGTGAATCCGGCCCGGAAGAAGGTAAGGGTACGTGCAACCTCACGGGGGCTTACGGACAAGGCGGAGCGGTATCTCCGATCTTGGCCTTCGCCTCACTCAGGTCGCTCACCGTGATTCCACCGCTGCAATTCATATCGGTGAAGAAGTTGGTGGCGTTGGTGTTCTCACCCACGTGCGTCTTGATGACCGACAGGTCGATCACCGTGACACCGCCGCTGAGATTGGCATCACCGCCCAGGATGATCACCGACACCTCGTCAGGCGTCATCGGCGTCGTCGACCCGACGCAGCAAAGTCCCCGGAGACTGATCGTCAGGCATGACGGATCGGGCACATTATCCAGGTCGATCGTCAGCTCGTTGCCGTTGATCGACAGGTTCGTGATATTGCCCACATTGGAGACCGCTTCGAAATCCAGCGTGCCGTCGCAAGGCTCGATCGGGGCATTGAAAGTCACCACGATCTGCTTATCACAACGCCGCATCTCGGTCGCCGTCGTCGGCCCGAGCAGGTCGATGTCATAACGCACCGCAGGATTGTTGCCATGGTAGGCACGCGACACCGCCGCCGTTATCTCAGGCACGCAATCCGCGCAATCGCAACAGATCGCTACCTGATCCGTCCCGATCGGATCGATCACCTCTTCGCAGACCGTACCATTCGGGCAGGTCCCGACACACTTCGGTAGACCCGTGCCGGTCGCCATGCGAATGGTCGCCGTGGTCGTGCCCGCCATGCCATCCAGAACCGAACCCGGGCATCCCTGGAATTCGATCTGGTAGGTGATGTCAAAGAAGCTGTCCACCGCGAAATTGCCGCCCGGCAACTGCGTCAGGGTCGTCTGACCCGGGCTCGGCAAGCCGAGTGCATCACCACCCGTGATGCGGAGGGTGCAGAAGTCGGGATCACCGAACAATTCACCCTGCAGATAGTTCATTCGCGTGGCAAATGTCTGTTCGGCATCGCCCGGCGTTCGCGGAGCCGTCTCCGCCTGGCACTGCACCGGAACGTTGATGCTGCGGTTGAACCCGGCAAGGCTGCCGGTCCCCGCCACGTTCAGCTGCAATTGCGAACTGAAACAGTCCACTTCACCACCCAAGCCACCACCCGGCTCCTCACACAGCCCCGGAGGCGGACAACCCGGGAAGTTACCGCCTTCCTGGCAGATGAAGTTGGTGTGGATCGGCTCGAGTTCGATCGTCGTGCCCGGGGGCAGACCATCGATGATTTCATGGACCTCATCCGGGCTCAGGTAAGAGCAACCGGCAGGCGGGAGTGTGACCGTGCCCGAACCGTTGTCCGGCACATCACACGGGTTGCCTGAACCGGCTTGAGCCACGGCAGACGTACCACCCGAGGACGTTCCATCTGCTGCGGTGGGATCCAGTTCGAGGTGGCAATCGTCGATCGGCTTGCAATCGCATGCCGTCACAAACACATCGCCACTGGCCAGATCCACCTCGGCACAGACAGGCACGCATTCCATGCCCGTCGGGCAATCCGCCTGCGAGCAACCCGAACCATCCGGCAGGGGCTCACACGGTCCACCCGGGCAGTCGGTATTGAGGCAATCGGTGCCGGGCCCTTGAGGTACACCGCCATTGGCCACACACGTGGCAGGATCAAGATCCGCACACGGGCTGCCGTCCGAGAAGCAGCAGGCCTCGGTCTCGCCTTCCGGCACACAGTCACAGCAGGTGTCGATCGAGCCGTCGGCATTGACGGTCTTAGTCTCGACACAGACCGTGCCCGCCGGGCAGTCACCCGTGCATCCACCGACCGAGCCGGTCGACATGCGAACCGTAGCCGTCGTCGTCCCGGCCATCCCTTCCAGCGGGCTTCCAGGACATCCCTGGAATTCAATCTGGTAGGTGATGTCGAAGAAGCTGTCGACGTTGAAGTTGCCACCCGGCAACTCGGTCAGCGTCGTCGATCCCGGACTCGGCAGACCGAAGGCGGTACCACCCGTCACACGCAGCGTGCAGAAGTCCGGGTCGCCGAACAACTCGCCCTGGAGGCGGTTCATCTGCGTATCGAACGTCTGCACCGGATCACCCGGATTGCGCGGCGCCGTTTCGACCTGGCACTGGACCGGGACTGTCAGCGTACGGTTGTAGCCACCGAGCGCCCCCGTCCCGTTGATCTGAAGTTCCAGGTTCGAGACGAAGCAGTCCGTCTGGCCACCCAGCGATCCACCACCCGTCTCGCACACACCCGGAGGCGGGCAACCGGGGAAGCTGGTACCGGTCGGATTCTGCTCGCAGATAAAGTCCTTGTGAATCGGAGCGAGATCAAGCGTCGTGCCTGCTGGCAGGCCGTCGATGATCTGGTGCACCTCGTCTGGGCTCAGGTATTCGCAACCGGCGGGCGGAAGCGTGACCGTGCCCGTTCCGTTGTCAGCAACCACGCACGGATTCGGCGTGGACTGAGCCTCAGCCGTCGCACCGCCACTGCCTACCGGCACCCCGACTGGATCGAAGATCACCTGGCACTCGTTCAGCTGTCGGCAATCGCAATCCAGCAGCGTCACCGCACCCGTCAGCGGATCGGTACGCACGCAGCGAGGCAGACACTCCTGATTCGGATCGGGGCAGGTGATGGGCTCACAGGAGAAACCATCGGTGGCGGGAGCACAGACCTCGGGGCAATCCACGCAGCCCGGAGGCGTCGTGCAGTGCTCGTGCGGGGCTGAACCACCCGAAGAGTGGCACGTCTCTTCACAGCACACGATACCATCATTGCTTTTCCCACCGGCGAAGAAACCGTCAGGCGTGCACTGGTCGAGGGTCTCGTCATGCGTCCACGGAGTGCCGACAGACTGGAGCAGCACCGGAGGCAAGCCCATCGCTGCCATATCCAGGATGCGAGTATCTCCGGGATTGCCGACGCGTGAGAACACGTAGACCAACTGCAATGGAATCGTCGCGTCGAAGACACCGCCGTCGGGGTCCAGCTTCGTCACGACCATCTGCCCGTTCGGCTGCGGCCCACTCAGACCGACCGCGACATCCCAGTCCCCGCTGTTGCCTACCGTGATCGGCTGGCAGCTCACCAGGTCCAGGAATTTCATTTCAATGGGAATCTGAACCGTTGAAGGTGGCGGCTGGAAGCACATCTTGTCCAGCCGCTGGACGATCGTATCGATCGGTGAAGGTCCACCACCGAACTCGATGATGCCCTCAAAAGGCAGTGAACCGGGATCAAAGAAGCCGGCGGGAATCGGATCCGAACTCAGGTCGACGAACGTGTTGCCGTCACAGACCGTCTCGAAGCAGTCTTCGCCGACGCCCACACAGTCTCCGCCCGAGGCGGTGCCGTCACCGGTGGACATCCGAATCGTGGCCGACGTGCTGCCGGCCATGCCCTCCAGGGCGCTGCCCGGGGCGCCCTGGAAATCAATCTGGTAGGTGATGTCGAAAAAGCTGTCGACCGCGAAGTCACCGTTGCCCAAGTCGCGCAACGTCGTCTGACCCGGGCTCGGCAAACCGAATCCGGTTCCACCCGTGATGGTCAGCTGCTGGAAGTCGGGATCACCGAAAAGCTCACCCTGAAGAAAGAAGAAATCCGTCGGGAAGGTCTGAATCGGATCACCCGGGTTCCGCGGCGCCGTATGCACCTGACTGGCGATCGGAATAATGATGTTACGGTTGAAGCCGGCCAGATCACCCGTCCCCTGGAGCTGCATCTCCAGAATGGAGTCGAAGCAATCCACCTGCCCACCAAGGCTTCCACCTGTATCTTCGCAGACACCCGGCGGCGGACATCCACCAAACCGAGCCTGCTCAGTACAGATGAATTCCTTGTGAATCGGTGCGAACTCGATGGTCGTTCCCGGAGGAAGCCCATCGATGATTTCGTGCACCTCGGCCGGGCTGAGATATTCACAGCCCGCCGGAGGCAGGGTCACCGTCCCCGTACCGTTGTCCGGCACGTCGCAAGGATTCTGAGCGTTGAGTCCATTCGCCATTCCGAGAATGGCAATACAAGTTACCGTCCATGCAGATATGCTGTGTCTCGATTTCATCGATCGCATACCCTCCTCCCTTCACATGAATTGCCTAGACACTGCGAGGCGTGCGCAGGACGTACCTGCCTGCTCGCGACATAGTTCTTCGATTGTTTGCGTCAGCCTGAGATTTGATAGATGCGGCCGTAACCGCCACACCGGCTCCGATTACTCCCCATAATAACCCTGACTTATCGATGAATGCAAGCAGCAATACTTGAAAAATATCGCGTGTAACTCAACGTAATCTAAATAGGAGCACTTCATCAGGCCGCATAGGTGCTTAGATCCCCCAATCTGACAGCATCAGAATCCTGGTGGGGTTCTGCACAAATCCTCAGAGCATGACTGACCGAGTTGATCGAGTTGAAGTCTTTGTTGTTCTTGGGTCAAGGGTCCGAGAATGACCTTGGAAAACTTGGATCAGGACTTTTGGGAACGCTCGGCGAGGGCGTGGAGCTTGTTACGGGCCTGCCCACTGGTCACGGCATCGGAAGCCTGGGCATAGCCGTCAGCGAGGTCTCTCGCCCTACCGGCCACGACGAGCGCGGCGGCGGCATTCAGCAGGGCGTGATGGGCCCGAGGCCCGGTTTCGGAGCCGGAAAGGATCTCTCGAATGACCTGTGCACTTTCTTGCGGAGACTCCACGAGCAACGCGTCGAGAGGGGCTTCATCGACGCCGACACCCGAAGGATGCACGTCAAAAGCGTGCAGTTCCCCGTTTTTCACTTCGACGACCTTCGTGCTGCCGGTGATGGTGAGGTCGCACAGCCCCTGGCCGTGAACCACCCAGCAGTGTTCCGCGCCGCGCGACGCCAGGACCCCGGCAATCGTCTCCGTGAGTTCTGGCTTCGGCACCCCCAGAACCTGTCGCCGGGCACCGGCGGGATTCGTCAACGGTCCCAGCAGATTGAAAATCGTGCGGATGCCCAGTTGTTTCCGGACCGGGCCCGCATACTTCATGGCGGGGTGAAGTTGCGGCGCGAAGAGAAACGCGATTCCGCACTCACGCAGACAGGCCTCCAAGATTTCCAGGGGGGCCTCGAGGTCAATGCCCAATTCGCGCATCGCCTCGGCGGAACCACTAGCCCGGGTATGCGTGTAATTTCCGTGCTTGGCTACGGTCGCCCCAGCGGCGGCGGCGATGATGGCCGCGGTCGTGGAGACATTGAAGGTGGAGATGCCGTCACCTCCCGTGCCGCAGGTGTCGATGACCCGCTCATCCTCGCACCGCACCCGCGTGACCTTCTCGTTCATGATGTCCGCCGCGCCGGCGATCTCCTCCACCGTCTCGCCCTTCTTCGCCAGCAGGGTGAGAAACTCACCCATGCGCTCCGGCTCAACCTGCCCGCTCATGATCTGCTCGAAAACGGCACGGCTTTGTTCGCGCGAGAGAGACGCGCCCTCGCGCAGTCCGGTGATGGCTTGTTCGATGAAGGTATTCATCGGATCTCCTGGGTGGTGGGCCTATCACGAGTCACAGGGGTTCGCTCCGCGCGCCGTCGCTGGCGTTGGTCGTATAGATCACCGCTGGTTTCTCGAATTCCGTATCGTAGCGGGCTTGAACACGAGCACGCAATTCTTCGGCGGCCTCCGCCCGGGCCAGGGCAATGGCGCACCCGCCGAATCCGCCTCCGGTCATCCGCGCACCGAAGATTCCCTGTGTGGTCATGGCGATCTTGACGAGCGCATCCAGCTCCGGGCAGGACACTTCATAATCGTCACGAAGGGACGCGTGGGAATCCCACATCAGTTTCCCGAATCGCTCCGGATCACCGTCTTCCAGCGCTGCTCCCGCCTCGACGGCACGGGCGATCTCCGTCACCACGTGGCGACACCTCCGGTAGATGACACCCTCCATGGATGACTCGTGACGGCTGAGCATGTCCATCGTGGCGTCGCGTAACGACACGATCGACTCCCCCGCCGCCTGAAGTTCCTGAAGTCCCTGGCGGCACTGCTCCTGGCGAACGGGGTATTCACCATGGGCGATGGAATGCTTCACCCGCGTGTTGAGTACCATCAGCAAGGTGCCCTCGAAATGAAACGGCACGTGCCGGTACGACTGATCGCGACAATCGAGCAGTAAGGCGTGATTCTCACGGCCGAGGGCGCAGATGAACTGATCCATGATGCCGCAGGGTGAGTGGGCGTACTCGTGTTCAGCCAGCCGGGCGGCCAATGCCAGGCGGACCGGATCCATCGACTGCCCCGCGATATGAAGCATGCCGAGCATCGATCCGACCTCGAGCGCAGCGGAACTGCTCACTCCTCCGCCCACGGGCACGTCACTGTCGATCAGCAGATTGCAGGACGCGAGAGCCATGCCTTCACGCCGAAGCATGACCGCCCCGCCGCGCACGTATTCAATCCAATCCGGACCGCCACCTTCATTCGGAGGACCGGGATCCTTCGCCCCGAACGTGAAAACTCCATCAGCCATCGTCGATCGAACGGCGATCTGCCCGTCGTCCCGGGGCCCTGCCAGCACGTTCAATGATTGGCTCATGGCGATGGGCAACACCCAGCCGTCGTTGTAATCGGTGTGCTCACCGATGAGGTTCACGCGCCCGGGAGCACGGACGCGTGCCGTCGGCGTGCTTCCCGGAAAGGTGCTCCGGTACTCCTCAAGCATCCGATCTGCGTTGACCACGTGGGAGTTCTCCTGGACAATGATCCCGTGGAATCTAGGTCGCGCCGCAGGGCGTGTCAACCGCCCGCGCATCGCGCATGATTCGACACGCCGGCTGTCCACGCTCACCTCTTTCAACGAGTGTTCACATGCCCAAGCCCGTCCTGATCGACACCGACATGGGAGTGGATGATGCCGTCGCCATCACGCTGGCACTCTGCACTGATGTTCTGGATCTCGTGGGCGTGACCAGTGTCGGGGGAAATGTCACCCTGGATCAGGCCACGCGTAATGCCGCCGCGCTCTTGCACGCGCTCTGTCGCGATGGTGCTCCTCCGCTTGCGTGTGGCCTGGACCAGAACACCGCCGATCTGGAGGATGCGTGCCACGTCTTCGGGACCGACGGTCTGGGTGGCGTCCTGCTCGAGATTCCAGAGTCCCGACCGCTCGATCTTGTCGACACCTATGAGCAACTCATCGAGAGCCACGGTCAGGACCTTCATATCGTCGCCATCGGTCCGCTGACGAATCTCGCGCACATCCTTCATGAGCGGCCGGGGCTGCTGGAACGCGCGGGGCGGATCGTCATCATGGGCGGTGCGATGTTCCGCAAAGGAAATGTCACGCCGACCGCGGAGTTCAACTTCTATCGCGACCCCGCGGCGGCCAAGCAGGTTCTCTCCGCCGGCCTGCCCACGACGCTCGTGCCCCTGGACGTGACCACGCAGGTGCTGATGGACGAGTCCCACGTCGCCCACCTGGCCCGAAGCGGCACGCGCTCGGGCGAACTGCTGGCGGAGATGATCGGTTATCCCCTCTCGCGTGAGCTGGACAGTCCGCCCGGAACATTCGTGGTCCATGACGCTCTGGCGGTGGGATGTTTGATCTGGCCGGAAATGTTCATCCGTTCCGGCATGGCCGTGGAAGTCGTGATCGAGGGTGCGGAGGCGGGCCGTTCCAAACCGGCGGTGACCCGGGATCCCAAGCGCAAAATCAGCGTCGTGATGTCCCTCTCCGTGGTGGACTTCATGGAGAACCTGCTGGAGACACTTTGCCACGAGAAGTTCGTCGTGTAGAGTTTTTTTCACCGTTCCTCAGGCGGTCGATGCCGACGCCCCCCACCCTCGAGTTCATCGGAGTTCGACTTTCGTGTTTGATCGCAGGGACGACACTATCATCGCCATCTCCTCCCCCCCGGGCGTGGCTACGCGCGGCATCCTTCGCTTGAGCGGACGGGGCGCCCTCGATATTGCGTCAAGCGCTTTCCATGCCTCCGGCACGCCTCCGCTGAGTGAAGTCGCCGGACAGACAGTGTGCCATGGAGAGGTACGCATTGATCCCGACGATGCCGCCACCTCGGTCCCCGCCAAGGCATTCGTGTTTCGTGGGCCCCGAAGTTACACCCGCGAGGACGTGGTGGAGCTGCATGTGCCGGGAGCCGCGCCCGTGACCGCTTCACTGCTCGATCAATGCATGGAGGCGGGGGCGCGTCAGGCGGAGCCGGGTGAATTCACCGCGCGTGCGTATTTCGCCGGGACACTCGATCTGGCAAGGGTCGAAGGGGTGGCGGCGGTGATACACGCCCGAAGTGACGCCCAACTACGCGCGTCCGAGGCACTCCTGCAAGGTCGCCTGAGCCGCAAGACCCACGCCATGCGGGAGGAACTGGCCGACCTTCTGGCGCTGCTGGAGGCGGAAATCGATTTCGTGGAAGAGCCCATCGATTTCATCGCCCCCGACCGCGTGATCTCCGTCGTAAATCGCGTATCCCGCCGCCTGGAGGAGATGATCCGTCACACCCCCTCGGTGGAGAAGCTGGAAGCTCTTCCGGAGGTTTTTCTCGTCGGGCTGCCCAACGCGGGCAAGAGCACGCTGCTGAACCGGCTGACGGGTGTGAACCGCGCGATCGCCTCCGCCATGGCAGGAACCACCCGCGACGTGATCCGTGCCCCGGTCACCCTGGCTTCCGGAGAGATCCTGCTCTGTGACACGGCCGGCGTGGAGAGCACCGACGAGTCCGAGTACGAGGATACAACCATCAGGACCCCCGAGAGGGAGGCTCAATCGCAGACCCGCCGCGGCCTCGCTCGCGCCGATCTGATCCTGGTCCTGCTGGATGCGACGAAGGACCCCGGCCAGGCGCTCGAACAGCTCCTGCCCACCCTTCCGAACTGCCCTCGCCTGATTCTCCTCAACAAGATCGATCGCCTGCCTCCACCGGTGCATACATTGCTGAATGACTCCCACAAGCAGGAACAGGTGCTCGCGATTTCCGCGTTGACCGGCGCCGGCATCGAACATCTCCGTCGGACCCTGGATGCGTCGCTCCTCTCGGAGATCGAATCGCACGGCGCCGACCATATCGCGCTCTCCCGGCGCCAGCGGGATTCCCTGGCCGAGGCCCGCAGCGCGCTCGAACGTGCCGCATCCGTGGCGTCCGAGGTCTCCGAATTGGCGCAAGTTGTCGAGCTGGTGGCCATGGACGTGCGCGCGGCGATGAATGCACTCTCACTACTGACAGGGGAGATCACGACCGAAGACCTTCTCGGCAAGATTTTCGCCAACTTCTGCATCGGAAAGTAGCCGTGCCACTTGGCTGACCGGGGGACCGCGCGATAAGATCGGTCATCGGGAAATCCGCCTGTCATCTCGGGACATTCGAATCACGCGTGAGCGGGCGTGATCGAACCGTATTCGAGCCGGAGCAACGTCCCAGTCTTTGAAGCTTTGATGGTCTATGCCCGCACATAAAAACAGGACGACACCCCGAAAGATTCGCAGGAGCTGGCGCAGTCCCCGCTGGGCAGAGTGGAGCGAGGAGAAGTTGCTCGACACGCGGCTCTGCGACCTCGGCCTCGAGGTGGAGGGGCCTCTGCTGGCGGAGTGCATCCAGCAGATCGAGCGTGAGTTGGACCGGAGGGGCTTCCGGTTTCGCCCGCACTACTGGTTGTCCGAGGAGTTCTTCTGTCCCGACGGCATTCCCGGCATCGCCATCCCATTTTATCTGGCTCATCCCCGGCTGATGCAAATCGAACGCAAGCAGGTGTTCGAAGCAGAGGGAGGCTCCAAGGAAACCTGCACGCGTATCCTCCGGCATGAACTCGGCCACGCCCTCGATCACGCGTATTGCCTGCATCGGCGGCGCAACTGGCAGAAGCACTTCGGAAAATCGTCCACCCCTTACCCCGATTTCTACCAGCCCAAACCGATCTCCAAGCGGTTCGTCGTGCACCTGGACTTCTGGTACGCCCAGAGCCACCCCGACGAAGATTTCGCGGAAACTTTCGCCGTCTGGCTCAAGCCCCGGGCGCTCTGGAGAAAGCGATACGAAGGCTGGCCCGCGATACGAAAATTGGAGTACGTGAACGAACTTATGGGGGAGATCGCGCCGACGAAACCGCTCGTGAATACCAAAGCCACGTTCGAGCCGTTGTCCCGCAATCGGCGGACCCTGAGAGATTACTACGAGGAGAAGAAATCACGGCTTTCAGGTGAATATCCCGAATTCTACGACCACCATCTGCAGCGACTCTTCTCCGACGCGAAGGCGCATGCTCGCCACGAGTCCGCCTCGGCGTTCATCCGGCGCAACCGCCGTTTCATCCGAGGAGCCATCGCCCAATGGACCGGCGAGTACGAATACATGATTGACCTCGTGCTGAAAGAGATGAGCCTGCGTTGCCGTGAGCTGAAACTGAAGGTGGCCGGGCGAGAAGATCAAACCATCATGGACCTGGCGGTGCTCGTCACCGTCCACATGATGAATTACCTTCACAGCGGCCGACATCGTCTCGGCATGTAGTCGGCAAGGCGAGACAGACTGCAGGCCGATCACCGCAACATCCGATAAAGTCTTCATTCGTTGGGCCTGCTTCCCGACTCGCGCGCGGCGGTTCACGTCTGGCTGGCATTCGTGGGCGAACCATACCCGCCGTTACGCACTCGGCCGTATAATGCGACACGTTCATGGATCCGTGTTCCATCTCGGAAGCGTTTGAATGCGTCGACTTCGCGTACTGACGATGATGCATAAGGACTTTGTCCCCCCCGACGACATCGAAGGGATGTCGGACGAGGAGATCAATCCGTGGAAGACGGAGTACGACGTCACCGCCGCGCTGCACAATCTCGGGCATGAAGTCCTGCCCCTGGGTCTCGACAGCGATCTCGGCGTCCTCCGCCAGGCGGTCCAGGAGTTCAAACCGCACATCGTGTTCAACCTGCTCGAGGAATTCGACGGTGAAGCGGTCTTCGATCAGAATGTTGTCAGCTACCTGGAACTCCTGCGGGTCGCGTACACGGGGAGCCCTCCACGAGGGCTCATTCTTTCCCGGGACAAGGCCCTGTCCAAGCAGATCCTCAAGTACCACCGCATCCGGGTCCCGGATTTCGCCGTGTTTCCCATCGGGCGAAAAGTTCGGAAATCCCGCCAGTTGGAATATCCTCTCTTCGTCAAGTCCCTCATCGAGGAGGCGTCACTGGGCATCTCGCAGGCGTCCATCGTGGAGAGCGATGAGAAGCTTCGCGAACGTGTCGGGTTCATTCACGATCGATTAGGCACCGATGCCATTGCCGAGCAGTACATCGAGGGGCGCGAGTTTTACGTGGGCATCCTGGGCAATCAGCGGCTCCAGATTTTTCCCATCTGGGAGCTGGTCTTCACCAAGGCCCCCAAAGAGTTCCCGCGCATCGCGACCGCGCGCGTCAAGTGGGACGAACGCTATCAGAATAAGCACGGCATCACCACGCAGCATGCCAGGGATCTCTCGCCCGAGACGGAACAGGACATCATCAAGCTCTGCAAACGGGCTTACCGCGCGCTGGATGTCCATGGCTATGCACGCATCGATCTGCGGATGTCCGCGCAAGGGCAGGTCTATCTGCTGGAGGTCAACCCGAATCCGCAACTGGCCTACGATGAGGATTTTGCCAACGCTGCCGAAGCCGCGGGGCTCGAGTACGAGATGCTGGTCCAGCGCATCGTCAACCTGGGATTGCAGCGGCACCGCCGCATGAATCGTTCGTAGCGTGTTCCGATATCGATCTCTTCTTCGGCTCAGAAGCGGGCTGAAATCGGCAGACTTCCCGGGTATGATAGAGATACTGGGTTCGTCAGGCTGGACACCTTCGGGCCATGGCGGATCGACCGCCGGGGAATCGAGACTGCCATGCCATTGGAAACCATGTTCATCAGTGGGCCCGGTGAGGGCGGCAAGACCGCCATGGGACGACTTCTGGCCGAGCACGTGCTCGATCGGCCACCACATTACCTGCGGCTGACGACTTCGAACGATGGACATACCAATTCGGTGGAGCCCTGTCCGGACGACGGCGCCGGGGACGGCTCACCGTATGCAAGCTGTCATCAGGTGACATATACGCCCGATCGCGTCTTCGAGACCCTGCCCGAGGGACTCCGCGCGATTCGCAAGATCGATCGGCGTGGATTCGTGGTGATCGAAGCCGACGGCGACCCCTGCCTTCGCCACGCCTTCCCGTATGACTTCCGCCTCTTCGTCATGCCTGCGCCGAAATCGGTCTTCGACGTCTTCCGCGCCCCCCAGGCCGCCGCCGAGGCACTTCAGCAGGTCATGCAGGATACCGCCGCTTTCGCATCCGAAATCTTCGGCCTCTTCGATGCCGCCGGGCTCGACGACACCGTCGGGGTCGTCCACGTGGTGCCGCCTCAGTCGCCGCGCCACCAGGAGGCCCTCGAAAAACTCGACATCAGCGAGTCCCAGATCCGCCAGTTCCTGAACTCCCCGGTCGGCTCCGAGATTGCCTCCCGCATCCAGCTTCAACCCGAGTACCACGGCCTCGTCGAATCCGACGTGGTGGTGATCAACACGAAGCATCAGGATAAACGCAAGGCGCTGGAGGACTGTATCGCCCGCCTGGAGAAACTGCTCAGCCGACTGCGGCACGATGCCCGGCGCCAAAGCGTGCTCTATTGGGGAGACGTGGCGTCGAAATCGGACCCGGCGCGGGCACGACTCATGCGCCGACTGCGTCAACTGATCGGCCTCGAAGCCCTCTGACTCGCGCGCCGCCGCCTTGACATCCACGAACATAAATCGTTGAATACGTCGAAGAAGTTCCTCCACCGCCACACCGGAAGATCCACGACCCGTTCCCGGGTGGTACGACTCCCGGGTCGGCGCCAAACACGTACACTGCGGATGTCCAGATGAAGTGGGTTTTGCTCGGGGCTTTGATTCTGCTGACCATCTGGTCGGCCGTTGCCTATCGGTGGGCACCTCAAGAATCCGGAGGCGACCAGATCACGCTCACCTGGGTCAGCGGTGACAACCCCGCCCGCCGCGGCACGATCGACATCTTCGAGAAACGCCATCTGCGTCATCGATTCGACCTCCCGCTCAATCTGCAGGACACCCTGACCGACAACATCATTCCCGATCGCGTCCAACCTGAGCTGCGCCATGCGTTTGAAGCGGAAGGGGTCACGCTCGAGCCGCGTGCGGAGATCTACTTCGACCCCGCGGACGCCTCCTGGCGTATCGACAGCGGCACGACCTGGTACTGGCTGCGCCGCCAGGAGGACCGACTCACAGTGCACGAGCCGAAGATCCGCATTCGGCTCGACCCTACCAACAGCGGGCTCGAAAAAATCATCGTGCAATGCAAAGGAGGCATCGGTCCGGACATCTTCAACGTCTACGGCCGGTGGATGCTCGTGGACTTCGTGCGGACGAATGTCCTCATGCCCCTGGAAGAGCACACCGAGACTTACGGTTTCGGACTGGACACGACCTGGCCGACGGTGAAAGAGGAAATCTCCTACGTCCACATTGATCCGGCCACGGGCGAGAAGCGGCGCGTGCAATACACCTATCCGCTCAACGTCAATGCCAATGTCATTTTTTTTCACAAGCGGCACTTTGACGAGGCAGGGCTGCCCTACCCCGAGGGTGACTGGACATGGGATGAGTTTCTCGAAGTCAGCCGTAAGCTTATCCACCGAGGCTCGGACGGGCGCATCGATCGCTACGCCGTGGGCACCTTTGAATTCCTCGAGGCGACGGCGCTCGTCTGGCAGTTCGGCGGTGACTGGTTCGACCCGACCGGCACTTACTGTATCGCCGATTCGCCCGAAGTGATCGAGGCGATGACCTTCCTCCACCGGATGATCGTGATCGATCGCGTCATGCCTTCCGTGGCGGAGCGCGACGCGATGGGCACAAAGGGCGGGTTCGGCGGTACGCTGAGCGACCTCTTTGCGAACGAACGGCTGTCCATGATGCGTATCGGTCGATGGGCGTTAATCAATCTCCGCAAGTATTACGATCGTCCCGAGCGACCGTTGCGGGGTGAAATCGGCGCGGCACCGATTCCCTACAAGCGCGAGAAGGCCGGACTGGTCCGCGCCTTGAGCGTGGGCATCAACCCCAACAGCCCGCACAAGAAGGAAGCGATGGAGTTTCTCAAGGTTCTGACCTCGGAGGAATTCTCGCACCAGGTCATCGAGTCCGCCGATGCGCTTCCCCCTTCGCCCGATGTCGCGCGATCTGACGCCTTCCTGAAGGACCCCGCCTATCCGGGGGAAGACTACAACGCGCTTTTCGTCCAGGGCATGGAGCGAGGACGTAACGTCGTGATGACCCCGTTCCTGCAGGCCATTACGATCCAGAAGGATGTGGATCGCCACCTTGCGCTGCTCAGTGCGGGGATCGATCCGCCGGAGACGACCTGCCGGGACCTCGCCAGGGAGATGAATGACAAGATCCGTGCCAACCTGATCCAGTACGAGTCGATGCGCATCGAGTACAAGCATCGCACCGGGATGGAATTCGACCCCGAGAACTTCCCGCCCCGACACGACGGAGAGCCCCATGGCATCGCTGACCCATAAATGTCGCAACGACACGTTGTGGGCCATGCTTTTCCTCATGCCCAACTTCGTGGGGTTCCTTGTGTTCGTGGCCTTTCCCGTGGGCTTCTCACTGGTGATGGCATTCACCAACTGGGATCTGCTCGAACGTGCCCCGTTCTCCTTCGTCGGTTTCGAGAATTTCAAGAACATGCTCTGGGGCTCGGAGCGTGAGCGCTTCTGGAAATTCTTTATCACGACGCTCTACTTCATGCTGGGCCTGCCCCTCTCCATCGCCGGGTCACTGCTTCTCGCGGTGCTGCTCCACGAACCGATCCGGCTGGGCTCCTCGGCGGCGCGCTCCATCGCGATTGGCTTCAGCGCATTGACACTGCTTGTCGCGATCATCCTGTGCGGTACGTCGATGGCGACACTCGGGCTGGCACTGGCTATCGTTGCCGGCTCGGCGCTGACGGCATTCGTGTTCACGCGCGTCGGACTGAGAACCCTGTTCTACCTGCCCTTCTTCACCACGGGTATCGCGCAGTTCATCCTCTGGAAGCTGATGTTCCGTCCCGACTCCGGCCCGATCAACGCCATGCTTCAGCCCATGCTGGATCTCTACGCCGACATGCTGAATCAACTCTTCACGCTGATTGCCTGGCGCCTCGGCGCTCCCGACAACCTCCTGACATTATTTTCACAGTACACGTTTCAGTTCCAGGCCCCCGAGTGGCTGGGCAGCATGAACAACCTGTTCAACATCAGCCCGCGGACCGGCTTCCCGCTCAACCCCGTGGACAAGACGACGGGCGAATGGTCGTTCCCGTTCTTCGGCCTCGGGGCTCGTGATGCGATCGTCATCATGGGTGTCTGGGCGACGGTCGGTGGGAACAACATGCTGCTCTACCTCGCCGGATTGTCGAATGTTCCGCAGGATCTTTATGAGGCGGCCATGATCGACGGCGCCGGACGGTGGCGAACCTTCTGGAACGTCTCCTGGCCGCAGTTGGCGCCGACGACCTTCTTCATCCTGATCATGAGCATCATCGGTGGGCTCCAGGGCGGGTTCGAGCAGGCGCGCATTATGACCGAGGGCCGCCCCGCCGATACCACGGTGACCCTCGGCTATTACATTTTCCGCGAAGGGTTCGAGGAGTTCCGGCTCGGTTACGCCTCGGCGGTCGCCTGGATGCTGTTCCTGATGATCTTCGTGACCACGCTGGTGAACTGGAAATTCGGCAGCCGGCAGATCAATGCCTGACCGACCGGCGGCGCCGTGCCAAGACAGAGGACGTCCATGTGAGTGATCCGATCGTCAACAACCTGCTCAAAGACGACACGCTTCCGACGCGGGGAACGAGCGGCGCGGTGCGCGGTCATTCCCCCGTCATGAACACCGTCAAGCTCACGTTGCTCATCCTGATCGCCGCCAGCATGACCATCCCCTTCGTGTGGATGATGCTCGCCAGTTTCAAGCCCCCGATCGAGGCCGACTCCGCCGAGTTTCTGCCCAACACCTGGAAGTTCGACAACTACCACATCGTGCTGGGCAGCAAGCCGGACTCCAAGGGTAAGATGCTGCCCATCGAGTTCGGCCGCTGGTACTTCAACAGTCTGTTCATCGCGTCCTGGGTCACGTTCCTGCAGATCGTCACCAGCGCCATGGCAGCCTACGCCTTCGCCCGACTGACCTGGCGCGGGCGCGACACCGTGTTTCTCCTGTACCTGGCCACGATGATGATTCCCGGACTCGTCCTGCTGATCCCCAACTACTTCATCATGTTCAAGCTCGGTCTGCTGGATACGTACGCGGGGCTGATCCTGCCGGCGGCGTTCAGCGCGTTCGGGACGTTTCTGCTGCGGCAGTTCATGCTGACCATTCCGACAAGCCTGGACGAGGCGGCGGAGATCGACGGCGCCAGCCGATGGCAGATCTTCGTCGACGTGATCCTGCCCCTCGCGCGGCCGGGCATCATCGTGCTGGCGATCTTTACCTTCCTCGGCAACTATGCGTCGTTTTTCTGGCCACTGGTCATGGTCAAGAGTGAGCACCTGCGCACGCTGCCCATCGGCATGATGTATTTCGAAGGCGCCGGCGGCGCGGGGTACGGGCGGCAGACGGAACTCATGATGGCCGCCACCGCCATGAACATCGTTCCGCTGATCGTCCTCTTCATCATCCTGCAAAAGTATCTTGTCCGGGGTATCCAGCTCGGGGCGGTGAAGGGATAGAGGGGGAATGACGAAATCCGAATAACGAATGTCGCATGAACACCGGATGCGCAGTCCATACCATCATCCGGTATTCCATATCAAGTCACAGGATGCCTTTGGTCGAAGGGACTCCCGTTTCCCGCGGGTCGCGCTCCGTGGCCATGCGCAGCGACTTGCCCAGCGCCTTGCAGATCGCTTCGGCGATGTGGTGATCGTTGGTGCCGTAGGGCACGGTCACGTGCAGGTTCATTTTGGCGTTGAGGGATACCGCGCGGAGAAACTCCTCGACAAGCTGCACGTCGAACTGCCCGATCTTGGGCGTGTTGTACGCGACGCGATAAACCACGGCGGATCGCCCGGACAGATCGACCGACACCTGGGCCAGCGCATCCTCCATCGGCGCGATGAAGAAACCGTACCGCCGGATGCCCTTCTTCTCGCCGACCGCCTCCGCCAACGCCTGCCCGAGACAGATGCCCACGTCCTCCACCGTATGGTGATCGTCGACATGCAGATCGCCCTCGGCCTTCAACGTGAGATCGAACAGGCCGTGCCGACCGATGTGATCGAGCATGTGATCGAAAAATCCGATGCCCGTCTGTACACGCACCCGCCCGGTGCCGTCGAGATTGAGGTCGAGCGTGATCTTCGTTTCCTTGGTCGCGCGCTCTATCCGCGCCTGCCGATCGTCGGCACCGCCCGTGCCTTCCGCTGTCTTCTTCTTGCTCAACCGATCAGCTCCTTCATCGCGGCCAACAGGGCGTCGTTCTGCTCCGGCGTACCCACGGTGATGCGCAGCCTGTCGTCCAGGCCAGGCTGGTTGAAGTATCGGACGAGGATTTTCCGCGCCTTGAGCAATTCGTACAGTTCTCCCGCCGTCGGCCGAGTTGCCTTCGTCAGCAGGAAGTTCGAATGACTCGGCAGGCTCTCCAAGCCCAGGTCCGCCAGCTCATGTCCCAACCGCCGCCGCTCGGAGACCACGCGCTGGCAGACCTCCTGCCAGTAGGGCCGATCCGCGAGGGCCGCCGCCGCCGCGCGAATCGAAATCACATCGACGTTGTAGCTGTCCTTCACCTTCATCAGGCCGCGAATCAGGTCGGGATGCCCCACCGCGAATCCGAACCGGATCCCCGCCAGTGAATACCCCTTCGACATCGTCCGCATGACCAGCACGTTGCGGTGCGATCGCGCAAGACGCATGCAATCGCTCTCGGCAAAGTCGACATACGCTTCATCGATGCAGAGCACACCCGGCAAACGCTCCGCCAGGTCGGCCACCTGGTCGATCGGAATCAGCGTGCCCGTCGGTGAGTTGGGATTGGCGAGATACGTGACACTCCCCCGCGCCGCCACCAGGGCATCCGCCGGCAGCGAAAAGTCCTCGGGAAACGGCACCTCCTTGACCACCGACGCCTGAATCATCGCCAGCACGGCGTAAAGCGTGTAGGTCGGCACCGGGTACACGAGCGCCGCCTCGGGCCCGCTGAATGCGCGCACCGACATGTTCAGGAGGTCGTCCATCCCGTTGCCGCAGAGGACCTGATCCTTGTCCACCTCGAAGACGCGCGCCGCCGTCTCGCGGAAGTGGTCGCCCAGCGGATGGGGGTAGCGCCGCAATTGCTCCGGACTGACCGCCGCGATCGCCTCCATCACCTTCGGCGAGGGCGGATACGGATTCTCGTTCGTGTTCAGTTTGATGACGGAGGTATCGGCCGGTTGCTCGCCCGGCACGTAGCCGTCCATCTTCTCGATGTTCTCTCGAAAATACGACATCGTTCGATCCGCTCACTTCATACATCGATCGGCGACCGCGCCGAGCGCCTCCAGCTCTGCAGGATTCTACCCCTCGCAGGTTCAACGTGGTAGTCGATTACTTCGCGTCTCTTGCGCGTGACCCTCATGTCTCTGCCGGCAGGACCTCTTTACCCGGCCGGCCGGCCTTATTAAAATACCAGTGATTGACAGATCTTGGATGAGATCACGCTCTCTGGATAGGGGTTCCTGCGCATGACCGATGAAAGAAATGATGATCAGCCCGTCCCCGGTACACCCGTTCCCACGTTGGAGCCACGTACCCCGCCCACCTCGCCCCAGGATCCACCCGTGGCCACCATGGTCCCTTCGCTGCATTACGCGACGGCCATGCACACCGGGGGCGTCTGGCGGCAGGGGAAGTATCTCGTCATGCACAAATCAGCGACCCTTCCCGACCTGTGCGTCAAGAGCGGTGAACCGGCCCACGGCTACAAGCTGAAACGTTCTCTCTCCTGGCATCACCCGATCATTTATCTCCTGATTCTGCCGGGCCTGTTGTTCTATGCCATCGTCGCGTTGATCCTCCGCAAGACCGCCACGATCCACATCGGACTGTCCGAACGCTATCGGCGGAAGCGACGCAATGCGATCCTGTTCGGTTGGTTGAGCTGCCTGGGATCGATCGTCCTTGCCATCTACTTTTTCAACAGCAATTCTCCGGAGCTTGGGATCCTGGGCATTCTTGCCTTTCTGGTTTGCCTGGTCGTGGCCATCATCAGATCGCGGATCGTCACGCCTTTGAAGATTGATAAGGAATACGTGTGGCTGCGCGGCGTGCATGCGTCCTATTTGGATCGGCTACCGCCCCTCTCATAAGCATGAGGAGATGATCAACGGGCAGGCTTGCCCCGCATCGTCGCCGATCGCGCGTGCGCTTCGAGCCCCTCGGCCCGGGCAAGCGTGTCGATGGCGTCGATGTCGGCAGCCAGCCCCTCGGCGGTGTACTGGATGACGCTGGAGCGCCGGAGGAAGCTCAACGCCGAGACCCCGCTCCAGAATCGCGCGGTCCCGCCCGTCGGCAGGACATGGGACGGCCCCGCCACGTAATCCCCCGCCGACTCGGGGGTGTAATGCCCCAGGAACATCGCCCCGGCCGAGTCGATCCGGTCCGCCAACTCTTCCGCGTTGTCCGTCGCGATCTCCAGGTGCTCGGGCGCGATGTCGTTGGCCAGTTCGACGGCTTCATCCCAGTTACGCACCACCACGAGAGCCCCGAACGTCTCAATCCACCGCTGCGCGGCTTCGCCCGTCGACAAGGTGGGGATGAGTTTCTCCAGCGAAACCGAAACGGCTTCGGCCAGCGGCACGCTGTCGGTGATGAGAATCGAACATCCGGGATCGTGCTCGGCCTGGGCAAGCAGATCCATGGCCACGCGATCCGCCTCGGCCGACGCATCCGCGATCACCAGCACCTCGCTCGGACCGGCGAACATGTCAATATCCACGAGGCCGAACAGATAGCGCTTGGCCAGTTGAACATAGACGCTGCCGGGGCCGACGATCTTGTCGACTCGGGGCACGGATTCCGTCCCGATGGCCAGCGCGGCGATCGCCTGCGCCCCGCCCATGCGGTAGACCTCGGTAATGCCCAACTCCGCCGCCACGCCGAGAATGGTGGGATGGATCTCGCCTTCGTGCCGCGGAGGCGCAACCAGCACGATGTCCTTGACGCCCGCCACCTGGGCCGGCACGGCGCTGTGGATCGCCGAGGAGGGTAGCGGCGCCGCCGCCCCCGGGACGCACACTGCCACCCGATTCACCGGGCGACACTTCTGATAGATCAGCTTGCCCCCGTCTCGGACGGGTTCGGGAGGCGGCGTAAGCAGCGACTCCTGGAAACGGCGAACCGAAGCGATGGAATGGCGGATGGCCGAACGCAATTTCGGTTCAAGGCGCTGTCCCGCTTCGGCGATCACCTTCGGCGGTACCCGGAGCTGTTGGGGAGCGATCTCCGCATGATCGACACGGGCGGTGATCCGCGAGAGGGCATCGTCCCCGTGATCGCGCACGTCTTCGATGATTTCCCGAACCGTCCTGGCCTCCGGCGGATCGTCCAGGACGAGCCTGTCCAGAAGAAGCGGCTTGCGCATGAGACGGATTTCCTCGCCGACATTCGTCCGCGAAGTGTGCATGAGTCGGATTTTGGGCATCCTGATACGATCCTGCGAAAAACAACGCCGAAAAGAGGGTGGACGTTCTTGGAGTCGTTGCAAGTTGCGGGATTATAGTCGAACGGCAGGTCGGTGCGAAGTCGCGATGGACCTACGGCCTGGAATGGAGATGGTACATGGAAAAGTGCAGGCGCGGAATCAGCCCCTAATCCCCGGGGAGTCTTCCGAGAAATGCGGAACGTCGGACGCCGGTCGCCCGGGGGAGGGTCAAGTGGACGCGCTGGCGGTGATTCCCAGCTTGGCCAGCGTGGTGTTGATCTTCTCCGAGAGGGTTTCTCCCGTAAAAGGTTTCACCACATAATTGTTGACGCCAGCCTGGATCGCTTCGATCACGCGCGTCTTCTCCGCCTCGGTCGTGCACATGATCAGCGGTGTCTTCTTGTCCGTCTCGCGGATCTTTCGCACGAGGGTGATGCCGTCCATGTTGGGCATGTTCCAGTCGATCAAGACCATTTCTGGAGGATCTTCCGCGATGACCTTGAGTGCCTCCACACCGTCGGAGGCTTCGAGGATATCCGTATAGCCGAGCTGGCCCAGGACGTTCTTCTGGATGTTGCGAATCGTCCGCGAATCATCAACAAGCAGGATTTTCATATCCATTCGCTCCTCTTCTCCAGCTCACGCGCCGGCGCCGGCGGGCACGGCTTGCTGTCCACTCTTCTTGACCACGACCATTGCCACTTCCACCTGAAACTTGCCGAGATCCGAGTCGCACGGAAGGAGAAGGCGAGGTTTCTGCCTGGACTGAGAGACAACGTGGTCGCGTCCGATGATCACACTCGGCAGGGAGATGCTGACCGACAGACCCTCGAGTTTCGACTTGGCGTGTCCGGCGACCATGTTCGCCAGTTCACCCAGTGCATCGGTGAAATCGGGATGGTTCTGATCCATCTCGATCCCGGCAAAGCGCCCGGCCGCATTGATGGCGGTCTCCATCGGCAGAGAGAGCACCACACATCCGACCGCATCCCCGGAAAGTCCGATCACCGACGAAACGTCCGACGAAGGCTCTTCGTTGGCGGCGACGACATACGGCTTACCAATGGTGATCTCCGTATGGACCATCGTGGAAAAGACGTTCTTGATGCCCGCGACGAAAGGATTGATATAACGTACGTCCATTATTGAAGATCCCTTCCGTTGTGTCTTCGGGAGACGTGATCCAACACGCCCCTGGTTCTGCTCCATTCACCTCTGGGCATATCGGTAGGGATGGGGAGGGACTCCACAACGCAGATGGACTTTCCCTCAATCTCGTATCTGAAAATACAGGAGGTTCGGAAATCAGCGGGGACGATCCGGGAGAACACCCTAAACGCCGAATGGGATCGGAGATCGGAGTGAGGCCAGAACCCCCGTCAATGACATGTGGTCAGCAGGTAGGCCATGAGCCGTCCCCGATGATCCTGCACTTCAAAGCGGGATTCCAGGGGATGCGACAATCGCGATGCTGCGGCATTCTCATGGACGACGTCGGAAGATGGTATTTCGATTCGCATCGGCCGGCTGGACGCATCGCAGGTCTGGATCAGCGACCGAAGCTGCTCCTCGAGCATGGTCGGAACCCTGTCGGCGGTACCGGAGACGAAAAACGGCTTCATCGGGCACTCCTCGTAAAAAGACGGATCTCTCAGGTTTATCGGACACCCGCCGTGGAATTCTTGAACGCCCCGACCTCCACTGTGCCACATGGCCTCATTCGCCCGGCCCCGTATAATCTGAGGATGAATTTGGACCATGATATTTGTTACTGCTACCATGTTTCCCTGCGCAAGCTTCGCAATTTCGCCCGACGCGAGAATCTGCGCAAACCCAGCCAGATGTCCGAGTGCCTGAACGCGGGCACGGGCTGTGGGTGGTGCATTCCGGTGCTCAAGCAGGTTTTCGAGGCGAGTCAGCAGGATGGCGGCGACGAAGTCGAAATGGCCTCCCTGACGCCGGAGGAATACGCGGCCCGGCGGCAGGAGTACATCCGCGAGAAGAAGCCCCGTCACCAGTTCTGACGGCAGATCACGAAGATCTTTCAGCCCGCCGAATCAATCCAGCTCTGCGAGATGGCAAGGATCACAACCGCGCCGAGAATGATGCGATAGATCGCGAAGGATGTGAACTTGTGCGTCTGAATGAAGCGCATGAAGGCCGCCACGACGATCCATGCCACGACGAACGAGACCACGAACCCGATTACCAGGTAGATTGTTCCATCCGGAGTCACCTCGTCGCGATGCTTGAGCAGGGAGTAGATTCCCGCGGCCGACAGGGTTGGGATGGCGAGGAAAAAGGAAAACTCCGCGGCGGCGGCGGGGCTCATGCCGATCAGAAGCGCCCCCATAATGGTGGCCGCCGATCGCGACGTCCCCGGAATCATGGCCAGGCACTGGGCCAGGCCGATGATGAACGCCCCCAGGAGGGAGACGGTGGCGGCGTCGGTAATGCGGTGTTGGCGAACCGTGCGCTCGATGAGGATGATCAGAATCCCCCCTACCACCAACGCCACCGCCGTGACCAGCGGATTCTTCAGCTTCTCTTCGATAAAGTCATCGAACAACAGCCCAAGCACCGCCGCCGGCATGAATGCCACCCACAGCTTGAACAGAATATGCTCGTGCACCCGGTCCCAGTGAAAATCGAGGGTCAGCTTGAACAGCCGCTTCCAGAAGTAGATCAGCACAGCCAGGATGGCCCCGAGCTGAATGAAAATGTCGAACGCCCCGTTCCAGAAGCGGAAGTCGGCGTCCCCCTTGTTGATGCCCAGCAGCGGCATGGCCAGGATCATGTGACCCGTGCTGGAAACCGGAAGAAACTCGGTCAGCCCTTCGATGATGCCCAGGATTACCGCGCACAGCCAGTCGGCCATTCACTCACCCTCAGAATAAAACACGAATGATGATCTGTCCGAGCACGTTGGCATAGACCGCCGCCGCCAGATCGTCGAACACAATGCCCCACCCGTGGGGCAGCTTCTCGAGCTGACGGGCGGGAGGCGGCTTGAGCACGTCAAAAAGCCGGAAGAGAAAAAACTGCAGGGCAAGCACCGCCGCGATCTGCATCCAGCCCGCCAGCGGAACAGCGATCAACGCCAGCCACTGACCCGCGCATTCATCGAGCACCACGGCGGAAGGATCACCCTTCTTGCGCGAGTTCGCTCCGTAGTGCTCCACCGCCCAGGGCCCCCAGGCAATGCATCCCCACGTCGCCAGGATCGTCAGCGCGACCCACGCGAGGTGGAGCGTGATATCCGGCAAGCCGGCGAGACGCGAGACGACGATCACGACGGCGGCCACGGCGATGGCCCCAGCCGAGCCGAACGTGCCCGACGCGACCGGCGCGTGCCCGAGCCCGAATGCGGTCATGCCCCACTTCTGAATCATTTGGGTTTCACCGACATTTCAGACAGGATGCTCTTGCTCATCAGGATGTAGGGAATGGCGGAGAGCGCCGTGACCAGGACGGTGAGATAAACGAAAATCGGAATCGCGGCCTGCAAGTTGCCCAGCGGGCCCGGATTCGCCAGCGTGAAGAGGATCCAGCCGACGGTCACCGACTGAAGCAGCATCTTGGCCTTGCCGTAGGCGTTGGCGCCGAAGGATTGGCCGCCACCTTCGGACATGCCGCGGAGACTCGTCACGAACAATTCGCGACCCAGGATCACCACGACCATCCAGTCCGCCACATAAGTGAGATTGGCGCCCGATGCATCCACGAAGCGATCCCCGGCCAGAAACATATATGCCCCGATCACGAGTATTTTGTCCACGAAGGGATCCACGACGCGTCCGAACGCGGTCACCTGGTTGGTCTTGCGGGCGAGGTAGCCGTCCAGAATATCGGTCAGAGCGGCGATCACGAAAAGCGCCCCGGACAGATTCAGCAGCCAGAGCGGCATCGGCACCACCTTCGCCTGGAACTGGGCGAGGCAGGCGAAAAAAACGACCGCCATGACGAGCCGGGCGATCGTGATCTGGTTGGGCAAGTTAATCCGCATCGGAACCGCAGTTTGGTACGAACAAGAAGCGGATCCCGGCCTGCCCGCGCGATCACCGGAACGTCCCGCCTTCATCCGGCAGGCATGCTAATCGTTTCGCTCGAAGTGTACAAAGTCGATCAGGAAGACGATCCCCATAAACAGGGCCTTCAGCCGGACATCCCAATCCTCCGGAAAGAGGATGCCGAAGTTGTCGGCGTCGGTAAAGCCCTCCTTCATCAGCCCGCTCCACTTCTTGGTGATCTTGCCGTACTCGACCTCCCCGTTGCGGATCTGGAAGGTCCAGGGCTTCAGAATCGGCCCGAAGAGCTGGAAGATCTCCTCGCCCTGGGCATTCGATACCGTGTAGACCCGCCGCATGAGCGTGAACTGCTTTTCAACCGTACCCAACAGTTCCCCTTGGGCGTCGAAGATCTCCGCCCGCTGAAAGATGAACCGGAACGGCCGCTTCACGCGGAGCACTTCCTGGCCCTGCGGGTCGACCACCACGACGGTGAAGGGACGATACCCCTTGAGCAGGGTTCGCAGGAGGAACGATCCGCCATCCTCTGCTGCCAGGTAGAGGGTCTGGCCCATGCCGTCCATCACTGCGTACTTGTTCTTGGTCTCGAAGCCGCTGAGGATCTCGCCCCATTCCTTCTTCTGGCTCACCGCCAGCGTCCCGACGCCCGACAGCCTGTTCATGGCATGGCCTCCCTGTAGTCCGAATCGTTTCCCGTCACCTCAATTGCATGTATCGACGGATCAAGAGATTCACGCCACACGAAGAACGAGAAGACCTTCAATCGCAGGCCTCGGGAAACAACCGGTGGAAGGACTCAGGATGCCGACAGAATGGGAAGAATGGCGTCACTGGGGCGGGCAATGAGATCGTAGTCCTGCGACCCTTCGCAAAGCGTTCGCACAATCTGCCCCGGTCGAAGGTCGTCGGAAAGGACGTAGGTGACGGCATCGACCTCAGGGGCCTGGCCCGGGTGACGGCCCGCGTACTGTCCGGCGGCCACCGGATGATCGATCAGCACGTCGAAGAAGGATCCCACTTTGCCGGCAGCGTCCTCGAAAGCGATCTCCTGCTGAAGCTGCATGAGGGCATCGGCCCGCTCGGACTTGAGGGCCTCCGGTAGCTGATCTTTCATACGCCCGGCCGGTGTATCGGGCTCCAACGAGTACGGAAACACGCCGAGGGCATCGAACCGGAACTCGCGCACGAAATCCATAAGTTCTTCGAACTCGGCATCGGTCTCGCCCGGGAAGCCGGCGATGAATGTCGTCCGGATGGAGACGCCGGGGATGCGCTCGCGCAGCTTGGCCAGCAGCGTCTCGGTCTCCCGGCGGGTGACGCGCCGATGCATCGCCTTGAGTACGCGATCGTTGATGTGTTGCAGCGGGATATCGATATAGGGGACCACGTGCTCGCATTCGGCAATGGCATCGATCATCTCGTCGGTGAAATCGGTCGGGTAGACATAAAGCAGCCTGACCCAGCCGACGCCGTCGAGCCCGTTGAGTTCACGAAGCAGCCCGGCCAGCCCCGGCGCGTAATCCATGTCCCGCCCGTAACTCGTGGTGTCCTGGCCGATGAGATTGAGCTCGACCGCCCCGTCGTCAATCAACTCCCGGGCCTCCCGCAGCACGATCTCCGGCGGTTTGCAGTGCATCGCCCCGCGAATGGAGGGGATGGTGCAGAACGTGCACTTCTGATCGCAGCCCTCGCTGATGCGGAGATAGGCGTAGTGCCTCGGCGTCAGCCGAAGCCTGGCGGTATCCAGCGCCACGTAGGGGTGATAGTCGCTGAGATAGAGATCAGGTGCGGGGCGTGGCTCGGCGGGTTCCAGCCCTTTGCCCATCACGGCTGAAACCACGTCGTCCCGCTGATGGACACCGACGAGCGCGTCGATCCCCGGCACGGCGTCCAACAGCTTCTGCCCATCGCGTTGCACCAGGCACCCCGCCACCACGACCTTGCGACATCGCCCGGTCTTTTTGCGATCCACGGCGTCGGCAATCATCTCGTGGGCTTCCTGGCGGGAGGCCTCGAGGAACCCGCACGTGTTGATGACGATGACGTCGGCATCCGTATCGTCCGGGGTGATGACAACACCGTTTTCGGCGAGCTGGCCCAGCATCTTCTCCGAGTCGACGAGGTTCTTGGCGCAGCCCAGGGCGGTGAATGCCACCCGGGTCGGCGAATTCTCGCTACCGGAGGTGCGACCCGCCGGATGTCTCTGGGACTTGGATTTTGGTGATCTTGCCAACGTTTATCCTCTCTTGCCCGGTGAGTCCTATGAGGATAGCAGGCCGGGTGGCTGATCTTCAAGCGGACGGGCATACGTCAGATGATTCAAGTGTAATCAGCTTCAGCCGGGTTGACCTCCTCGACGCGAACGGACCGCTCGCTAAAATGGTCGCCGGATGGCCAGAACATCATTCATATGCGACATCTCCGGCAGCGGATACGGATGCCCGACCGCAGGGAGGCAAATGGTAGCCGCTCGCTCAGCATGCCCTGCGTTGCTCTCATTGTTCATCGCCATGACCGCCGGCTGCACGGGTTCCACCGAGAACGTCGGCTCCTCGATCAGTCCGGACCAGGTCGGCAATCGCTACCTGGATGACGACTGGGCGGAGGTCCTGCGATCGTATACCTGGAACGGCCTGGTGAATTACCAGGGGCTGGCCCAGGATCGCCGCGCCCTTGATCGCTACTGCGCGCTACTGTCCAAGACCGGCCCGACGGCCACGCCGGATCAGTTCTCCACCGCCCCCCTTCAGACCGCTTACTGGATCAACGCCTTCAATGCCCTTACGGTCAAGGCGGTCCTGCTGAAATATCCCATGGCGTCGATGTACGACCTGGGCATGCCGCAGTTGGAGCACGACTACGCGTTCACGGTGGATGGCCGCCGAATGACGCTGGGACAGATCGAACAGGCGATGCTCGCCTCGTCCCGGCAGGACCCGCGCACCCTGATGGCCACGTGCCGCGCCTGCCTTGGATCTCCCCGACTGCTGATGGAACCTTACCATGCCGCAGCGCTGGAACGGCAATTGCGGGATGTCTCCGCCTCGGCGATGGTCAACCCGTTTCTGCTGCGTATCGACCACGAAGACAAGTCGATCCTCGTCTGGCAGGAGATGATCCGCCGGAAGGAGCTTTTTCTGAACTACTGGCGTCGCGTTCGACGATCGAGGACGACGTATCTTTTCAACGTCCTGCTGGAACTCTCCTCACCCGGCATGCGTCGCCGCCTGCAGAGTGCGGTCGGCTACCAGGTCCGCGAGATCCCCTTTGATCGCCGATTGAACGACACGACGACGCTTCGTGACTCGGACGTGGGCTCGCAGGGTGTGACGCGCGATCGCCCGATCGTCCCCTGACGGCTGCCCAACCCGACATACTCTCCGTATCAGTCCGCTATGCTCACTTGGTATAGAGCTTCTCTTTCGCCGATGGATGGCGATGCGGATACGGCCGTTCGTTGCCGCGAAGCCCGCAGGTGTCGATGAGGTTCGCGATCGAGCGGTACTGGGCAGCCCACGCGTCCTTTCCGTACCCTCCACCCAGTACCATGACGATCGGCACGTTGCGCTGCCGCGCCTCCCGGAAGATCATGGCATCCCGCTGGATAACGCCCCGCGGCGTCAGTTCGAAACTTGCCAGCGGATCACCTCGAAGCACGTCCACCCCCGCCTGCAGAAACACGATGTCCGGCTCGGCACGGTCGAAGGCCTTGGGAAGATGATGAGAGAGCGTCGCCAGATAAACCTCATCATCCGTCCCCGCCGGGAGCGGGATGTCCCAATCGTTGGTCCGCTTCGGGTGCGGGTAGATGTCTTCCTGAAAGAGATCGAAGGTGAACACGTCCGGGTCGTCGGCGACGCACGCGGCGGTGCCGTTGCCCTGGTGCACGTCCACGTCGACGACCAGGGCCCGGCGGATCCGCCCTTCCTCCTGAAGCGTGCGGATGGCGATGGGCATGTCGGCATAGATGCAGAATCCGCCCCCACGATCCGGCTCGGCGTGATGGTACCCACCGCCGAGATTGATTCCGATCCCGTGCTCGAGCGCAAGCCGCGCCGCCAGCAAGGTTCCCCCGGTCGCCCGGCGGAACGGGGCGAGCACACCGAGGTCTGTCAACTCCGCCGAGACCAGCCTGACCGGGCCGAACTCGAGATAGCGGGCAAGATCATGCGGATTCTGCAACGTGGCCAGGTACTTCGGATTGTGGACCCGCTCGATCTCCTCCTGCGCGATCGACTCAGGCACGAAGACATCGCTCGGACGCAAATAGCCTTCCGTCTGAAGCCGCAGGTAGATGCGGGCGTACTTGTTGATATCGAACGGGTGCAGACGCTCGGCACCGCCCATGTTGATCTGGTAGTGCTTCGAATAGACCATGCAGACGCTATCATTGAGCGGTCGTCCCGGGCGCGACGATTTCACCTGCCGGTAGCTTCGCGGGGCCAGGCACCCACTCAGAATGACAACCCCTGCAGCGATCAGCAGCAACAGTCCGCCTGCAACACGTCCTCGATGAAACATGATGGCCTCCCATGGCGGAGTTGGATTGCGGCATAAGAAAGGACCCACGCGAGTCATGATACCCGGTGGGTCCCTTCGGGAAAATCAGATTTCGGGGGAACAGTCAATCGTCCCGACCGACGCTCAGCCGGCCTTCGGGAGGATGCCCTTCTCTTCGAGGTAGGCGATGACCTGCGCGGCGGCATCCTCGAGCGAGCCTTTGGCGTTCTTGACCACGACTTCGGCCTTCTCCGGCGCTTCGTACGGATCATCGATCCCCGTGAAGCCCATGCCCTTGCCCTCTGCCAGGGCGGCGCGGGCCTTTTTGTAGAGCCCCTTGGGATCGCGATTTTCGCACTCCTCCAGCGGCACGTCCACGAAAACTTCGACGAAGGTCATGCCCGCCTCTTCGTGGATCTTGCGGACCTGGTCGCGATCTTTGCGATACGGGCTGATGAAGCTGGTCAGCGTGATGACGCCGGTATCGGCGAAGAGCTTGGCCACTTCGCCGATGCGGCGGATGTTCTCCTCGCGATCCTCGGCCGAGAAGCCCAGGTTCTTGTTCAGGCCGTGGCGGATGTTGTCACCGTCGAGGACGTAGGCCAGGTGGCCGCGCCCGACGATGGCGTGCTCGACCGTAAACGCGATCGTGCTCTTGCCCGAGCCGCTCAGCCCGGTGAACCAGATGGTGACGCCCTTCTGCTTGAGCATCTGCTCGCGCGTCTCACGGCCGACGTGGCCTTCATGCCAGGTGATGTTCGTTGCCTTGATTTCCGTCATGACTTACTCCAGTACCTGTATATTGTTCACTTTACCTGATTAACGAGTCCGGTGGCCCGCCGCGAAGGTGGGAACGAGCGAGTATAGAGGATCGGTATCGGGGGAACAACAGCCCTGGCATGATCCCGCCGGACGCTTGTCGATCCGTGAGCGGGTCGGGATAATGCTCCGACCATGAGCGATGAGCGGCACCGTATTATCGTGGCAGACACCGTCAGCGAGCCGGCGAGGGAAAAGCTTGCCGCCGCGGGCGAGGTCGTCCAACTCGATCAGCCGAGCGAGGCGGATCTCTGCCGGGCAGTGACCGAGGCCGATGCGCTCGTGGTGCGGACGTATTCCCAGGTCACGGCGAAGGTCATCGAAGCCGCCAGGCAGTCGGGGCGCCTTCGGGTTATCGGTCGCGCGGGTGTCGGATTGGACAACATCGATGTTCCGGCGGCGCTGGCGGCGGGGATCCAGGTGGTGCACACGCCGGCGGCCTGCACGGTGGCGGTGGCGGAATTGACGGTCGGGCTGATCGTGGCGGCGCAGCGCGGGATCGCTTCGCACGATGCCGCCATGCGTGCCGGAGGCTACAAGGAACTTCGCGCCGGCATGCCGACGAACACCGAGCTGCAACACCAGACCCTCGGCATCATTGGTATGGGGCGGATCGGCCGCGAGGTCGGCGACCGAATGCACAACGGGATGCGCATGGAGATCATCTACCACGACATCCGGGAAACCGGCTGGCTGCCCTTTCCGGCACGCGCCTGTGAATCCGCCGAGGCGGTTTACGCGCAAGCGGATGTGGTCACGTTTCACGTGCCGCTGACGCGGCGAACCTGCGGCATGGTCGACGCCCGCGCACTGGCCTGCTTCCGGCCGACGGCTTACCTGATCAACACGTCGCGCGGGCCGGTGGTCGATAATATGGCGCTGGCCGAGGCGCTGGCGGCGGGGAAACTCGCCGGGGCCGCGCTGGACGTATTTGACCCCGAACCGCCTCCCATGGATCATCCGATTCGAACTGCGCCGAATTGCGTGATGACGCCCCACATTGCCTCGCGTACCTTTGAGGGCATCACCGCCATGAACGACGTGGTCGACGATGTGATCCGCGTATTGGAAGGCAAGGAACCACACTATCCAGCCGATCCGGAAGTCAATTGACATCGTACAAACGGGTGCATTGTGGCTGAAGTCTGAATAACGCCCCTCCGGTGGGAATGACGAGATCGCGTCGGCGGGCCAACTGCGGTGGAGTATTATGGCAAACTATCTTGTGACGGGCGGCGCGGGTTTTATCGGATCTCACCTGGTGGAGCGAATGGTTGCCGATGGGCATTCGGTCCGCGTGATCGACAACCTGGCGACGGGCAAGCGTGAAAACCTGACCCCGTTCCTTGACCGCATCGATTTCTTTGAAGGCGATATCCGCAATCCCGAGGACTGCCTGAAGGCGTGCGACGGCATTGAGGTGGTTTTTCATCAGGGTGCGATTCCCTCGGTACCCAAGTCGGTCGAACAACCGGGCGCATCGCACGATGCCAACGTCAACGGGACATTCAATATTCTCTCTGCGGCCCGTGATCGACAGGTGCGCCGCCTGGTCTTCGCCGCCAGCAGCAGCGCGTACGGGGATCTTCCCGAGTTGCCGAAACGCGAGAACGTCAAGCCCCAGCCTCTCAGCCCCTACGCCGTGCAAAAGCTGTTGGGCGAATTCTATAACCAGGCCTTCGTGGCCTGCTGGGGATTGGAGACGATTTCACTGCGTTACTTCAATGTCTTCGGCCCGCGGCAGGATCCGAAGAGTCAATACGCCGCGGCGATTCCCGCGTTCGTCACGCGCATCCTTCGCGGGGAGCCGCCGGTCGTCTTTGGCGACGGCGAGCAGACGCGTGATTTCACGTACATCGATAACGTCATTCACGCGAACCTTCTGGCCGCCAACGCGGAGAAGACCTCCGGTGAAGCGATCAACATCGCGTGCGGTGAACGGATCTCCATCAACAAGATCATCGCCCGCATCAACGCGTTTCTCGGCACCGACGTTCAGCCGACTTACGAGCCGACACGCGCCGGGGACGTGAAGCACTCCCTCGCGGACATCAGCCTGGCGAAGCAAGTCATCGGCTATGAGCCGATCGTCTCCTTCGACGAGGGTCTGAAACGCGCCATCGACTGGTATCGCGAGAACTGGAGCTGAACCCATCGCCGACGGCAACTGCGGATGGCGCTGATGTTGCGTCCGCTCCTCGCACGCGGTGCCCCTGCTTGACCCGCTCTCGTGAAGCTTCTACATTCCTGAACCGGGTTCGCCATTCACGAAGGAAGCTGAGCATGTGCGCCCGACCACGTTCATTCCGACGGCGCGTCCGACCACGTATATGGCGTCGACGTCCCAAGACGGTCGGGGGGCTCGTACTCGTCGTGGCGCTGGTCGTCACACTGCGGATCTTGTATCCGGGTACTTCCGATGTCGAGCGGTATCACAACAAGACGGCGCTCTGCGTGTACGTGGTGGATGGCGACACATTGGACATCGCCATCCTCGACAGTAATGACCTCAAGACACGCATCCGCCTGTGGGGTGTGGACACGCCGGAATCGTCCAAGAGCCCAGGAGGCGCCATGTATTACGGCGAGGAAGCCGGTGCATTCACCGCCTCGCTTGTGGAGGCAAAAGCAGTGCGGATCGTCCTCGTTCCGGAGCAAACCCGTGACAAGTACGACCGATTACTCGCCTACGTTTATCTTGCCGACTCGGACGTCATGCTGAACGAGGAATTGCTGATCCACGGTTACGCCTACGCCGACACGCGCTTCAAGCATCCCTGGCGTACGCGTTTCGTGGAACTCGAGGCCAGGGCGAGAAAGACCTTCGCCGGGCTGTGGCGCGGGATTACCCCCGAACAGATGCCCGAGTGGAAGCAACGCCGCGAAGCCGATATGGCGTCGCGTGCCAGGAATTGAGACGGGACAAGCCTGGAGGCCATCAGGACATGCACGATCCCCTGGACATCACACGTCGCCCGGCGGGCATCTCACGGCAATTGACCACGTTCGACCTCGACCAGCGAAGCAAGACCGTGCTGCTACGCCCCGGTGACCGGAAGACCATCGCCGAGGCGGAAGGCGGCGGCTACATCTCGCGCATGTGGCTGACGTTCCCCGGCTGGTTTTTTCAGCACTGGCATCCGCCGGCCGCCATCGACCCGACCATGCTCAAGTCACTGATCCTGCGGATCACCTGGGACGGGGCGAAGACCCCGGCGGTGGAAGCGCCCGTCGGTGACTTCTTCGGCGCCGGCCAATGCGAGTTTAATTCGTTCACGAGCCGGTTCATCGGGACCTCGAGCGGTGGATTCTACAGCCTCTGGCCGATGCCGTTTCGCCGGGGATTCCGAATCGAGATCGAGAATCGTCATCCCAAGCTGCACACGGATCTCTTCTGCAACATCAACTACCAGGAGCTCGACGCCCTGCCCGAAGACGCCGATTATTTCTGCACGCAGTTTCGCACCGACCGATGCGAAGGTCCCGACGAAGCGCTGAATCTTGACGCCAGGGGCCGCGGTCATTTCGCCGGCATGTTCCTGTACATGCAGGGAGAACTGCCACACTACCTGTCGTTTCTCGAGGCGCCGGAGTATGTCTACATCGATGACGACTGGGACACGCCGCGCATGGTCGGCACGGGGCTGGAGGATTACTTCAACGGAGGATGGTACTTCCGCGACGGCGAGTTCGCCGGGCCGCATCACGGCGTGCCGCTGAAAGATGCGCTTCGGTCCATGGTCACGATGTACCGTTTCCACGAGCACGATCCGATTACCTTTGACAAGCGGATCTGGTTCTCATTCCTGAACCCCTGGGATCCGGACCGGCTCAAACCCTACTGGTATTCGTCCGTGGCGTTCTGGTACGGTGACTCACCCGCTCCGAAACAGCCGCGCCTCCCCGGCCACAGGAAAGTCCTGAACCTGTACCGGTACCGTGATACGGATCACATTTCAATTCCGTAATTCGATGGAAGCACTACTGCTAACCATTGACCCCGACGCACGCTATCCTGCCCGATGCCATCCGCCTCGGCCTTGATCCCCTCCCCTATCTCGACGACACTGAATCCCGTCGAAGGGCGTATTGACACCGCCCGGGTGCGAGCCGGCCATAATTAGGTAGTTATCGATGCACGATCTTCGCAAAGTACGTATCCATATGCATATGTATACACCCTGGGCGCTCATCTTATCCCTGTGTTTCGTCCCCCTTCCCTCCGCCCACGCTGAAGAAAGCGCGTCGCTTCGACAGGGGATCCACGCGATGACCCGCCAGGCGCGCGACAAGGTCTTTCCCGCGCTGGTCAACATCGACGTCATCACTATCCGTTACTGGGACGGCAAGGAACACAAGAGCCAGGCGGTCGGCAGCGGCACGATCATCAGCAAGGACGGCCACGTGCTCACCAACCAGCACGTCACGCACGAGGGTGTTTCCTTTACCTGCACGATGGAGGATAAACAGCGAATCCCTGCCAAGCTTCTCGGCGAGGACGCCCTGACCGACCTGGCGGTTCTGCAACTGGATCTCTCTCTCTACGATGACGGCTCAGGCCCCTTGCCGGTGGCGGCGTTCGGCGATTCGGACCAGCTTGAAATCGGCGATTACGTCATGGCCATGGGTTCGCCCTTTTCGCTCTCGCGATCCGTCACACTCGGCATCGTGTCCAATACCCAGCGCGTCTTCGGCACCGCCGGAGAAAGTGGCGGGATGAAACTGCGGGCCGGCCAGCGCTCGGGCATGTTCACGCAGTGGATCCAGCACGACGCCCTCATCCATCCCGGCAACAGTGGCGGGCCACTGGTCAACCTCGAAGGTGAGATCGTCGGTGTGAACCAGCTCGGCGGATCCGCGATCGGATTTGCTATTCCGAGCAACCTCGCCAGGCGTATCAGCGACCAACTCATCGCAAACGGCGAAGTCGAGCGAAGCTGGGTCGGCATGAGCATCCGCTCCATCGAGAAAACCGGTTACGAGGAAGGCATCTTCGTCAACTCCGTGGTGAGCGACGGCCCGGCAGCCGAGGGCGGACTCGAGGCGGGCGATGTCCTCGTCGAATTGGATGGCGAACCGGTGACGATTCGCTTCGATGAGGAGATCCCGCCCCTCCTGGATCGGGTCGCTCGCAAGAAGGTCGGCGACACGCTGGAGGTGATCTATCTCCGCGACGGCGAGCGGAAAGAGACCACGATCACTACCGCCAGGCTCGAGCAGGATCTCGGCGAGGAGCGGGCGTTTCGCAACTGGGGCATGACCGCCATGAGCATCACCGACCGGATCGCACGTGAGCGCCGGCTCGATTCCACCGAGGGCGTCCTTGTCACCAGTGTGCGCGATGGAGGCCCCGCCGCGCTGGCCGAACCGCAGATCGGGCGGGGCTACGTGATCCGCCGAATTGCCGATCATTCGATCGATGATCTCCAGGCCTTTCTCGCTGCGTACGACTCGATCATGGAGATGAAGCCGCTTCCCGAGTACGTCGTCGTGGAATACGAGGTGATGGGCAAGAACCACCTCACGCTGATGAAGACGAAACCGGACGACGATGAAGATCCACCGCGCGAAGTGCCCAAGGCCTGGCTGGGGGTTGCGACGCAGCCGATTCTTCAGAAACTGGCGGAACAGCTCGGCGACGAGAAGTACCAGGGCTTCCGCATCACGCGCGTCTATCCGCGAACCCTGGCCGCCGAGAGTGAGCTTCTTCAGGGAGACATCATCGTCGGACTCGATGGCAAGCGTATTTACCCGCGCGGCATGAACGACGCGGGGCTGCTGTCGCGCGTGATTCGACGGATGCCGATCGGCGAGACCCTCACGTTGAACATCCTGCGGCAGGAAAAGATGCTCGAGATCCCTGTGGAACTCGAGCGTACGCGTATCGAGCCGGCCGACGCCTTACGCGAGGTCAATCGCGACTTCGAAATGACCGTCCGCGAGCTGACTTTCTTCGATCGCGATGCCATGCAATGGGAGGAGGACGTGGAAGGCGTGCTGATCGAACAGGTCACCTCGGCGGGCTGGGCCGCGCTCGGCGGACTCGCCTCCGGCGACCTCATCCAGCGCATCAACGATCAACCCGTGCGAAGTATCGAGGAATTCCGCGACGTGATGGATCAGATCCGCGAGGACGAGCCCGAACGCGTCGTCTTTGTCGTACTTCGCCGCATCAGCCGCCATCACGTCTTCGTCGAGCCGGAGTGGCGGCCGTTGACAGGCGAGACCGACGAGGAAGCCCCAACCCCCAACGACAACGAAACGAAGGAATGATCCCATGCATACTCGAGTACCTTCACCCGCGAATCCCTGTCTCCGTGTCGGGTCGGCTCTGCTGCTCAGCCTGCTGATCACCACTTCCGTTCAAGCGGCTGACGATCCTGCCTACGCACGGATGCTCGGGGCGAAATCCCCGTCGCTGGTGACCATCAAGTACGTCCTGACGCTGACCGCCCCGCAGGGCGAGCAGGAGAAAGAGCAGGAAACCACCGGCGTCATTGTCGACCCGAAGGGCATGATCATGGCGTCGAATATCAAGATGGGGGACATCGAGCGCGTCTTTCAGATCATGTACCAGGGCCGGGCGTCCGGCATCTCCTCCAAGGTCAAGGAGATCAAGGTACTCATCGGCGACGATCGGGTCGGTGTCGATGCCGAGTTCATCGCTCGCGACAGCGAACTCGACCTGGCGTGGCTCCGCCTGAAGGATCCCAGGGACGCTCCCTACCCGCACGTGGATCTGCAAAACAAGGCCGATCCTCAGGTAGGCGACCGGGTGCTCAGCGTTCGCCGTCTCGGGCGGTATTTCGATCACGTCCCCGTGGTCGGCGAGGGTCGCGTGGCGGGGATCATCGCCAAACCGCGGAAACTCTACAAACTGTCCGGTGACGCGGGTGAGGGCATCGGCCTTCCCGTATACTCGGCCAAGGGAAAGATTCTCGGGTTCTCCGTGATGCAGCTGCCCGATCTCGACGACATCGGGGGCGACTTCGCCGCGGCCATCGGTGGGCGCGAGGAGCTCCAGACGCTGGCGTCGGGCCTGATCCTGCCGATCGATAACGTCATCCAGGCCACCGAACGGGCCAAGGTGGAACTCAAGTCCGCGTCGCAAGAGGTTTCCGCGACTTCGACCGCTGAGGAAAATGGGTCTGGAGAATCCGAAGTCAACGGCGGACTTCAGGAACTCGAAGAGGTGAATTGGGACGAGGAACTGAAGAAGTCCGAGAACGATGCGCCGGAAGAGACGGACGAACCGGGGGACACCTCGACGGAAGAGGCTTCTTCGGACGGCTCCTGAATCATGATCTCCGCCACGGCGAGCAGCATCCCCAGCGTGGTCAGTACCGCAATTAACGTACCCACGCCATAAAGCGTCTTGATGCCATCCGGCAGGATCACGCGTTCGCCGTCCTTCCGCGGCACCATCCGCGTGCTGATGAAATTGCAGACCCATCGCCATTGCAGGATCAGGTGGACGAGCACGCCAATCGTGAACACCACCAGGCATCCGAAAGACACCATCGTCCATTCGTCGTACGTCAGACCCCAGAGGATCCAGCCGTCGGCTTCCGTGCCGCTTGGAAAGATGAACGTCGTCAGTGACTGCGTCCACAGCAATGCCAGGAACGCAATGAACAGGATCACGTCCACCAGGAAACGGAAATTTACTTCACGCATCATTCGTCATTCTCACCAGATGCAATTTCCTCATGAAACGCGGGGCCTCGATCGCCTTGGATTGTCGTCATTCCGCAACATCCAGATGAGAGACGATAGGCAGATGCGATGCATCGTCGCAGCAGGATTTCGAATCGGTCGGCCACCCCCGCCAGAGGGTCACCGCCCCCATGCCCAGCAGCAGCACCGCCGAGACGCGAAGAATCTGTCCCCGCACCGCATGACTGACCAATCGGCTTCCACACCCGACCACCATCATGGCGGGAACCGTCCCCAAGCCGAACAGCGTCATGATCGCCATCCCGCGCCCCACGTCTCCGGATGCCAACGCCAACGGCAAGAAAGCATACACGAAACCGCATGGCAGGAACCCCGTCGCCAACCCGGCGGTGAACGCGCCCCATGTCGATCGCGTGTTCAGAAAGTGATGAAACGCCGGTGTCAGCAGGTGAGGCGACGACGATTGGGCCCCCGCCACCTTCTGCCCGTGACGAAGCTTGGGCCACACGCCGAGAACGCTTAAACCGACCCCGACCATGATCACCCCCGCCAGCAGCGAGAAGACCTGCGGGATCGTCAGCGATATGCCCGGAATGGCATAGTCCGACACCGCCAGTCCCGCCGCCCCGGCAAGCGCCCCCAGAAACGCGTACGTGAACACGCGACCGAGACTGTACACCGCCTGCCGGAACACGACCGAGCCGAGCGGCTGTTCGCACGCCCCCAGCGCTGCCGCCAGCCCGCCGCACATGCCGATACAGTGCGCCGAACCCAGCAATGACGCTGAAAAAATGGCCAGGTAGTACGTCACGATTCCGCCTTCACATGCGAACTGAAGTTCACCGCCGCCAGACGCAGCGAGTTGGACACGACGAAAAGGCTGCTCAACACCATCGCCAGAGCGGCGAACACCGGCGTCAGCCAGCCGACCATCGCCAGCCCGATACCCACGACATTGTAAGCGAACGCCCAGAAAAGATTGACGCGAATCGTCCGGACCGTCCGCCGGGCGAGATGCAGCAGATCGGGCAACACGCGCAGATCCGAACCCAGCAGGCAAAGATCCGCCGACTCACGCGTCACGTCCGCCCCGCAACCCATCGCCACGCCCACATCCGCCGCCGCCAGGGCCGGCGCATCGTTGATCCCGTCGCCGATCATCGCCACAGGTCTGCTCGGTGCCAGACCACGGATTTCCTCCACTTTCCGCTCCGGCGTGCACTCCGCCAGCGTCGTCACGCCCAGTTCGTTTTCAATCGCCCGCCCGCGCGCCGCGTGATCTCCGGTCAGGACTCGGACCTCCGCACCCTGTGCCTCCAAAGCCTTCAGCACGTCACGCGCCTCCGGACGAATCCGCTCCCGAAACCGAAAGACCGCCAACAGGCGATCCTGCTCCGCCAGCATGACAACCGGCTGAACCTTCTCTTCATCCGACTTGCCCTCTTCATCCTGCACGGCATCCGTGCTCACCCGCCGCTCACGCATGAGTGCGGCGCTGCCCAGGACCGCCGTCACTCCATCACGCTCGCCCGACACGCCTGCACCGGGAATGGCAGTCACGCGCTCAAACATCGCCGGCGCCACCTGCCGTGTGACGGCATAGTCCGTGATGCTTCGCGACAACACATGGTCCACCCCCGATGCCAGTCCCGCAGCCAGCGCAAGGGCATCCGTCGCCTTATCTCCGCTTTCGCCCCACCCGCGACCAACACACTCGAATCGCTCCACTTCCGGCGCGCCGGTGGTGAGCGTTCCCGTCTTGTCGAAGGCGAACACCTCCACCCGCGCCAATGATTCCAGCACGTCGCTCCGCCGACACAAGACGCCCGCCTCAGCCGCCCGCCCCAGCGCGACCCAGATGGCCGTCGGCGTGGCGATACCCAACGCACACGGACATGCGATCAGCAATACGGCTAATGTGGTCATGATGCCGTCATCGATTCCGCCACGCCACGCGCCGATCGCGCCGCCGATCACCGCCAGGACCATCACGACGGGGATGAAAACGCGCACCACGCGGTCCGCCAGGCGCTCGTACCGGCTGCGGCTCTGCCGCGCCTCGCGGAGGAGCTTGCGCAATCGGCCCAGCGTGCTCGCCTCCCCGACGCGCGTCGCGCGGATGACGATCAACCCGTCGAGATTCAAGGTCCCCGCCTTCACCTCATCGCCGACCGCGACATGCACCGGCACCGACTCCCCGGTCACCAGTTGCTCATCCACCTGCGAACCGCCCTTCATGACGCGGCCGTCCACCGGAATCCGTCCTCCCGCCTTCACGCGCACCTCGTCCCCTTCGCCAACTTCCATCGCATCGCGCGATTCCCACGCCTCGCCGACGCGCATCTCGACCTTCTCCGGCATCAGCCGATCCAGCGCCTCGACCGCGCGCGTCGCGCGGAGTTTCCCCGTCGCCTCGAGCCAGCGCCCGAACGTCACCAGCACGAGCACCATGCACCCGGTCTCGAAGTACGTGGCCTGTCCCCCGGTCAGTGTCGACACGTAGGAATAGACATACGCCGCCGCCACGCCGATCACGATCAACGCGTCGGTCGACAGGATGCGCTGCCGCCACTGTTCCACGGCGGACGTGAGAATCGGAACACCGAGGATGAAGAACACCGGCGTGGCGAAGAGCAGCGACAGGTAGCGCATGACATCGGTCAGCGTCTGAGACAGCTTCGACGCCGCGTCCGCTTCCGTCGCGTACACCTCCTGACTGTAGAGATAGAGGCTGAAGACCATCACCGCCATGGAGAGAAAGGCGGCGAACCCGAGACGCGTGAGCATCCAGGTCGCTTCACCGGCCTCACCTTGCTCCCGCACGACCGCATGCGCAAACCGACAGCCGTAGCAGCAGTACACGGATTCATGGGTGGTCGTAGGCGAAGGAGCAACGCCGGCGATCGGCAGATGGCAGTACGTGCACGAGAGGGAAGCGGACATGCTCGCACTCGGGAGGGCTTGAATCGGGTGAAGGATCAAACGCCTGGGGCGTGTGGTCAGAAGTAATTCTTGGCCATCGGGATCGCGTACCGAATCGTGTACCAGACCGCGCCGATCCAGAAGCTGATCCACATCACGCGCACATACCACGGAATGTGATGCGTCTGGTAGCTGTGATACTTGTTCTCGTGCCTGGCTTCCTGCACGATCTCTTTATCGGATTCCGGCATCGGGGCACCTCAATCCCAGTGGCGGCCTTCGCTCTCTTCCAGAAAACGCTCGCGCTCCAACATATCGTACTTCGGCTTCTCAACGTCGCGGAACATGCCGTGCGCCGTCGCCCACGCCAGCAGGCAACCGAATCCCATCGCCATCAGCAGGTAATTGCAGATCGGCAGAATGGTGAATCCGCCCCCTTCTTCCGTGTTCAGTGTGCGAACGAACTGAATGAACTTCTCGGTGAATCCGTACCCGCCCGGCAAGATGATCATGATGAAGAAAACCCACAGCACCACGTGCTTCGTGCGCGAGGGGCGATCGTTCTTCGGTCCGGGCTCATTTCTCGTGCCTTCGCCACTTGCCTGGGAACCTTGATTCATCGCACTCATTCCGACACCTCCGCATCCCCCTCTTCGGATTCCCCGGATGTCTCGCTTGCACTCTCGTCCGCGACCGCCATGTCGTCGGTCGGTCCGTCCGGCCCCTCTCCATAATAGTAGGGATACTCGTCGAGCCAACTGCCCAGCCACTGCACATAGGTCACGATGGCCATGCCTCGCTTGTTGGGGTAACCCTCATCGTCGAAGAACCACGGATATTCCGGCATGACCGAGGTTGGCGCCACGTTCGTCGGCTTGTAGAAGTGCGCCAGGTGCCAGTCGTTACTCTGGCGGGCCGCCTCGCGGATCAGATCCGGACCGACCCGGCGCGTTCCGAACAGCACCGGCCGCTGCAATTCGTTCTGGTACTCCAGGGCGTGCGATTCCGGGCCCCACCGAAGATTCTCGTTGGACACCGGCCGGATCTGCTGCGAGTGACAGTGCCAGCATCCCTCGCCCACGTACACCTTGTGGCCCAGACGCAGCGCCTCAGCGAGGGCCGCCTCGTTCGGCTCGCCGTAGTACTCCTTGAATCGCTCCGGGAACCGCTCCGCCAGGTCAACGAACTCGTGCAGGATGCCCTCGGCGGCCAGATCCTCCACCGACGCCTCCGGCTCATCCATGTAGATGGTCCACGGCAGAAGCCCCATCACCAGGAAGGCGAAGACGAAGAAGATCAACCCGGCGACCAGAAAGACACCTGATTTCGACTCAAACATAACCGCTGAACCTCAAAGCCCAATCACGTTCGACACGCCGCCACTCCTCCCGCATCACGCCGGAGAAGCCGCCGCGCCCTCGGGCGCATCGCCATTCGTCAGATCGCCGACCGCCTGCTTGCTCGCGCCGTACTTGTACGTCAAGTAGATGTTGTACACGAAGATGAACTGGCCGATGATGATCCCCGTCCCGGAGACCGAACGCACCAGCCAGAACGGATACGACTGCACCAGCGAGACTTCCCATGGCGTCAACGACTTCCACAGAAAGCCCTGCACCAGCCCCGCGATCACGAGATCGACGAACATCACCAGCAGGCCGATCCCGCTCAACCAGAAGTGCCACTCCGCCAGTCCGCGGCTGTACCACGCCGCCACCCCCATCAACCGGGGCAGCAGGTACGTCATGATGCCCAGCAGCCAGAAGCTGAACACGCCGAACATCACCAGGTGGGCGTGACCGACGACCCAGTCCGTGAAGTGAATGATCTTCTGGAACGTCATCGTCACCTGGAACGCGCACTGCAGGCAGGTGATGAAGTAGAACACCATGCCGATGTAGAACCAGCGGATCGGCAGCGACGTCCGCAGCATGTCCCCTTTATGGCGGAGCGTGCCGAAGAAGTTGATCACCACCGTTGCTACGACGAATTCCACCGCGATCGTCGCGATCACCGCGCCGTACTGCAGGAACATCGGAATCGGGCTGTACAGGAAGTGGTGAATGCCGTTCAACGGGTAGAAGAACGCCAGCCCCCAGAAACCCACCAGCGACAGTCCGTGCGACCAGATCGGCTTCTTCAGAATCACCGGCACGAAGTAGTACATCAGCCCCCAGCCCAGAGGCGTCACGAACAGGCCCACGAGGTCGTGAATGAACAGCCCCGCGATCGCACCGGCGGCCGCTCCATTCATCCAGTATTCCGCGAAGAAGTTCCCCATCGCATAGACCAGCACTGTCCAGACGAACGCCGCGATGAAGTACCACAGCGTGACGTACATCGGCCCTTTCGTCTTGAAGATCGGACTCATGAAGTTGATGGCCACGAGAATCAGGCCGACCGTCGCGAGCGGATCGATCCAGACCGGCGTCTCGCCCCATTCCAACGCCTGCGCTTCGCCCAGCAACAGGCCCACGACGGTTGACAGAAGAACGAACTGCCACGCGAAAAAGATGAACCACGACAGTTTGCGGTTGAGCACCGGATGAAAAGTCAATCGCGGGATCGACCAGTGCAGCGCCCCGAGAAACGCATTGGCCAGGAACCCGTACGCCACGCCCTGCGTGTGCACCATGCGCCATCGCCCGGGCGAGAAGATCTCGATCCCCGCCAGCGGATAATGTTGAAGGTACTGCATCGAGAACAGGAAACCCGCCAGTGTCGCCACCAGCAGATAGAAAATCGCCGCCGCGAAGTACCAGCCGACAATCTTGGTATCCACCAAGGCGTCCGGGGATTCCGCCGGGGGCACCTCATGACTCATCAGGGGGTTGGCATCACTGGATGCGCCGGAGGCACTCATGGGGCACCCTCCTCTCCGTCGCCGGATTCTGTGTCATCGCGTTCTGTCGTTGCGGATTCGGCATCTGGGTCCGCGTCAGCCTCGGAAGACGTCTCCTCATCTCCCCAGTCTTCCTCGTCCTCATCCGGCCAATCCGCCTCATCCCCCCAGTCCGCTTCCTCGCCTTCTCCGCCATCGTCCCATTCGCCCTCTTCGGTCTCCCACTCTCCCTCGTCCTCGATCATCGTGTCGGCGCCGTCTTCCTGTGCCGTCGTCTCGGGCAGACCGTCGACATGAATCGTCTGCGCGCGCGAGCGCACATCGAATGAACCCGCCTCCAGTTTGGCGGGCCGCTGGCGGATCAAATCCTGCACGTAGTACGCCATGGCCCAGATGTCCGCCTTCGTCGTCAGTGGCGGTTCGTTTTCGTCCGGCTGATACTCGATCGACATCAGCCACTTCGGCATGGCCGACCCCTGGATGCCCGCACCGATCGAGCGGTACAGGTCCTCAAGGCTCATCCCCGAGCGCACGAAGTCACGTCGGAAGTCCGGTGGATAGAGAATGTTGCCCTCTTCCGTGGCTTTGCCAATGGCCTTGTGAATATCATCGCGATATTCGCCCCGGGGATCATCGCCCATCATGACCAGGTATTCGTCGATCTTCTCCGGGGTCACGTACGCCGGGTGGCAACTCCAGCAGCTCGCGTAGCCGTGGTACACCACTTCGCCCCGCTGGATGGCTTCGCTCTTGTCCTCGTCCATCCGCCACGGATCCTCGACGTACTGAATCGGCTGACCGGGTGTCTCCTCCTCCCATCGCGGCGAAAACGTCTTGATGTACGCGACCAGGCTCTCGAGCGTCCGATCCCCCAGCAGGCGAAACGCCGGCATGGCGCTGCCCTTGAGGCCGTAACGGATCGTACGCTTCAGATCATCATCCGTGGGAAGCTCGCCGACGCCGCGTGAGTTGAACTTGAACTCGGCGGTCTGGAAATTCCGCGGGCGAGGATCGAGAAAGCCCGCCGCCTCACCGCGACCGTCGCCGTTCACGCCGTGACAGCCCACGCAGTACTGCTCGTACGCCTCCTTCCCCTGGGAAAGGAGCGAAGCCTTCGTACTGCGCTGAAACCCGAAATCCTCCGGGCGCGACGTATCCATGGCGGGATCGGGAGGCGGTGCGTCACACCCCGTCACGACGCAAAGTGCCAGCACCACCGGCAACAATGCTTTCGATAAGTCAACTGACAAACGTCTCAAGCCTGCGACTCCTCGAGCTGTGTCTCCATCCGGGTTCGATAGGGCACGAAGCGTCCCCACTCATCCACAAACAACATGGTCCATCCGAAGATCAGGTGGGTCACGATCGCCACCACGATCGGCGTCTTTTCCACGATGTAGCGTTCTCCGTCAATCAGCATCGGCTGCAGCCAGTACAGGATGCCGTAAAAGTTCACCAGCCAGACGCCCACGCCCAGGATCGTCGCCACCAGGAAACGTTTGCCGAACGCCGCCTTGTCGAAGAAGCGGCTGAGGATCATGTGGAAGGGAATACCGCCGATCATGCCCGTCCCGAGGTACAGGCAGCACCCGGCAGCAAGAATGAAACCGTTCTCGCTGGCGTCCAGATTCAGGGCATCCGCGCCCATGGGAAAAGTCAGATACACGCGGATCAGCTGGAGGGGGTGCTCGCCGAACATCGGCGCGCAAACAATGTTGAAGAGCAGGCTCGTCGATGCGGAGATCAGTCCAAGCACCATGCCGGCCAGGATGTGGTAGGTGGTGTAGTACTGCTGCGGAGGCCAGTGCGGGCCGACATGAGCCGGTTGAAGCTCCGCTTCAAGCAACTCTGCCTCTGCACGCAATTGAGCCAGACGCGCCCTTTTCGCCTCACGGTCCATGGCGGCTCCGTACATGGTGCTCTACATATCCACAAAGGTTGCCCGACGTGAACCCATTGCGACAGGAATCCGGGATTCACGACTTGATCGGGTCGGAATGTAGCATCTCCGTGGCGCGGTGTCAACGGGGGTGTCCAGTAACTTTTGGGGAGTTGGACGGAGGAGTTCAATCATGGATGAAGACCCTTGGAAAACTTGGATCCCTGTTGCCGGCCGACCGCACACTGCACGAATTCCTGCCCCGGCCTGACGGCATGGTCTAAAGTCTTGGGTCGTCCCCCTCCGATAAACCGATGGCGGTATGTTTCAGACCTCCCCCGGAGTCGGCCCTGCGCGGTCACAGGTAAACGATGGCGGACGTACTTGATCAAGCTGAAGTCGATGCCCTGTTGTCGGCGGTGAATCTCGGGCACGAGAGTTCCGGCGAGCCGGAGGTCTTCACCCGTTCGCGCACCCGGCAGATGGATGTCCGGGCCTACGACTTCAAACGGCCCGAGCGCGTCAGCAAAGACCAGATGCGCTCCATCGAGGCGATCCACGAGGGATTCGCCCGAAACTTCGGCGCGTCGCTCTCCGCTTTTCTGCGCACCATCGTGGAAGTCCGCGTGGCCACCATCGAGCAGTTGACGTACAGCGAGTTCATCCACTCCCTGCCCAACCCGACCTGCTTCAACCTGCTGACTGCCGAACCGCTCGAAGGCCAGCTCTGCCTGGAAATCAGCCCGCTGATCATCTATCCCATCATCGATCGGCTCCTCGGTGGATCGAATGCGGAATTGTTCATTCCCCAGCGACCGTTGACCGCCATCGAGTGGCGCCTCGTCAAGCGGATCACCGATCGTGCCCAGCAGAATCTCAATGAAGCGTGGTCTTCGCTGGTCGAAGTCGGTTTTGAACTTCGGGAAACCGAATCCAACCCGCACCTGGTGCAGATCGTGGCGCCGAATGAAGTGGTTGTCGTGATCGGACTGGAACTGAAAATGGGCACGCGGGCGGGAACGATGACGCTCTGCCTGCCGTTCAACGTGATCGAGCCGGTCATGAGTCGTCTGACTACGCAGAACTGGCTCGCCTACCAGCGAAAGGCCTCGAGCGAACTCGAGAAACAACGGATGGCCCACCAGCTCAAAGGGGCCACCGTGGGTACGCAGTCGTACCTGGCGGAGACGACCATCACCGTCAACGATCTCATCCGGCTCCAGCCCGGCGATATCATCACTACGGACAAGCCGGCCAATTCCGAGGTCGCGGTCCAGGTCGAAGGCATCACCAAGTACTTCGGCAAGCTCTACCAGGTCAAGGGACACAAGGCCATCCGGATTTCCCGCCCGGCCGATCCCGACGAGGTGGATTGAACCGGATGACCGCGCGATCAGGCAATCTCGCGCATCCTGGATCGCCATTTCGCGGAACACACAAAATAAAGAGAAAAAACGGGGACCGGGACAACTTGCTTCCATCGGGTGTCGAACGTTCTCTTCGACCCTAGGCACCACTCTCCATACGTTACATTGTCCTGATCCCGGCCCCCGTTCGTCCGACACCCGAATCACACGCGATTCAAGGGCGGCATGCACGTGCCGTCCGATTCTTCAGTTCATCACCAGCCGTCCGGCTCACGCATCGAAGCGTCATACTCCGCGCGAAGTATGGCGAAGACGTAGACATCCTCGTAGCGCCCATTCCGGTACATCGCCTGGCGGCGACAACCTTCCGGCTGGAATCCCGCCTTCTGGTACGTGCGGATTCCACGGAAGTTGTTGGCCAGCACTTCCAGTTCGATCCGGTTCAGATTCAAGACCTCGAAACCGTATTGAACGCAGAGGCGCGTCGCCTCCGTGCCGAAACCCATATTGTGCTGCGACACGTCACCGATGCAGATGCCGAATACCGCCGAACGGCTCACCGGATTCACCCGATGCAGACCGGTTGTGCCGACCAGTGCGTCGTTCTCTTTCAAGGCCACACCGAAAACGACGTCGGTCTCGCTCTTGTATAGCGATTCGATCCAAGCCCTCTCCGCCTGCGCATTCTTGGGCAGGTAATGGCCCAGCGTTCGCCATACACGCGGATCGTTTATCCATCGCCTCAAGTGCGGCTCGTCCTCGAGTTCCAGGGGACGGAAGTAAATTCGACTGCCCTCGTAATAGACCACGGGCCGCGCTTCCCCCGCCGCCAATGGCTCCACCCTTTCGTTCGGTCTTTCTATACTTTCATCCAACGTTCTCAATCTCTCTTCCACCATCGTCCCGCCAGCTCCTTTATTTCAGCGCGCACATTCTCCGCACGCGCGGCCTGCGCTGTTATTCATGACTCAGTGAAGCCGTGGTGGGATACGCGAATTTGATCCGGAGCTGATGGAATCCTACAATTCCATCAGGCAGCCGAAAGCGTCATCACGTTTTCGCGTTCCTACCCGGCGGCGAGTGCCTTACCCGCACTCGTCGCCGTTTTCGTGGTATCCCGTTCCATCTCCATCGCATCGTAAGTCACGACTCCTCTGCGACGACGCGAACCACGCGCCTACGCAACGTGGAGTTATCCGTCGCCACGATGCCGAAGCACTCAAACGGCGCTGCTCATCACGTTCGGGCAATAAAAAAAGCCCTGCAACCTCTTGTGGCCGCAGGGCTTGGAAAAATCCATGATCTTTCGATCCAGTCCCTACGGCCCACCTCCGGTAATCTGGTTGTGACCGAAAACGATGGCGGCAAACGTCATGACGAGCGTCTCAACCCAATCGGCCACAACCCACATACGGTACGATTCACACGTACCGTCGTCCGTCATATCGCCGGCTGAGTTCATTCCGGCGAGCGTGACGGGGAGGGCATACGCTTTCGCCGACTGCGGCCGCAAGGAGCAGGAACGCAGCAGCGTATTCGGATAGCCCATCGAGTTGTCCCAGGAACGTCGGAGCACGTTGAAAACCTCTTTGCTCGTCTCTGTTATCGACTCGTGAATGGTCATCGAATCGATAGATCACAACAAAAACGAGAAGCGGACTCTCCGCTTCTCACGTAATGAATATACATCACTTATCGGCAAAGTCAAGACGAACAGCCAAAAAAGCTTGCGTTTCTCACGAGCCTCCCGATGCCTCTTTGATAAACATCGCCACGTCCTCACCGAGATCGATCAAGGATGCACGGCGATGATACATCATGTGCCCACCCTCGTAGCGGGCATGACGAAGCCGCTCACGCATGGAGTCGCTGATGTCAAGATGCGCGATGGTGTATTCCGTCGCGAAGTACGGGGTCGCCAGATCATGATAACCGCTCGCAAACAGGACACGCAGATGTGGATTCTTGATCATCGCGTCGGTCAATTCATCGGTCATCGACAGGTAGCCCATCCCCTGCTTGCCGTAATCCCAGGGACGCACCTTGTCCGACAACACCTCGTAAGGAAGTCTGCTTTCATAGCCCAACGCGCTGCGCACATAATGATTGAAAGTGCTGCTGTACACCGCCAGGTAGCGCGAAAGGCTCGGATCGTGTCCCGGCCAGGCGCTACCTTCGGGCTCGGGATCGAATCCCAGGACGCGCGCATCGAAGCGGCCGATCACTTTTTCCTCATCGTCCAACAAGCGCTTGCGGAAAACCCAAGGATCGATGCGCAGATCACTTCGCAACGTCATACGTTCCGGTAAACCGGTATATCGTGACAACCGGGCAGCCACCTCACGCTTGCGGTCCTCTTCAATCAAACGCCCTTGCATCAACGCCGTGGCATACTCCGTCAAGGCCCATGTCTGCACTTCATCCAACGTCGCACGAAGGTTCCGCTGCAGCGCTGCATCCAGCTTGCCGTGATACCACGCCGTGGCAGTGTAGGTCGGCAAAAAGAGAATGAACGGCAGGTCATTGCTGTTGCCGGGCTGCAGCTGCTGAAAGTCCAGTGCGCAGGAGATCAGAATCAATCCGTTCAGTGCGATACCGTGCCGATCGAGCAGGTACTCGCTCAATCCCGCCGCACGCGTAGTCCCGTAGCTCTCACCGGCCAGGAAGAGCGGCGACGCCCAGCGCTGCGCGTGGGTCAGGTACAGGCGGATGAATTCCCCCACCCAGCGCAAGTCTTCCCTCACGCCATAGAACTCACTGCCCTTCTGATCCTTGGCCGGTCGGCTGTACCCGGTGCCGACCGGATCGATGAAAACGAGATCGGTGGATTCCAGCCACGAGGCGGGATTGTCCTGTAGTCGATACGGCGGTGCCGGCACCTGTCCCTCGGGATCGAGTTGGATCACCTTCGGCCCCGCCGTGCCCAGATGCAGCCAGACCGCCGCCGCACCGGGCCCCCCATTGAACACGAAAGTTAACGGCCGCGAGGAGGGATCCTGCGCGGCAAGCGTCTCCGCCTTGTCCTCAGCTTCGTCTTCATCAGATGCCTGAGCGCCTTCCATGTCCGCTTCAGAAGCATCGCCCTGCCGGGACAGCCTCTCGTAGGCCACGAAGAAAACCGTGGCCTTGGTCTCCCCCTCCTCGTCTTTGAGCGGCATGTTCGCTGCCGTAGCGCGATAGCCAGGCCGGCCCTCCCCCAATGTGAGGAGATGCTCGGTCACGGACGCATTCTCGACCTCGCCGGCCAGCCCTTCCGGCTCACCCCCGTTGGGCTCATCTTTTTCCGTCCGATCCTTTCGGGACTTCTCCGATTCGCCGTTTGGGGACGTCGAGGAAGCATGCGCTTCGCCATGTTCCGCATGATCAGGACGCGCGAGACAGGGCCATGCCCCACTTCCCAACAGCACCACCGTTCCGATCACCACCCTGGCGTACAATCTCATGGACAGTCCTTCCTCATTCACGATCACTCGCCGGCACGCGCCGCGCATGCCTCTACGCCCATCATAGTCGTCCTCAACGGGGAATGAACCCAAGCTCCGCCCGGCTGGCGGAATCCCGGCTCGACCGCTGGTAATGCCGATCATCCTTGCTAGAATAGCGTTAAGCAATGTGGCAGGACGCCACGGGACACCGGTCGCGAGCAACGACGCCGTACGGATTGCGGCGAAGACGACCATACCTACCCGATCGAGTCGGCTCACCAGGGCGCGGTAAGCCGATTCCCGCGGTTTCGACGCGCGAAACCCCAACGTCCGCCCTCGCCGTCCCGATGGGACACGCGATGGACTCGAAACACTCGCAGGGTGGCATGACATCATGAGCAAAGGCAAAATCGCAGAACGCTTTATCGCCGACAGTGGATTGAATCTCTTCAACGGCAACGAACTTCTCGTCAAGGGAGCGCTGGAAACGACCGGCGGTATTCACCTGATGACGGGCTACCCGGGCTCTCCGGTGGCCACGTTCTTCGATGTTCTGGGGGATCTGGCTCCACTCCTCAAATCCCACGGCATCGAAGGCCGGCTGGCCAACAACGAGGCCCTCTCCGTCGCCGCGTTGAATGGTTCGCAGATGGGTCCGTTCCGCGCCATGGCGGTCTTCAAGAGCGTCGGCCTGCACGTCGCCAGTGATGCGCTGGCCCTCGGCAACCTCGCGGGCTCGCACCCCGAGGGCGGCGCGGTCGTCGTCGTCGGTGACGACCCGTGGAGTGAGTCCACGCAGGTCCCCGCCGATTCGCGCTTTCTGCTTCGCCATCTCTTCGTCCCCGTGATCGAGCCGTCCACGCCCCAGGAAGTCAAAGACTACGTGGACGCCGCCTTCACGCTTGCCCGCGCGGGTAACGTGTACGTCGGCTACATCATCACTACGACGCTGGCCGAGGGCGGTGGATCGGTCGAGTGCCGGCCCAATCATTATCCGTTGAGCAACTTCAATCACCCGATCGACCTGGACACCTCCACCCTGGATCTGGCCAACACCGTGCTGCTGCCTCCACGCACCGGCATGCGCGAAGTCGACATGCCCGACCGGCATGCCAAGCTACTCAAGGAGGCGGAACAACTCGGGCTGAATCGCCTGGAGGACGTACCGGGCGACTCGGAAGTGCTCATCGTCACAAGCGGCATGGCTAACCAGTACGTCCGCCAGTCCCTGCAGGACATCGGACTGGACGATCACCTGCCGGTACTCAAGCTGGGCGTGACCTATCCCCTCGATCGGCAGGCCTTCATCCCGCTTCTGGAGCGCTTCGATCACCTGCTGATCGTGGAGGAACGCCGCTCGTTCATCGAAGAGCAGATCAACGAGATCGCGATCCGGCACAGCCAGGCGGGCGCGTCGAACACGGCCCGGATCTGGGGCAAACAGTTCCCCGAGAATGCCGGCGGCTTCCCTTCGGCCCTGGGTCTGAACACATCGATTGTCGTCGACCGCCTCGGGCGATTCCTGCGCAGCATCGACTCGGCCAAGGCGAAGTCCGCCGCCAAGCGCATTGACATCGAGTTGAATATCATCGGCCAGACTTCCTCCGTCGAGACCGATATCCCCGCGCGGACACCGACCTTCTGCCCCGGGTGTCCGCATCGCGACTCCTCCAACGTGCTGCTCGACATCAAGCAGAAGTTTGCCGACCCGGCGTACATGCGCAAGCATTACCGGCAGGATCCGATCGATCTGGTATTCCACGGCGACACCGGCTGTTACACCATGCTCATGTTCGAGCCCAACAGTTCCTTGATGCACAACTATTCCGGCATGGGTCTTGGTGGCGGAACCGGAAGCGGCATCGATCCCTTCATCCGCAACAAGCAGGTCGTCTTCATGGGCGACTCCACCTTTTTCCACTCGGGATCGACCGCCATCAGCAACTCCGTCTCGGGCCGGCAGGATATCACGTACATCATTCTCGCCAACGGCACGACCGCGATGACCGGCCATCAGCCGCTGCCCGCGCTCGATACCGATCTGCTTGATCGCTCCATCCCCGCGCAGGAGATCGAGGACGTTGTCCGCGCCATCACCGGTGGCAATGTGCCCATTGTTCGCATCGATCCCGAGCAGCGCTCGGACTATCGCCAGATCCTCGAGCAGACCATCCTTGCCGACGGCATCAAGGTCATCATTGCCGACAAGGAATGCGGCATCACGTACTATCGCCGCAAGACACGCGAGGAACGCAAGGAGACCAGGGAAAAAGGCTACCTGCGGCGCAAGGTACACATGAACGTCACGCCCGAAGTCTGCGAGTTCTGCCTGGAGTGCACCACGTCCACCGGCTGCCCCGGCCTGACCATCGCCGACACCGATTATGGCCCGAAGATCCAGACCGATCTCTCCTGGTGCGTGAACGATGGGGCGTGTGCGCGAATCGATGCCTGCCCCTCGTTTGAGCAGGTCATCATCAAGCGCAAGCGAGCTCCCCGCGCACGCGATATGCAGATTCAGATCGGCGACATCCCCGATCCCATCGTCACCGCGCCGACGGAGAACTGGCGGGCCTGGATCGCGGGTGTCGGCGGAATGGGAATCGGGACCACCACCAGCATTCTCGTCTTCGCCGGACGCTGCGACGGCTACCACGTGCAGTTCAGCGACAAGAAGGGGCTCGCCATCCGAAACGGCGCGGTCTTCTCCCAGCTTGTGTTCACGCGGGATGAGCCTTCACCGAGCATGACGCTGGCCTACGGCAAGGCCGACCTGCTGCTCGGACTCGATCCGCTCGAAGCCGTGCGGGCCATCGATTCCAAGTCGCCCTTCCGCGTGGCGTCGCCTGACCGAACCATCGCCATCGTCAACACCGATCGCACGCCGACGATTCGCGCGCTCATCGGCAAGGACGACTACCGACTCACACAACTCGAAGACGCGCTCAAGCAGCAGACCCGCGCCGACCGCTACATCGGCGCGAAAATCTCTTCACTCTGCGAACGTGTCTTCGGCACGAAGCTTTACGCCAACATCACGATGCTCGGCCTGGCATACCAATCGGGACATCTCCCTGTCTCGCTTTCCGCCATCAAGGAAGGCATCAAGCAGACCATCCGCGCCGACTTCGAACGCAACATGCGAGCCTTCGATCTCGGGCGCAAGGTCGTCAGCCATCCCGAGCTCTTCGGCATCACGACCTCCCGTGTGTCCCTCGCCCGGACGGTCCGCGACAAGGCCGCCTATCTCAACATGGGGCGCATGGGCACACGCAAGGCACTGCGCAACGAGACTCCCGGTGCGACCGGCAAGCGGCGCCTTCCCGACACGCAACTGGCCCGGGCCTACAAGCACATGGTCTACACCACGCTTCGCGCCTGCCGCGAACTGGACCGCCAGACCATGTGTGACATCGCCGTGCGCGTTTACGACCTCATTCAATGGGGTGGGCTGCGACCGGCCCGGAAGTATATCCAACGTGTGCGCCGCGTCTTCCTGACCGATCATGAGGAATACGGCTTCCAGGCCACCAAGGCGGTGGTGTGGAACCTGGCCAAGCTGATGCTGGTCAAGGATGAATTCTACGTCGCCCACCTGCTCACCAGCTACGAGAAACTCCGGCGCGACCGGCAGCGCTACAACGTCAACCCCTCCAACGGTGACCGCATCCGTTACAAGCGCGTCTTCCACCCGCGATTCTTCGGCAAGCAGATCGACATCCGCGTACCGCACTGGACGCTCTTCATGCTCAAGCGGATGCGCTGGATGCGAAACGTTCTGCCGTGGTACCATCGCGAGGATCGCACTTTCCTCAAGTGGTACGAGGACATCGTGGATGACTTCGCCTTCAACGATCGCGCCGGCTACGCTCAGTATCTCGAGATTCTGCGTTGCCCCGAGAACGTGACCGGCTACGCCGAGATTCGCTGGCCGAAGATGGACGACGCCCGGGCCCGCGCGGACCAGATGCTGGCCGATGTCCGCAAGAGCCGTCAGCCCAAGGCGGTGAAGATGGCCGGCTGACGGCTGACGGCAGACGCAACGCGGGGGTGATCGACCATGGCTGCCGGGCGCGACACATCCCGACGATGGCTGTTCATCGTCACCGCCACATTGACCCTCTGCGTCGTCCTCGCCACGACCGGCATCCTGCTCGCGTGGCAGCAGATCGAGCGCACCCGCCGCATACAGTCGGATACCCTCCGCCGGGAAGCCGAGCAACTCGCCCAGGATCTTGAAGCCGACATGTGGGAGAGCCTGCGGCAACATCTCTTCAAACCCATGGCCTCCGCGGGCGATTTCCAGCCGCTGGCGGAAGAACTCATCAGGCACCACGAAGGCATGGCGCCGGTCTTTCGCATCGATCCCTCCGGCATTCGATGGGTTCCCGACGTCCCTCCCGACCCCGAGCCCCTTCCGCCACTCGACACCGCCCCGATCTGGTATCTCGAAGCCCGGCAGGTGGAGATTAATCAGCGCCGACCGAAAGACGCCATACCCCTTTACGAGCGGTGCCTTTCACCCGCCACGCCGCCCGTCTGGCAACATCAGGCACGGCTTGCCATCGCACGCTGCCACCGGAGACTCGGCGATCCGAGCAAAGCGCTCGGCGCTTACGCGAGCATGTTGGACGAGGCCGCACCGTATCACAATCGCCTCGAGATCGCGCTGGCCTATCTCGACACGCTCGAAGCGGTCGATCGCACGGAATCTCAACGCGAACGCGCCCTCAGCCTTGTCCAGGCCGCACGCTCCGGAGAACTGCCCTTCCAGGGGCGCGCGGACGTGGAACGCTTTCTCCTGCGTGTCGACCGGTTGCGCATGGCCGTCGACCGAGTCGATCTCGACCAACACATCAGCCGACACGTCGATTATCGACGAACGCTGGAATTCCTGCGCATCCGACTCGCGCCGTTGCAGGCGACACTCACCCGCGCCGACTCGCCCGACGCTGTCGGCCCGCACTCCATGATCATCGACACACCGGACGTTTCGATACCGCTCGTCTGGACACGATTTGTAACCGGTAGCGGTTCACCCGTGATCCTGGGGTCCCGCCTCGAACCCGAGCACGTGTTGGCCCCCTACATCCGTCCGCTGTTCGCCCGACAACCTCATGAGACACTCGAATTACACGACTTCGAGGCCGGTCCCGCTGCGTCGCCGGAATGGTCCGTGCCGATATCCGAAGCCTCCCCGCAACTCGCACTCGTCCCCTCGAGCCGCCATCAGACTCAACTGAAACGCTCGACTCGCATCCAGCGTCTTGTCTCGCTCGTACTGACGCTGGCCACGATGTCCGCCGTGGTGGCGGCGCTGATGCTTGCCCTGCGTTCCATTCGCCGGGATCTCGAACTGGCACGACTGCAGAACGAGTTTATCGCCGGCGTCTCGCATGAATTGAAAACGCCACTCGCTCTTATCCGCATGTATGGTGAAACATTGCGCGACGGGCGCGTCACCGATCCTGATAAACGAGAGCACTACCACACCGTCATCGCCCGCGAGAGCGAACGGCTGACTGGAATGATCGATACGCTGCTCGACTTCGCTTCGACACGTCAGACCCACCGGCCTCACGTTCCACAACCCTGCGACCCGGCGGACATCCTCTCCCGGCTGCGCGAACGTTTCGAGGAGTACCTGCAATGCCAGGGCTTCACCGCATTCTGGGAAGCCTCCGAAAGGCTCCCCACCATTCACGCCGATCGCGCCGCCCTGCTGCAGGCACTCTCGAATCTCATTGACAACGGGGTGAAGTATGCGGCCGAGCAGAAGTCGATCATCGTCCGCGCTGCTTGCTCGGACGATCGAAGACATGTCTGGTTCGAAGTACGTGATCATGGTATCGGGATTCAGGACGCCGAGCGCGACATGCTCACTCAACCGTTCTTTCGCTCCTTGGATGACCGCGTCCAGCGCATCCGCGGAAGTGGGCTCGGACTGGCCTATGTCCGCCACATCGTCGAGGCCCATCGCGGCACGCTTACGTTCATCAGTCATCCGGATGGGGGAACCACCGCCCGCATCGCGATACCGGTGGCGGAAGGTTCCGCCGAAACGCAATCACCGATTACCGATGAATAATCACACGATCACCGGGGCTGTTCGCCGCATGCATACAGGATTGGATATGCAGCACAGGTGTAGGTGAGGCAAGAGAGGTGATCCTGAACTCAATACTCGCGGCGTTGTCGTGCGGTGGGAATATGCATCTGCTGGCGGTACTTGGCGATCGTCCGGCGGGATACGTCGATCCCCTCGGCCTGCAGTTTGGCGGCGATCACCTCATCGCTGAGCGGGCTCTTCTTGTCCTCCCCGTCGACGATCTCCTTGACGCGCGCCTTGACACTGTCCCAGCTCGTAACTTCGCCGTCGCTGCTCTCGGTCCCCCCGGTGAAGAAACAGCGCAGCGGAAAAATCCCGCGCGGCGTCTGCATGTACTTGTCCGCCACGGTCCGGCTGATGGTCGACGGGTCGCAATCCAGTTTCTCCGCCAGTTCGCTCATGCGGAGCACCTTCAACCCCCCCGGTCCGACGTCGAGAAATTCCTTCTGCCGCTCCACAACCTCCTGCGCGACCTCCAGCAATCGGTTCCGACGGTACTGAATCGCATCGATCAGCGCACCCGCCGACTCCAGGTTCTTGCGGATGAACTCCCGCGCATCCTTGTCGTGGCGGAGATCGGCGAGCATCTGCCGGTATCGCTTGGAAATCCGAAGACGGGGATTGTTTCCGCGCGCCAGTCGAACCGTGTAGCCTTCGCCTTCCTCGGCGTATTCGACGATGACGTCGGGGGAAATGCGCGGCGCCTCCGACTCACCCACCAGTGAACCGGGATGCGGCACCAGCTTGCCGAGATGCTTGACCGCCTCCTTGATCTCCTCGATCGAGTGCCCCGTCGATTTGGAGATGACCGGATAGCGGTTCTTCTGGATATCCTCCAGATGCCGTTCCACGAGAATACGCTCGAGCTCATTCTCTCCCGGCCAGACGTCCAACTGGATCAGCAGACACTCTCGGAGATCCCGCGCCCCCACCCCGGGAGGATCGAGCGTCTGCACCCAGCTCAACGCCTCCTCCATCTCCTCCATGGTAAACGGTGGGCGGTGCGATTCGGCGATCTCCTCGAGAGGTGTACGCAGGTACCCTTCGCTGCCGATGTAGTTGATGATCGCCTCACCGGCTTTGCGCGTCTGATCATCGAATTCGAGGAAGGACCATTGATTGAGAAGGTACTCGGTCAATGACTCCGGGCGACTGGCCGTGTTGGCCATGGCGTCCATCTTGGCATCGCGATCCTCACCCGAACCCATCCGTGATCGCCCGAAGCCCTGGTCACTGTCGTCGAAGTCGTACTCGCGCGAGATACGTTCGAGTTGCGAAAAGCCCTGGGCCTCGTGAAGATTCTCCGCCGCATGCGCGGCATCCTTGGCCGGCAGATCCGGAACGTTCGGATACTCCATGGAACGGTCCGTGCGGTCCAACTCGTCCTCGAGCGCAGGATTCCGCTCCAGCTCTTCTCGGACCTTGGCCTCCAGCGCCATCAACGGCAACTGGAGAATATTCATGGACTGGATCAACTGCGGCGTCAGGCGCTGCTCCTGACGCAAACCCAGCGAGATGTTCTGTGAAAGGAACTGCGACATTCACGCAACCTGTCTCTCAAGAAGACGAGGGAATTACCACGGATCGGACACTCCGATCACCGGACTTCCGCGAGCTCAACTGGCGGCAATTCGGCCCAAGCAAAAACGATGCCAACTCAATGTATTATACCCTACTTCTGCGTATGATGCATCGGAGAAATCTACCCTAAATGCTTTGTCGACAAGCTCTGGGCGATAATAAGGGTCAGATGAAGTTATCCGATTGTGCCGAGCGGCTGCCAATTCTCCACCGCCGATAGGGTCTGGCTCACGACATGGTGTTCCTGCCCGTAATGGCGGCCTCCAACATTGCCCGCGAGGCATATTCCACATGGGATCCGACGGCCAGTCCTCGTGCGAGGCGCGAGACTTTCACATCCATCGCCTTCAACAGACTGTGGATATGCAACGCCGTGCCGTCCCCCTCGAGCGTCGGGTTCGTCGCCAACAGCACCTCGCGCACATCGCCCTTCCGGACGCGCTCCGCCAACGCGTCGATCGTCAGGTCCGACGGCCCCACGCCCTCCAACGGCGCGATGTGCCCCATCAACACATGGTACACACCCGAGATCAAACCTGTCTGCTCCAGCAGCATGACGTCCTTCGGCTGTTCAACGACCACGATCAAACTCTGATCGCGCCGCGCATCGCTGCAGATCGCGCACTCGTCACGTTCGGTCAGGTTGAAACAGGTACGACAGTGCCGGAGGTTTTCCTTCACATCCCGGATGGCCCGGGCCAGCGGCATCGCGTCCTCTTTGGAAGAACGGAGCAGATGAAAGGCAATACGTTCGGCACTGCGCGGGCCGATCCCCGGCAATCGCGCCAATTCCTCCATCAGACGCTTGAGCGGTCCCGGTGTGCCGGACGATGAACTCTGCTCCTCCGCCACGCTACGTGCCCTGCCCCATCAGGTCGCTCAGTCCGGGCAGATCCATGCCGCCGGTCATCTGTGTCATTTCTTCCTTGATCGCGTCCTGCGCCTTCTTGGCCGCTGCGCCCGTCGCGGCCACGACGAGATCCTCGAGCAGTTCGACGTCCTCCGCGGCCGACGGATCGATCTTGATCTGCATCAGTTCGCCCTTGCCGTTGACAGTCGCCTTGACCATCCCCGCCCCGGCTTCGGCCTCGAACCGCTTCTGAAGCAGTTCCTCCTGCATCTTCTTCATGTTTTCCTGAAGCGCCTTGGCCTGCTTCATCATGCCCGCGATATTGCCCAGTCCTCCGAACATGCATTCAACTCCTGTTCTGGCTGCGTGTCCATCGCTAATCCATTATCGGTGCCCGCTGTCCCACCACCCCATCGTTATTCTAGGGGGTCAATCGGCTTTCTCCTCCTGAGTCGCCTCACTTTCCTCCTCCGGGGCTGCGCGCTCCACGTGGACCGGCTCACCCTGAAACAGTTCCATGGCCTCCCGGACAAGCGGATCCGCGTAGGCTTCACGATAATCCTCCATGCCAGCCGGTCGCCGCAAGGGTGCCGATGTCGACGAGGGAGGAGAACTCGCGAGAGTCCGATCGTTCGCTGCCGGGGGATCCGGGGAGGTGCGTCGACGGTCCTTCGTTGCGGAGGGGGGGGCTGACGAAGCCGGTGGCTCGCGGCTCACAGCAGATGATGATCGATGGGATTCCGATGACGGCTCATCGGCGGCGCGAGGTGCGGGGCTCATCTTTTTTTTTTCGGCGTCCCCGCCCCCACCTTGTGCCTGGAGTTCGTCGAGCAGTTTCTCGACCGAACGGTACTGGACGGCACTGGCCAGGCGCACCAGCGCCGATTCGACCAGGGCACGGCCGAGACTGCTGAACCGAACATTGCGGCGCAACTCCTCCAACACGGCGATCATGTGCACGCACGTTTCCGGTTCGAACCGCTTCGAGAGCGTAACGAACGCTTCTCGCGCCGACGCGGGCAGTTCCACCAGGATCGTCTCCGGCCCACACACACGCAGCAGCATGAGGCTGCGGACCTGCTCCGCCAGGGCCTCCGTGAATCGCTCCAGCGTGTACCCCGCCGACAGACATTCATCCAGCGCATCGAGCGACCCGGCGGCATCGTGCTCCGCCAACTGGCCGAGAAGACGCATCAGCACCTCGTCGTGCGGCACTGGAAGCACGTCATCCAGCATCTCCGGTGTCAGCGTGTTCGATCCGAGCGAAAGAAGCTGATCCAGCAGAGAGAGACCGTCGCGCATGGATCCGTTGGCTAGCCGCGCCACGCGGCGAAGCACCGACTCATCCGCATCGATGCCTTCCTCCTTCAGGATGGCCGCGAAGTGTTCGGCGATGCGTTCGGGAGGAATGCTCTTGAAGTCGAAACGCAGGCAACGACTCTGAATCGTGGCGGGCACCTTCTGCGGATCCGTCGTCGCCATGATGAACTTCACATGCTCGGGAGGCTCCTCCAGCGTCTTGAGCAGCGCGTTGAACGCCCCCGTGCTGAGCATGTGCACTTCGTCTATGATATAGATCTTGAAACGCGAGCGGGCCGGTCGGTAATTGGCATTGCTGCGGAGGTCGCGGATATTGTCCACGCCGGTATTGCTGGCGGCATCGATCTCGATGACGTCCATGTCCTGCCCCTCGGCCACCGCGCGGCAGGACTCGCATTTTCGGCAGGGTTGGATGGTCGGCCCTTCAGATCCCTGGCAGTTCAGCGATCGCGCCAGGATCCGCGCCGCCGAGGTCTTCCCCACGCCGCGCGTCCCGCAGAACAGGTATCCGTGGTGCAGCCGGCCCGATTCGATGGAGTTCTTCAGTGTCGTGGCAATGGCGTCCTGGCCGACAAGCTCGTCGAACGTCCAGCTTCGGTATTTCCGGGCCAGTACCGTGTACGCCACGTCGTGAGACTCCTTTCCGATCGTGTCCGCCCGCCGACAGATTGGTACAGAAGTCGGCGGGTGTCAACCATCTCGGAGCGTACTCCAACCGCCCCCGAGGTCAATGCACCAAAAAACCCGTCCGCACAGAGGGCCAGGCGCCCCACGTCACCCAGGACGCGAAGACTGGGCTGCTACCTCTCGGTCCTGACCCGTTGGCCGTCGATCCCACTGCATGGGACCTGACCCTCTGTGCGGACGGGCATCGGGGCTCGTCCTGACTAAGCAGTATAAAACAAATCAGCCTATGAATCATGCCCTGGGTGGCGGAAGGACGCCCCCGGTCAGGGAGACGGGCGCGCGGTGCCGTTCCGCGAAAGTCCGCTCTCTGACGGCTGCGTTGTCGGCTCCTCGGGAACTGCACGCCACGCCGACGAGGGCTGCGTAATCACCGGCTGACTCTCGGTTTCCGAAGGCAATCGTTCCCGGGGATTCGACGTTCCGCCGACTATCCGATCCCGGCGCATCGGCACGCTTTCCAGTGTCACACTCTTGATATAGACCTTGTTGAGAGGGCGATCGTCACCATCTGTAGGCACGGCGGCGATCCGATTCAGGGTCTCGAAGGACTCGTCTCCGACCAGGTAGGCGAACGCCGTCTGCTTGCCGTCAAAGCTCGGCTGGCGCGAGAGGCAGATGAAGAACTGGCAACTGGCCGAATCCGGGTCGCGCGGGGAACGCGCCATCCCGACCGTCCCGAACTCGAACGGAATGCTGTTGAACTCCGCCTTGAGTCGCGTCCCGTCGGGACGAATGCCGCGCCCGTCTCCACGCGGGTCCCCCCCTTGAATCAACCCCCCGGGAATCACGCGATGAAACGAGAGGTTCCGATAGAATCGTTTCTTCGCCAGGTCGATGAAATTCGCCACGTGACGCGGTGCTTCCTCGTAATGGAAACGCATCGTCATGCGCCCGAGACTCGTGTTGATGATGGCCTGCTGTTCGGCGAGCAGAGATATCTTCACCGGGTTGGATTCGAACTCACCGCCATACGGTTTCCAGGTCAGTGAGTACTCCCCCGGACGCTTGAGCAACTCGTAGTAATTCGTCAACTCCAGCCGCATGCCGACACTCGTCAGCGGAGCGAGGTCCAGTTGCGGTACGGCGACCCGGCGTGTGATGTACGTGTGAGCGTCGTACTCGGTGCCGTCCTCGCTCCGGATGGTCAGGGCACGATCATTCTTCCCACTGAAGATATGGCCCAGCGGCATCGCGAGCCCTTCCATCTCCTCGATCGGAGGCATGCGACGCCGTGGAATATTGTCGTAGATTTTCCGATCCGGTACCCGAAGCGAGATGGGAGAGGTCGTCCGATTCGTCACGATGAAGTCGGCCCAGATCGGCTCCCCCGCCTGGTAGTACGATTTGTCCACCAGCAATCGAACGCGGACCGGAGGCCCCTCCGGCTTCATCGAACCGACGTCCGCGCCCCCGGTCTCCCAACCTGGGCGGTTCGGCCGTTCCTCGGCCGGTCGCTCCTGGGCGCCCACGCTCACTGCCGAGGCCATCATCGCCAGGACCAGCCGACTCACCTGCCATCGTGATCTGAGCATCAATACCTCACGAAACATCTATCGCAACGCGTCTTCGGCCGTCAGCAAGAACAGCCGATTCCGCCTGGAAAGGTTACTTGAAAACGCCGATTTTCACCCATCCATCCACCAGGACCGCCGCCGTCCCGAGGCCCCCCGCCAGGGATGGATGCATAAAACTCTTTGTGGCAAACCTTTGCGCAAGAGCGCGGCCGGGGACTCCCGTTCATCTTTATACACGAATCGGGATCATTCGGCGCGGTCCGACTCCGATCCCTCGAACTCCGCCGACATGTCGCCCTCGACGAGATCCGGAAAGTCGTCGGGAAATTCCTGGCTCACGGCTTGGCGAATCCTGGCAATGACCTCCCGCGACGGAAGCCCCATGCGCCATTCCTCGTTTTCCTTGAACACCATCAACACAAACGGGCGCTCGAGCCGCCCCCGATTATCCGGTTGGCGATATTTCACCCGACCGTAGGCAAAGTAACGCTCGCGTCCGTCGTCCTCGTCCTGATCCGCGAAGACGCGCTTGATTCGGATCTCCTTGACACCATGCCAGACACGACGAAAGGCCTCCAGTTCGGGAGGCGTGTACGCCACGCCGAACAACAGGCGGAACGCGTCGTAATCCCCTTCCTCACATGCTTTCAACGCGCGGAGGATGAACGCATTCAGCGACTTGTCATCCACCTGTGCCGAGGGTGAGTAGTAGGTCAGCGGTTTCTTCGCCTCAGGATCGACCTTGGTCAACGACTCCTGGTCGATCACCGCCTGATCTTCTTCCCCCGTGCCTCTGCACTCGCAGCCGCCCATGTTCCCCGCGACCACAAAGCTCATTCCACAAACGGCAAAAAGAAACGTCCGACAGCGTCGATAGATGAGTCTCATCGTTTCGTTCAATCCATTTCTCAGGTTCGAAGGGCTTCAGGAACGATGGAAGTCACGCCGAACTCGCCCGAATCCCCCGAAAGGCTCAACTTATCTTATCTATCGATCTCATTCCGAGCAATGAATACGGCGGATCGGCGATTACGTCCCCGCCTGAATCACCAGCGTCATGACCTCGTTCGGCTTCAACTTGACCCGAAATGCCCCGGAAGCCTTCGCGTCGATCGCCTTGCCGGCAGGGCGCTCAAGCAGATCGCCACGGCGTAACACGGTTTTCTTCCCGAAGCAGGAGGAACGGATCTCCGCCACGGAGGGGTCGACGTCGGCGTTCCACAATCTCAATACGAGCCCGGAACCGAACTCCGCCGGCTTGAATGCCACCAGTTGCACCTTGTCCGAGTCGATTTCCATCCAGGATCCCGACGGCTCACCCCGCGCCCCCTGCACCACCGTCGCCAGCAGCGGCCGAAAGACTTCCGCCCCGCCGCGGTGCAACCCACCGTCCCAGTCGTCATTGCCGGAGGGGCGCAACACGAAGTCGTAGCAGAAATCCCCTGACTGCCATTGGGCGAAATTCGTACCCCAACCGTTGTTGAACAAGCCGGCGTAGAGGACGCCATTCAGGTCGCGATCCTCGTCGTACAAGTAGAGTCCCGGCTTGCCGAAGGAAATCAACGGCGTGTGCAGCGGATAGAAATTCAGTCCCGCGTGCTTCAATTCCACTCGAACGCCATGGTGCACCGCCATGTGCCGCGCATTCACGCCCTTCGCGAGATCCTCGCCCGGCTGCATCGTATGGAAGATACGGTCGATCATGACCATCGGTTCTTCCCCGGCCAGCGGAAAAAAGCCGTAACCCGCCTCGGCGGCGTACGTCGCCCGCTTGCCGGTCAGTTCCATGCGCACGTGAAGATCGCGATGTCCGCGGTAGTGCGTGAACGTCGTACGGTACTTCTTCGCATCGCCGGAGCGGCGTCCCTTGATCTTACGCACCGGGCAGTCGGCCTCGACCACCACGCGTGAGTAGAGCGGCGTGATCTCCGGCGTGACCTTCGCCTTTCCGCCACCGACCGGGCCGAAATCCTTCACCCCCGCGTAGTCATGCCGGTTGAAGTACCCCATGGTCAGATCGCCGCAGATGTTCCCGCAGTTGGTGTGCACCTTCCGGGCGAAGCGCCTGATACGCTCCTCGCCGGGCATCTCGTAGAGATACGTGCCCAGCGGAAACTCCGCCTCACACGAGCACCATTGCGACGAACGATCACGATCATGCCACCGGGCCAGTCCGCCCTTGGTATGGAACTGCATCGTGTAGCCTTGAGAGTGCAGCACGAGTTTCGCGCCATGCCAGTCGGCGTCCAATCCCGGCTGCTTGCGCTTGGAGGCGGGCTTGACATCAAGCCGCAAATAGCCGCAGGCCGGAACGCGCGGACTCACGAATTCGAGTGTGCCTTCCCGCCGCAGATACGTCACCGGAGATCCCGTCGACGCGTCCACCAAATCGAAGTCGCCCTTCGGCAATCCGCGATCCGCCATCCGCACCACGCCGCCTCGCGCCCAGTTCAATCCGTTGAAAAGGACGATTCCGGTCTCCGACTTGCCGCCGCCCAGGTGCGCGGCCAAACGCTCGAGCCCCGACGATTCGACCCGCTCCGCACCTTCGCGTGCCTTGCGGGCGAAGGCTGCTTTGTCTTCCCATGACGCTTCCCAACGATCCACCGGTGGGGCCGTCCGATCGTTCGCAAACACGTCGCTCGTGTAACGATTCCCCTGGGGCAACGCCTCGCGGGCATCGGCCGCATGGTCGCCCCACGTATGCTCGGTATAGAGCGCCAGGTTCTGATAGGCCTCCGTCACCGCCTCACCGATGCGTTTGTCGACCGGTTTCCCGTTCGCCAGCGACAGCAGCGTGTGCAGCGACTCGGCATGTGGCAGACGATCCTTATCCACCCGTGCCGTGGCCGTCTCCGCCGCCTGGCTCGCAATGCCGTGAATCCACCAGTCGGTAAACTCCTTCTCCACCTCCGGCAGTTCGTGGCCGTGACGCTTGATGACCGCCTCGGCAAAGTCCTCGAGCCGGCCGGTATTGCACTTCGGCCAGTCGAAGTGCTTCTCAATCCATTCGACAACCTGGATGACCTCCAGTCCCTGCGGTCCGACGTTGTCATTGGTCATCTGCACCGCCGGCCACTCCTGGTACGGCCAGTTCGGAGGAGGCAGCAGCACAGTACCATACGTGCCCTGGTAGTGCGTGAGCATCCGCTCGCCATCCGGCAGCTTCCACCAGAACAGCGGCGGTACTTTCGGCGGACGGCAATCCGGGTTCGTCCCGATCTGGAAGAACCGGCCCCCCGCCGCGCGGAACGCCATCGCCAGCGACGCCGTATGCGCCGGCACGTCCGTCATCTTCGCCCCCGTGGGCACATCCATGCCGAATCGCTCCGCCAGCCGTCGTGCGGCGTAAAGAGACCGGCAAATCTCCTCACGACCGAAAAACTCCGAATGCGTCGTGAACGGCATCAATCCCCACACGACCTGCCCGCCGCGGACGTGCTTTTCCAGACGCTTCAGGTGCTCGGGCTTCACGTGCCTCGGATCGAGACATTGTTCCAGCAGCCACGAGGAAAGCGTCCAGACGAAGCGCTTGCCCGGCTTGCGATCGGCGGTGGCGTCGAGATTGTCCAGCAGCTTTTCCATGTGCTCCGTACGGAACAGTCGGATCACCTCATCAAGGCGGTGCGTGTATCCCAGGTCGAGGTGCGTCTTGAAGATCACGTGGACGTTCGAGGGCTGGGCCGGGCGGATCTTCAGCGCATCCTTGTGCGTCTGCCCCAGTGGCGTCTTCCAGGTGATGCGGCAGGTGACCGGCGCCTCCGGCTGGGGAATCAGCCACAGGTACATGTGCTCGTCGTCCTGTGTCGGGACGGGTGTCGGGTACTTGATCAGATCGATCGGCTGGGCCGTGACCTTCTGCTTGCCCACGGTCAGCGTCAGCTCCCCCCCGGAGCCCAACGCCGGAGGACAGATCACGCCCACGGCTTGAAACATCTTTTGGCCCCGCTTCTTCAGCAGAGGCGTCCACACCAGCCGAAATCGTTCCGCGTAGAGCACTGAAGCCATCCTCCTGTTGATGAGCAAGCCCGCGACCCACCTCACTGAATCGCGGATTTCGCGTTGTAACCCCCGGAAACCCCCTTGGCAATTGAGGGCCCTCGCGATTCCTGCCGCACGGATCCGCTTCCATTCATCTTTCGACGGTGAACGGTTACACTGTGGCCCGTCATGGGTGACCGGCCGACCTTGTCCGACCGATTTCTGTTCGCGGGTGCGAAGCTCTCCGGAAGGTGGGCATTCGCCGGATTCTCGCGCGCGACGCGCCATGTGCTGCGATCTCAGGAACGAACGCTCCTCGCCAAGATCCGGCGGAACGCCTCGAGCGACTTCGGCCGCACTTTCGGCTTCCAGCACATCCGTTCCGTCGAGGACTTCCGCCGCCAAGTCCCCCTGATGACGTACGAGGATCATCTGCCTTACATCGAACGCGTGCGTGGCGGCGAGATCGATGCCATGTTCGGGACGGGCCAGAGAGTCCACATGTTCGCGATGTCCAGCGGCACCACCGCCACGCCCAAGTACGTTCCGGTCACAACGGACTTCCTTACCGAGTACAAACGGGGCTGGAACGCCTTCGGCGTAAAGTCACTCCTGGATAATGGCGGATTCCTGCGACCCATCGTGCAGGTGACCTCGCGTATGGACGAGTGCGTGTCCACGGGCGGTATTCCCTGCGGCGCCATCACCGGGCTCATGGCTCACACCCAGAAGCGTATCGTCCGCAAGTACTATGTCACGCCGCCATGCATCGCCCACATCGATGACTTCCACGCCAAGTACTACACGATCATGCGCCTCGGCCTGGTCACCGATCCCGCGTTCGTGATCACCGCGAACCCGGCCACGACGTTGAAGCTGGCCCGCACGGTGGACGAACACGCCGAGTCCCTGATCCGCGATATCCGCGACGGGACCCTCACGCGGGAGATCGACGTTTCGGACGAGGTACGTCGTTTGCTCGCTCCGCGACTGGTCGCACGGCCGGAAGTCGCCCAAGCGCTGGAGGATCTGCTTGCGCGCCACGGGCGGCTGCTTCCCCGCCACTACTGGAACCTCAACTTCCTGGCCAACTGGACCGGGGGAACGCTCTCGCTCTATCTGAGCGAATTCCCCGAGTATTTCGGCGAAACCCCCGTGCGCGACATCGGCCTGCTCGCGAGCGAAGGGCGCATCACGCTGCCCATCGACAACCACACTCCCGCCGGAATTCTCGAGATCCTCAGCAATTTCTTCGAGTTCATCCCCCGCGAGGAGATGGGCACTGCCCAACCCCGGACGTTGCTCTGTCATGAGCTTGAAGTCGGACGGGAGTATTACGTCATCCTCACCAACTCCGCCGGCTTCTACCGCTACGATCTGCACGACCTCGTTCGGTGCGTCGGCTACCACCACCAGGCTCCCCTGCTGGAGTTTCTCAACAAGGGGCAGCACATCGCCTCCCTCGCTGGAGAGAAACTGACCGAGCACCAGGTCATTCAAGCCATGCAGGAAGTCTCCGCCGAGTTGCGGAGTCGGGTCAGCAATTTCATCCTGGCGGCGCGCTGGGGGCATCCTCCGAGTTACATGCTTCATGTGGAACCGCATGGTGATAAACGCGATCCCGGAGGCGCGTCTTCTCCTCTCGAAACGCTCGAGACCCGACTCGGCATTCTTCTGGATCAGCGACTCTGCGCACAGAACAGCGAATACGCCAATCGCCGCCAGAGTGGGCGCCTCGGCCCGATCGCGGTCAATCGACTGCCTGCCGGTTACTTGAATTCGCTCGACCTGCACGAAGCCGCCGAGAAACGGCCGGGCAACGAGCAGTACAAGCATCGCTACCTGTACTGTGCCCCCGGCGAGGACGCGCAGTTGCCGGTGGTTTCCGAATCACACACCGTCTCACGCACCGGGTAGATCACGCTCGAGCCCGCCTTCATGTTGATGTGATCCGAATCCTTTTCAGTCCACTTCATGCATATGGATTGGTGCCACGTCGATGGGGTTCGAGCCCGTTTTTCTCCCCCGGGCAATATAACAGCGCTCTACATGGGATCTTCCTCGCGCCCCGCTGAGGCATCCAGCCGGGACTGGAGTTGGGCGACGGATTCCAGCAGGCCGCAGAACTCCCAACCGACGGGGGTGAAATGATACTCCACGCGGGGCGGGGATTCGGGATGAACAATGCGCTGGATCAAGCCGAATCGCTGCAGCTTGCGCAGGCGTTCGTTCAGGACCTTGGCGGAGATGCCCCGGCAATGCCGCTCCAACTCGCTCGGGCGAACCACTCCCTCACGAATCGCGTTCAGGACCGAGAGCGACCACTTGCATCCAATGATGCTCTCCAGCATGAACGTGACGGGAATTGGGTGAGTTTTTTCAGTTTTTTTATTCTCGGTCATCATTCAAATTATACCGTTCGGTAACCTCCTGATCATTCGGTGCCCCGTCGCCCGGCGATCTGTTCCCGCGAATAATCGCTCGAACGTCGAAGGGTCGACGTCTGAATTCCGTGTCACTAAGGAGATTGCCATGAAGACCAAAGCGACATTCTACCATGCAGGCTGTCCGGTGTGCGTCACTGCCGAGAACACCATTGCCGATGCCCTAGACCCCGGCCGGTACGAGGTCGACCGCATCCATCTCGGCGAATCGAAGAATCGTGTCAAAGACGCCGAGGCGGCTGGCGTCCGATCCGTACCCGCCTTGGTTGTGGACGGCCAGGTCTTTCATATCAATCACGGGGCGGACCTCAGTGCGCTGAAGGCGGGATGAGCACGCAGTCGTGTGCAACGGCAGATCGGTGCGGATCGTTCAAGGTGCACCCGACTCCGTAAAACGATCGGCGGCTGGGAGGTCGCGCCTCCCATGCCGCCTCATTTACCTTATGAACGATCAATCGGCATCGTACATGGATTCGGGTCGCGTTCCATGCGTTGCCTGATCCATGGCGGTTGGCGCCGGATCTCCGGCAATCACCCTGTGCAGTTCACCTCAACTCCGACGCCAGTTGCAGCGACTGACGCCGATAGGCGTCCGCGCGCGAAGGATCGTCCCGGCGTTGGCGTTCGATCACGATGTATTTCTGAATCTCATACAGCAGGTAGAACACCCGGCGGATCTCCGCGTCCCGCGAGCGGTCGCGCGTCGAGCCGTAGCCTTCCCAGAAGGTGTCCGTGGAAATACCGCAGTAGTCCAGCACCGCGAATTCGATCTCGGGATCGCCGTAGAGGGCCCGATCCCAGTCCAGCAGACACGTCATCCGCCCGGCGTCATCGGCGAGGATGTTCTGCGACCACACGTCCATGTGCAGCAGGCTCGCCGGCACTTCCCGCGTAAAGACGTCAACATGATCCGCATGCATCTTCCTCATCATCGATGCTTCATCCGTGGTGTACCCGCCACACCGCTCGATATCGCGAATCATCTCTTCCCACATGATCGCAAACGCCGCCTGCCATGTGTCCTGCGGTTCCATCGGCGCGTGCGGGCCGATGTAGCCGTGTTGCGTCTCATGAATCGCGTGAACCGCGTGTAATGATTCTCCGACCTCGCGCATCACCCGTTCCCGCCCCTCCACCGTCATGCCCGACAGATCTGACAAGGGCGTCCCCGGCATGCGTTCCATGAGGAGATAGTCCCGATCGATGGACCGATGGCCGAAATCGTGGGCGAGGATGGCGGGGATCGGCACGGACGTGTGCTTCGCGATACGCGCATGCAACTCGGGCTCCTGCCGCATCATCAGATGCTCATAGAAAAGCATTCGGGCGCGATCCTCGGGCGGCGCTACCCGCAGCACGAGCGGCCGATCCGCCCCCTCCACGAACCACGTTGTGTTGAACTTCCCCGTGGCACACCGCGTTAACGTCAACACATCCGCATCCACGCCCACGTGCCCGCCGACCACGTTCGCCAGTATCCTGTTGTCCAAGAGATTCTCCCATAACCCATTGTGCTCACGATCCACCATTCGCCTCATGATAGCTGGAACAGAGAGGAGATCGAAAAAAAGCATGAACCCGAATCTGGTACGACTTGTATAATGATCGGACAGCGCATGTACAGCGTGGAAACCTCATCATGACATCCCTCCCCTCCGATCATCGTCCTCCCGTATCCCGATGGCGCCGAGGCCTGTTCTGGTCGCCGGTGGTACTCCTCTGCGGCGTGGGCCTCTTCTATCTCGCAAACCCGGGAATCCCCGAGGATCCCCCCAAAGTCGCGGCCGAAATCGAGACCCCCGAGACTGCACAAGCTGAAGTCGTCCGCAATCCGCTCATCCACACGGTCACAGTGGATCTTCAAGACGGCCAACTGGACATGGGTGAGCTGCTCGCCGCTTTCGGTGAGGCGTCCAACCTCGACTCACAGACGATTCGAGAAAGCGTGAACTGGAAGATCGATGTGTCATCCCCGGCGGGTAAGGCGACACTGCGTATGGTCCGACAGTTCACCCGTGGCATCGTCACCTATGACCTCTCCGCCGAGCAGATCACGCTCACTTTTGATCGCCTCAAACTTCGCGCGGAGGAGAAGCGTATCCGCCGCACGGTGCTGGTGCTCATGCAGCAGATCGCCCCCGAAGCCGCCGCTCAGGCCGCGGCCGGTTATGGTATCGTCGTTCATCAGGTCGACGGGACGACTGCCGAACCTGCCGCAGAGAATCTTGATGACCACGTCATCGTGCTCGTCCACGGTCTCGACGACCCCGGCAAGGTCTGGACCGTCCTCGCCCCGGAACTTGTCGAGGAGGGCTACATCACCTGCGAATTCTTCTACCCGAACGACCAGGCCATCGCCGACTCGTCCGCCCTGCTCATCCAGCATCTGAAAGCCCTCAAACAACTGGGCGTCAGCCGAGTGACGTTCATCGCACACAGCATGGGCGGCCTCGTCTCGCGTTGGGCCTTGACGGACAAAACCGGCTATGGCGGCGAGCCTCGAAATCACGCCTCCCTCCCCGATGTCGAACGGCTCATCATGGTCGGCACCCCCAACCACGGCTCCGAAATGGCCCGGTTCCGCCTCGCGGCCGAGGTCCGCGAGCAGATCGAACGCGCCCTCAGCGGCGACGGCATGCTCTTCGGATCCATCTTCGACGGGACCGGTGAAGCCAAACTCGACCTCCTGCCCGACAGCGCCTTCCTGACCGAACTCAATGGCCGGCCCCATCCCCAAAGCCTTCCGATCACCATCATCTCCGGCAACACCAGCCCGGTGACGGCGGAGCAGCTTCGTCAGCTCAAGCCCGTCGTCCAGCAGAATGCGAACCCCTCTACCACGAAGTCCGCCGGGGATCTGATGGACAGTCTTGCCGCCGTCGCCGACGGCATCGGTGACGGACTGGTGACGCTCGAGTCCGCCAGGCTCAAGGGCGTCGAGGACTTCCTCATCGTGCAGGGCAATCACTTGACCATCATCCGAAACTTCACTGCCGACAGTGATCGCACGCCCCCCGCCATTCCGATTATTCTCGAGCGCTTGCAATCCGACTCGCAACCTGCACCATAGGTGGCGTGTTCGTCTTTCAAGGTGTCCATCGAGGAGTATGATGATGCGAAGTTTCCCTGCCCTCACCGTCAGTATTCTCATCGCGATGGCGCTTCCAACCCACGCCGCCGACACACATCAGGCCACGGGCGTCAAGGTCGGAGAAATCACGCAGCACTCCGCTATCGTCTGGATGCGCCTCACGCGGAACACACACGCTCACCATGACGGCGTTCGTGTCACGACCGCTGAAATGCCTGACGATGTGGCGGTCAAGGATCTGATCGGCGAGGCTCCCGGCATGTATGGGCGTCTCCAAGTCCGCTACGCCGACAATCCGGCATTCGAAGACGGACGGCAGACCGAGTGGGCGCTGGCCGAACCTGAAAACGACTTCACGTATCAGTTCAACCTCACCGATCTCGAACCCGACACCGAATACCACTTCGTCACGCAGACGACAGGCCGCCCGGGCGATTCACCACATGAAGCTCTACGCGGTCGCTTCCGTACCGCCCCGGACAAGAGCACGCCGTCGCAGGTCAGCTTCACCGTGGTCACCGGCATGATGTTTCGCGACCTCGATCATCCCGAGGGTTTCCATATCTACGAAGCGATGCACCGCATGAAGCCCGATTTCATCGTGCCGACCGGGGACACGGTCTACTTCGACAACGAACCCCCTCGCGCGACGACGCTCGAACTCGCCCGCTACCACTGGCATCGCATGTACAGCCTGCCCCGCCACATCGCTTTTCACCTCGACGTGCCCGGCTACTGGATGAAGGACGATCACGACACCGTCGACAACGACTGCTGGCCGCCGCGCAACGACGACGAGTTCAAGAAGATGCGTCCCATGACGTTTGAGAAAGGACAGAAGCTTTTCCGTGAACAGGTGCCGATGGGCGACCTTACCTACCGTACCGTCCGCTGGGGACGTGATGTGCAGATCTGGCTCGTGGAAGGGCGCGACTACCGCTCTCCCAACCCCATCCCCGATGGTCCCGACAAGAGCATCTGGGGCGCCAAGCAGAAGCAGTGGCTTAAAGAGGGCATCCAATCCAGCCCCGCCACATGGAAGTTTCTCCTCACCCCCACGCCCATCGTCGGGCCCGATCGCTCCAGCAAGGCCGACAACCTCGCCAACGATGCCTTCCGTCACGAGGGCGACGAAATGCGCACGTGGTTTCAGCGTTACGCCGGGGCCAATTTCTTCATCCTCTGCGGCGACCGCCACTGGCAGTACCACTCGGTGCATCCCGAGACCGGCGTCCAGGAGTTCTCCTGTGGCCCGGCCAGTGACCAGCACGCCGGCGGATCGCCCGGCAAGGATCCGGAATATCATCGCTTCCACCGGATGAAGGGGGGATTTCTGTCCGTAACCGTCACGTCCACGGATGATGATTCAAGACTTGCCATCCGCCATCACGACGTGCACGGTAAACCGGTCTACACCCATGAAGACAGGATCCCGCTACCGAAGTGATCCTTGAGCTTTGCCGTGTCGTCCACCGCTGGAACGCGCTTGTCGAATGATGATTTGAAAGGGAATCAGGGTGTGTCGTCTTCGGGCACTTCTCCCTGAACGCGGACCAGCGTCCATGCCCAGCCCGATCCGAACATGGTAATCGTGTTCGCATCCTCCAACTCGCCGAACGCGACACGAATCAGCCCGTTCTGAAACTTCCACCGGGCGGTGAATTCATTCCCGTCCACCTCCAGAATGGCCAGAACGACTTCCCCCTGCAACCGCTCGAGTGAGTTGGGAACCGTGATAATCCCGACACGGTCCGTGATCGAAATCGAGAATTGATACTCCGGACTCAACCACTCACCGTCGAAGGTCGTGATCGGCTCCGCCGCTTCGAGATCGTCCTCGATCCCTTCCAGGATGTTGTTACTGAATGGGATGCACAACTGCCCCAACAGCAGCGGGCACGCCACCAGCAGCAACAACCATCCCTTTGACTCGAATTGACGATACGTCATGATCGATCATCCCACGCTCTGAAGGAGGACATCGCTTGAACGTCCTACGGCCCCGTCGGGATCTGTTGGATCGCGGCGTTTCGCAGCAGGAACCCGAACGGATCAAACGAGTCTTCCAGGTCACCCGTTCGTATGCTCTGCGCCCGTGCATTGTCGTTCAGGAATTCCGCGCCCGTAGCCGAGTAATTCACGGTGGCCGTCGTGCTTACACCCGCACGGAAGAAGATGTTGCGGTTCACCCATTCCTGAATCCGAGTCTCCGCCGTATGTGGCACCCAGAGGACATCGCCCGCTGCCAGTGCCAGGTTCGGGTCCTGCCCCGTCATCGTTCGATCCAGGTTCAATTTCACGTGAACGTCGCTGCCGTCCTCCATGCGCCGGATGAGCGTCGCCTCCCGCGGCGTCACGTCCTGACGCAATCCACCCGCGGCCGCGATCGCCTGCAGCACCGTGACGTTTGTCCCCGCCGGGTACTCCTGCGGGGCGGATTGCAGCACCAACCCACCTACGAAATACTGATTCGGTGTGGCGGCCTCGACCGTAACAATGTCTCCGTTCTCCAGGGGTGGCAGGGAGAGCGCCGCCTGAAGACCTTCCGCCTCGTAGAGATCCAGCGTCACCTTCTCGCTCGGGCGACGAAGACGTGTCAGATGCACGTGGCCCGAAGCGGCCTGCGAAATTCCTCCCGCCGAGACCAGTGCATGGAGAAGGTCTCGTTCGGTGCGTTTCAGGTTGATCATCCCCGGGGTGATGGCGGCGCCTTTCACCACCACTTTGGTCTCGTCCGGTTCAACGAGCATGACGTTGACCACCGCCTCAGGATAGATGTTCGGTACGTAGGCCTGCCGAATCACATCCTCCACGTCCTCCAATTCCTTCCCCGCCAGTTGAACACCTTCCGGCACGCCAGGCAGGTCGACCTTGCCGTGGCGGTCAATGCGTACATGCATCGGCGCGAGTATGTCGGCATCGAGTCCTGAGAGATGGACGTTCAAGACGTCCCCGTTACCGACCTTGTAAGGCCCGAGGCGCTCGTCGATCATTAGCGCGACATCCTGCTCCACCTCTACAGGTTGTGTCGTCGGCGCCTCCTGCAACTGCCGTTCTTGCTCCAGGGTCAGGAACTCATCCACACTGATTCGATGATCCGTACACCCTGAAGACCACATGACCAGCACTGAGGCCGAAAGAAATGCTCCGAGGGTGATCCGCCTGGACCCGCCCTGCCCGTTTCGCTTCATCTTGTCATCCATGACTCAAGATCCGAAGGGGTTGGGTGATACGCGCACATGCGCATACGCCGAATTAGTCACATCAGCAACCGCAAGATAGGAGAGTTATCGACAGAAAACGGGGCAGATCGCCATTAATCTAGCCATCTTCTAAGGATACGCTCGATGCTTGTGAGGTGATGAACCACGTGACGCAAAACCGTCACCCGGGTGAATTGAAGGCCCGCAGGCAGGAACTGGGGATCCTACCCGGTCGGCTGAAGCGGATAGAAATGGCAATGCTGGGATCTGCGTTCTTTCCAGCCCAGATGCTGCCCCATCTCGGGAACGAGCCAGTTCATGGGAACCGTCCACTTGCCGCCGAGGCTCAGAATCGTCGCGAGCAGAATCTTGAAATCCAGCCAGATCGAAAAATGCCGAACATAGACGATGTCGTAATAGATCCACTCGTGAAAGTCCCCACCGGATCGATCCTGGTTCCGGCAGACCTGCCACAACCCCGAAATTCCCGGCCGGACTGAGAGCCGCGCCCGACGCCATGGGACACACACCTGGTTCTCGCGGAACGGCGACGGCCGCGGACCGACTAGGCTCATGTGACCCATCAGCACATTGTACAACTGGGGAAGCTCGTCGAGATTCGTCGAGCGCAGCCACCTGCCCATTCGTGTCTCGCGCGGGTCCCGGGCCAGTTTGAACTGAGGGCCGTCCACCTCGTTCTTCTCGTAGAGTTCGCGTTGCATGAGATGGGCGTCGACCACCATCGTCCGGAACTTCCAGCACGAGAACTCCTTGCCGAAGCGGCCTTCGCGCCGATGCCCGAAGAAGATGGGACCTTTCGAATCGAGCCACACGAGGGCGGCCGTGAGGAGCATCAGTGGAAAGAGGACGATCAGCCCCAGGCCCGACAACGTGATATCAACCATGCGTTTGAGAAACAACTGACCCCGCCGAGAGGCAATCATCAGTTCGTCCGCCGCATCAGATTGAGAGTTCGCATTCTGGCAGACATCCTGCGAAGAGGTATCCCGGAGGGGAATACGCCAAGGCGCGGCGGGCGACTCGTGCTCCAGAATCGAATCACTGCGCAGAATGGCCCGATGGCGAATGGTCTCTCCCTTCGAGATCGTCGTGTCGGCATCGATGACGGATTGGAGGACGCGGGCTCCCGAATGAATCCGGGCGTTGGCACCGATCACCGCCGGCCCCATGATAAAGGCACCGGGGTCGATCTCCGCCCCCTCCTGGATGATGACCGGCGGAATCAGCCGCGCGCCGACATCGACACGACAGGCATGCCCGAGTCGATTCGTCCCCAGGGAATTCTCCGTTACATGGTGACCACGCGACTTCCCGTTCCCGAAGTCCATCCGGCCGAGCATCTGCTGGTTGACTCTCAGGTAGTTCTGCTCGTTCTGAAGATCGTAGACCATGGCCTTCATCGGAACATCGCGGCTCAACACACCACGATCCGACAACGCGTTCCGCAACTCGCTCAGCGATTTGAAGCGGATGTTGGTCAGCAGCTTTGCCGGGACCCGGGAGAAGATAATGCTGTTCGATGCGTTCTCAGGCCAGTTCACGGCGTCGTACCAGCGCTGAACCCGCTTCACCGCGCCGTGATCGTCGCGCTCCACCAGTTCGCGCACGGACCCGGTCCGCTCCTCACCGATCGCCACCACGTGAGAGGCGCCGCGGTACTCCGTCGGATCGCCGAGAAGATCATAATCCGGAGCTTCGAGCGTCCAGTAGCGGGGATCGATGATCAGGAACTGATCGCCGATCTCGCATTGCGCGACCACTTCGATGAGACTCTGCTCATCCAGCAGCCGAAGATGCAGCCGCGTGCGTTTCGCCACAGGGGCAATACGCTTTTCGAGCCCTTCCCCCTTCTTGACGATGAGGACGTCCGTCACGCTCAGCTTGCCGAGACGCTCAATCAACTTGTCCAGCACACAGCCGTCCGCCATCGGCAGGGAAAGGAGCGATTGCCGCTGCGGCCTGTTCTGAAATGCTTCACCGTCCAGAAGGATGACTTTCAGTGACATTCGAGATCCCCACCCTGGCTGCTCAGCCCTTTGTCCTTCAGCTTCTCGCTCCACTCCGATGGATCAAGCCGCCCGGCTCGATCGTCGAGGCCATGGCCCCATCCCTCCGACTATTCCTTGCCCGTCGTCACGGGTCGGCGTGCCTCCGAGCGCACCCGGCGAGATGAGACCGTCACGTCGGCAGCCTTGGCAGAGACTTCCTTGCTGCAGGCTGTGGCGCGTGACGGGCAGGACATCGAGCCCACCTCCGCCCGCATCCTGGCGCGGGTCGGCGGCATGACACCGATGCCTTCGCTGATATGGCGACCCGGCTCAACCACCGTGTGATGCGTCAGAATGGACTGATCGATGACGGAGCGGTCGCCTACCCGGCTTTGACTCCACAGCGCTGATCGGCTGACCACGGCATTGCAGCCGATTTCGCAGCCGTCGGACACGGTCGTCGGACCGATGATCATCGCCCCCGGTCGCACCCGGCAACCCGCACCGACGAGGACCGGACCGATCAATTCCACGTCCTTTTCGATCCGCGCTGTGCGATGTACCAACGCCTCGCCCTCGCGGGAATAATCCGAGGGGACATGGCCTGATTCCGCCATTCGCTCGAGCATCCACTTGTTCACGGCAAGATACGACGCCGCGCCCTTGATCCTCGGCAGGAGATGTCCGCCGACCTCATACGCGCCGACCGAAATACCTTCCTTGTGGAGCTTCGGAATCAGCATTTCCTTGATATCCTGGTAGCCCCGCTCCGGAATCCGATCCATCACCTCGCGCGAGAACACGTAGATACCGCCCGGTTCATCCACCATGGTCCGACCCGACTGACGACGAGCCACGACCAGGGAGAGCAGCGACTGAGATCGAAGATGCATCTCCACTATCTCGTTGAGCGGAAGCAATGGCAGGATCCCGCATTCTACGACAACGAACAGGTCCGCGTCCTGGAACGAGGCCGCGTCCCGAATACAGCCGGCGGGCCCGCGGGGCATGCGATCCTCGAGATAGTGAATCTCCATGTCCTCTGCATCGTGATCCCCGAACGACCAGTGATCACCGAAGTGACGAAAGAGGCTCCGGGTTCGGCTGTTCGCGCAGAGGGTCGTCGTGGTAGCCCCCACACCTTTGAACCATTCCATCATATGGCCAAGCAGAGGCTGTGTTCCGATCGGCAATTGAAGCTGTGACACCACCTCTTTGACCACACAGTCTCCCCAGGAATGCGAGCCGGCAAGCACCACGCCCTGGATGCGTTGCGTGAAAGCGCGCGGTGTTTCCCCAGTCACTTCTGTGGGTATCGTCTGCAATCCGCCGTCCAACTCGTACACGTGTTGACCACCCTTCTCGTTCGTCGAGGCCGTCTCATTCAACAACTGCTGCGTCCAGCTCCAATGAAGGCCCGGCCGAGATCCCGATTGATCACCGGCGCCCCGTCTTCCGGGGAATTAGGATTCCAAATACGGGGAGAAATATGCTATCGGTCCTCAGGCAGTTACCACCTCGTCGGCGATGGGAGGCGCGCGACGAATGTCCATGCGGTTCCTGCTCTGCTTGAACACGTCCCCCCCGGAGGAATGGATCAAGCCAGCCTGCTTTCCATTCATTATACCCAAATCGCTCGCCGTTTCGTTGATCTTTGATCAACCGGCTGAGAAAATTCGGCGAACTTTCCCACCAGGGCCGATGCTCGTTACCCTTGAGATTCCCATAATGTGCGGCATGCCCCGTCCCCAGGCATTGGCCGGCAGCATGGCCTTCTTCAGAAACCCTTGCCCCTGCAACGCGATCTCTGCCAGCATGATCATACGATGCAGTGATAAGGGGTGCCGTACTTTTCAAGGATGTGAACCTAGCCATATTCACGATCCTCGTCATTCGTGCGAAGAAGGAATGAAAGTGAAACAAAGGGCGTGAGCCAATTGTGGACGGTCGAACTCCCCTTGGTTGATGACGTCTCATACACGAACAGCTCTTTTTCGACCGTGAGGCGCAACACGCGTCTATAAGGCAATCGATATGCCAATACAGATTTCGAGCGTGAACGATATGCAGGACGAAACGCACCGCAGTCTCTGCCACACACTTGATCATGATGCAGTTATGCGGACGATGGGCATATCGCATCGGTGGACTCCCCGATCACTCCGGCGTGCTTCGAAAGCCTGCCGATAATGCAAATCGTTCTGACACGGCAGAAACATACCGCCGCCATCGAATGCGCCGAGGCACGATTCACGCGTCTGGTATACTCATTTGGGGATCCGTCCCCCCGGGGACTTAACCGAACAACCCGACCCGATCAGGGCGTTCGGCAATGATGCTCAGTTCGGAGTTGGGTTGGGCTTGTATGGGGAGATCAAGCTCAAGCCCCCCTCCCTGGGAATCTCGTGGGCTTGAAGGATGTTCACCCCCAGTGAAGAGTTGAACAGCATCCATCGACGCCTACTTCAACCCTTGCTAATCCGGAGTAATGAGCCCTTCTGAAACCCACCATCTCGGATGATCGATGGGTCGACCCTCCAAGAGAAATCCAGTCTCCTGCCGTGCTTGCATTCGACACACGACGTTGCCTATTCTAATCACTTGTTGCGCTGAATATAAGACCTCAATTAAAAAAAATCAGTTGTATTCTTAGCGACCCCAGATGACGCCGGTCCGTCATCCCGCGCTTCCGCAGGACCCTGAGGTCCCCGGGTCCAGTTCACGACCCGCTATTGCGACGCAAACGCAGAAACAGCAACAACTTAACATGAGTCCCCTCGTTTCGCCGCCGCATCTGCGTGCCACTGCCTAGGCACTGTGCGAATTCCGGGATTCGCCGCTTTTCCGTGCAACTCCTACGTATTCGAATCGTCCAAAGGGCTATGGATGGCTGTGGGTCTCAAGCCTGGCTCGTGACTGCTCTGATGGCACTCCTGGTGCTTGCCGGATCCGGCCACCCTGGCTCCCGCAATTGCACTTCCGAAGCGAGTGATATCCAGCCCCATCCTGACGAGCCAGAACTCTCCCATCCGCAGCTTCCCCTCCTACCCGACAAGGAGTCACCAGCGACATCCGAGATCGCCGCGGATCCCCCACTCCTTCCGGACGCGCGGCCCCGCTCCGCGTATGAGGTCGAACTGCAGAACCTGCGTTCCCGAGTTGACCTGACCGGCTTCACCGCCGTCATCGAGCCCCCTTATATCGTCATCGGGGACGAGCCTCCGGAACGCGTTCGGCACCGTGCCACCCACACCGTGCGCTGGGCGGTGGAACGACTGCGGCAGGAGTACTTCCGCAAGGAGCCGCTCGACATCTTGACCATCTGGCTGTTCAAGGATGAACACAGCTACCGTGAGAATGTTCCGAGACTCTTCCACCACGTGCCGCATACCCCGTTCGGCTACTATGCCCACGAGCATAAAGCCCTGATCATGAATATCGCCACCGGCGGTGGAACCCTGGTTCACGAACTCGTTCATCCCTTCATCGAGGCCGATTTTCCCGACTGCCCACCCTGGCTCAATGAAGGTCTTGGCTCTCTGTACGAACAATCCTCCGAACGCAACGGTCGTATCGTCGGCCTGACGAACTGGAGACTGGCGGGGCTGCAGAACGCGATCCGGGAAGATCGAACGATCCCCCTTGAACGCTTGTTGACCCTGGCTGCGGACGAGTTCTACAACGGCGACCAGGGTCTCCATTACGCGCAGGCCCGCTACCTCTGCCTGCACCTTCAGGAGAATGAACTCCTCCGCTCCTATTACCACAAGTTTCGGGAGAGGGCGACGACTGATCCCACCGGGCACGGCACGCTGCTGGATGTCCTGGGGCAGAAGGACCTCGAAGAATTCGAAGCGCAATGGAAGGCATTCGTCCTCGACCTGCGGTTCCCATGAAACCCGCCATTTGCTCGCAGCACCCGCTGGCCCTGCAGGCAGGCCCGGGCTACCATAGGGTTCAGGAGATCTGAGAATCCCCGGGTCGCCTGAAATTCAACCGTTATCCCCGACGCATGGAATGTCTGGTCTGGAAACGGCGGTCGGACGTACAGGTATGATCGGAAGGCTTCCCCTTCCGGCAGTTCGTTCTGTTCGGTCGTCTGCTGATTCGGTGATGGCCCTGGGTCTCCGACCGTTGCCGGTCCGGAATGCCACAGGGTTCGGATATTGGCGTTCACAAGAGTCGGAACGAGATAACACGAGCTAAAGGAGACAAGACAATGGAACAATCGCAATGCACCCCCCTTCAGGTCGGCCAGCCCGCCCCCGCCTTTCAAGGCACGTGCGTCGTCGGCCACGGCTTTCAGGACCTGTCTTATGACCAAGGCACGCTGAAGATCGGCGATCAGTCCATCAGCGGTAAGTACACTGTTCTGTTTTTCTACCCGCTGGACTTCACGTTCGTCTGCCCGACGGAAATCATCGCCTTCAGCGATCGTATCGACGAATTTGACAAGATCGGCGCCAGCGTCATTGGTGCCTCCATCGACAGCCAGTACAGCCACCTGGCCTGGAAGAACACCCCGCGCAGCAAAGGCGGATTGGGCGAGATCAAGTATCCCCTGCTGGCCGACGTGACCAAGTCGGTGTCGCAGAGCTACAATGTGCTCCTCGGCGGCGGCGTGGCGGCGCGGGGCATCTTCATCATCGATGACAAGGGCGTCCTCCAGTCTTACACGATCAATAATCTTGCCGTGGGACGTTCGGTGGATGAGGCCCTCCGGCTGATCCAGGGCTACCAGTACGTGGCAGAGCATGGCGAGGTCTGCCCCGCCAACTGGAAGCCGGGCGAGAAGACGATGAAGCCCGATCCCGACGGCTCGAAGGAGTACTTCGAATCGGTCGGCTGATTGTTCCGCCTGCCGGCGCATCGCATGTCAGATCACCGGGTTCACAGTTGCCCGCCTCCGGACCGGGATGCGGGCAACTTTTTTGCGCTCGAGAAAGACAACGACCAGGAGAAGGTGCGTTCCGCAGGCCACAGAAAACCTAAACGTTTTTAAATAATGAATTTGTATTCAGTACTGTCGTAGATAGTGTTCAAATCGATCGTATCTGATGGTATTCCGGAGCCCGGAAGGGCTCTTTACAATCCCGTGAACCGTCTGCTAGACTTCGACCTCGAACAAGGACTCACCACACCCTGAAAAGGGGGCCCTGACACCTTGCAGGCGCGGGCAGGGCACCAAGGAGAAAATACAGAATGGAAGAATACGAAAAACTCAAGCAGCTCATTGAATCCGCCGCGGAAGATGTCGCCAAGGCCGAGGGTGGCAACAAGGCCGCCGGCACGCGTGTCCGCAAGATGATGCAGGACATCAAAGCCACCGCACAGGAAGTGCGAAAAAAAGTCCTCGAAGTCCGTTCGGCGGACGATTAAGCCGACTTCAACACCGAAAACGCGCTGTTACCGGCTGAGTGTCCCCGCGTGTCCGCGGATGGCTCAGCAGGCGGTGGGCAAATGCGCTTCGGTCATACCATGGCAGAAAGCGAGGACCGACCATGGCCGCTCAGCCGTTCATTGATCTGAATCGCCTTGACCTCGGCAAAGTCGTTTTTTCCCAGGACGAGCTTTACGAGACGCTTCCGCACCGGCATGAGTTCATGCAGCTTGACCGGGTCGTCCATTTCGACGAGGAAGCACGGATCACGGTGGCGATTCGCGAGGTACGTGAAGACGAGTTCTGGGTACGTGGCCATATTCCAGGCCGTCCTTTGCTGCCCGGGGTGCTGATGATCGAGACGGCGGCCCAGGTGGCGTCGTTTTCGGCCAGTCGCCTCCTGAAAACCAATGCCTTCCTCGGCTTCGCGGGGGTGGAGAACACGAAATTCCGGCTTTCGATCGCGCCGCCGGCGACGCTGGTCTACATCGGCAAAATCATCGAGCTGAAGCCCCGAAGGACGATTTCCGATACGCAGGCGTTCCTGGACGGCCAACTGGCCTTCGAGTCCCGCATCATCGGCATGCGGATCTGAGGCTTCCGCCGGCGCCGGCAGCTCATTTCACCACGCGCCCACCCTTCCAAGTATTGCCATCCAAGGCTAGAATGAACTTCCGAATTGAATGGCTGAGGTTCTTCCATGTCTGACGCCAATGAAGTCACACAAATCGTCGCGCACGATCATGTTCTGTTGATCGCCGTCCTGAAGTCCAAGCTGGACGAGATGGCGACGGAAAGCATGGTGGACGAGATCTACGAAGCTTCCGCGGAACGTCCCTCGGTGCCGATCGTGCTCGACCTGGCGAAAGTGCGCTTCGCCCCCAGCGTGGCCCTGGGTGCCCTGGCCAAACTCAGCCGCAGCTTCCAGCTCGACAACCGGCGAATCGCCCTGATCAATATCGATCGGCGCGTGCGTGGTGCCATCAAGGTGACCGGTTTACATAACGTCCTGGAGATTCACGACCGGGTTGACGATGTGGTCAACAACGGATGAACGCGTGAGGGGATGGCGTCGCCCGCGAGAAGGCGAAATGCTCCCCCGATCCCTGAAACAATACTTGCAAGTATCATGAGTTCAGTGCCCCCCAACGGACAGCACTCCAACGTCCGCACCAACCTGGCGCGGGTGGCGAACAATCATCGCCAGGCCCCCCTGCTGTTCGAGATCGCGTGGGAGGTCTGCTGCCAGACCGGCGGAATCTACACGGTCCTGCGCAGCAAGGCCCCGGCGACGGTCAACAAGTGGAAATCCAACTACATTCTGCTCGGCCCGTTTCGCGATCCCGGGGCGAAGTTCGAATTTGAGGCGGCGGAACCGAGCGGTGTCCTCGCCGATGCCATCGCGGAACTGCGTGACGAGGGGCTGCACTGGCACTACGGCCACTGGCTGATCACCGGCCGGCCGCAGGTGCTGCTGTGCGATCTCGGATCGGTCTTCCACGCCCGAAACGAATTCAAGTATTACTACTGGAAGGACACGAACATCGGTTTGCCGGAGAACGATGCCGAGACCGACGGCATCGTGGCGCTGGGCCATGCGACGGCGCGGCTGCTCCAGGCGATGCGATCGCGCGTCAACGACCGCCCGATTCTCGCCCACTTTCACGAGTGGCAGGGTGGTGCAGCGCTGCCCCTGATGAAATCCTGGGGTGTGGACGTGGCCACGGTGTTCACCACGCATGCCACGCTGGTCGGGCGGAGTCTCAGCGCCGCCAACGTCGAGCTGTACGATCATCTCAAGCAGATCAACGGCGAAGACGTGGCGTACGATCACCAGTTCGCCCACCGGTTCATGATTGAACGGGCGGCGGCGCACTCCGCGGACGTGTTCACGACGGTCTCCGGCATCACCGCCATGGAGTCCGAGCAGTTTCTCGGCCGATCGCCCGAGGTGCTGGTGCCGAACGGGCTGAACATCGAGCGGTTCGCCGCCCCGTATGAATTCCAGATGCTGCACCGTCAGAGCAAGCAGCACATTCACGAATTCGTGATGGGCCACTTCTTTCCGAGCTACCAGTTCGATCTCGACAAGACACTGTACATTTTCACTGCCGGTCGCTACGAGCCGCGTAACAAGGGATTCGACGTCTTCATCGAGGCGCTGCACGACCTCAACCGGCGGCTCAAGGCGCAGCCCAGCGGCGTGACGGTCGTGGCGTTCATCATCGCGCCCGCCCCCTACCGATCGCTGAACGTGACCACCCTGAATCGGCAGGCGATGTTCGGCGACATCCGCGACACCTGCGAGGCGATCAGCGAGGAGATGAGCCAGCGGCTGATGCGCACGGTCTCCGAAGGCCGGATGCCCGAGTTGAACGACCTGCTGGACGAATACGCGCGGGTGCGGCTGAAACGCATGGTGCACGCCTACCACTCCGGTCCGCCGCCGACCATTGTGACACACGATCTCGAGAACGACTCGTCCGACAGCATTCTGCAGCACCTCCGCCACCGGGGGCTCTGCAATCACGTCAGCGACCCGGTCAAGGTCGTGTTTCACCCGCAGTTCATCACGTCGACCAGCCCGGTGCTCGGCCTGGAGTACGACGAGTTCGTCCGCGGCTGCAATCTCGGCGTCTTCCCCTCGTATTACGAACCGTGGGGATACACGCCGATGGAGTGCATCATCCGCGGCATCCCCGCCATCACCAGCGATCTCAGCGGTTTCGGCGCGTACGTCATGAGCCACTTCCCCGAGCATGACAAGAATGGCATCTTCGTCGCCCGCCGGCGCGGCCGGACGTTCTACGAGACGGTCATCCAGGTATCGAGCTGGCTGTACGAGCTGACGCGCATGTCGCCGCGCGAGCGGATCGACATGCGGTACCGCGTCGAACAGCACGCCGCGCACTTCGACTGGGAGAACCTGACGCAGCACTACGGCGAGGCGCGGGCGTGGGCGATCAAGAAGCGCTTTCCCGACTGGGGCGTGCTGAACGCCGACCCGGAAGTTCGCCGCGATCTCTCCTCGCAGATGTCCGACCGCCTCTCCCGCGTGGACGAACCGGATACATACCAGGCGTGAGAGAACGAGCTTCTGCCGATAGACCGGAAGAAAGACTCCGGTTGACGCGTAACCGCTTGGTTCGCCGTTCGAGAATGAAAACCGGGCGGCGGACTTCGCAACGCCCTCTCGATTCGAATGTGGCAGGGAAAGTGATTCTGTGCTCAGGCGAATGAAGGAGCTTTTTGCCGGCCAGACCTCTGTGGACAGGAACCTCCTCCACGTGACGTGGGTCAAGCGCGACAACGACTCCTGGCTTACCCGCTACTTTTTCGACACTTCAGTCGACCCGAAGCCCACTTCTTTCTCCGCGCAGATCGAGGAACCGGCGTAAGCCTTCATGAGACGATCAAGAAATTCCAATGGAACTTTGAGGTGAAATCATCAAGGTGCTCCTTGCGTGCGATTCTAGACGATGTCCCATACTGGTTCATTCACGCCGTCAACTACCAAGGCTGGCTTCGTATCATTCTGGTTGAGGGTCGCCGAAGCGACGAGTCGCAATTGTTACATTTCCATGCAGCCTCGATTGACGATTTGCACTCAATTGAAATATGCGAAAGCAGCCGGTTGCTTTCGGTGCGGTTCCCAGAAACGATTGCCTGGCAGGTGGTGGATGAGCGCTACACTGTTTTCGACGAATACGAGCAGTGTGACGACGATCATACGCTCCGTGTCTATTCACGTTCGAGGTATCTCGACTATGTGAATCAGCACCATGGATTGTTCCAGCATCTCGTCGGTCCGGCCAGGCACTACCGGCTCTGGTCCCCTGATGAGGTGATCGATGTCGTCAGTTGTGAAGAACCGGTTGTAGAGCCGTGGCACCCTGCTGGAGACGGCAACGCTCACGCTGATCCGTGATCACTTCTAATCGCTGACTCTTCAGAATCCACACTTATGGAAAATAGAGCGGTTCAACTACTTTCGCTGCGTCATGTCAGATGCCGGCTTATCGTGATTGGCGGCCTCAGTACTCGTCTGCGGGATACACAAACACAACACGAGAATTGCTCGCGATGACCTTGCCCTGCGGCGAGGTGACGGTCATGGTCAGCCGGTAGCGGCCGGGCGGGACGTCGGCGGTAACGTTCACGCGCGTGGTCTGGACGTTCGGCGCGGCAGGCAGCATCACCTGCGACGTCGCCGGGAGCGTCCGATTCGGCGACAACGCCTCGAGATGCGCCTGTACCCTGACCTCCTGCGTCGATTCCGCCGCCGTCATCACATCGACGGTCCACGGCTTACCCCGCGGCACGACCATCCGCCCGAAAAGTACGCTCGCATTCGCATCGGCAGAAATCGCCGCGTCATCAGCGCCATCGCCACTTTCCTGCGGGGACGCCAGCGTCAGCTTGCGGAACCACACCGGGTTCTTGCCGAGCGACTGCGACTCGGGCGAGGACTCGTGAAAGGTCTCGCGCAGTCCGGCATCGGCATCGTTGAAGATCACACCGATCCCGACGGTCGGCGTCGTTCGAGGCGTCATGGGGGTGATCTCACTCCACGGGATGGCGGCCTCGTACGTCGTCACACCGGCGTGTGCGTCGCGCTGCGTCACCACGCGGACCGACGGCATCTCCCGATGTACCTGGCCCCACTGCCCGTGCCAGCGCCACGCCACCGAGCGGCCATCGTCCGTGCGGAAGAAGCCGATCTCGTGCTGGCGGTCGTTGAAGCCGAGCTTGTTGTTTTCGTTCAAGGCGTCGATGCCGATCTGGAAGCTGTCGCCTTTCCATGCGTCCCAACCGTAAAGAGGCTGGGCGTGACGATCGTCATCGATCTTCGCCGCCACGTAGAGATGATCCGCACCCCAGGCGAAGGCGATTCGCGCCGTGAAATCCTCAGGCCCGTCCCAGCCGGTGTCGTCATACGCTGACGGCACGCCCTTCTGCACGATCCAGTCCGCCGACTTCCACTCATTCAGTTGTCCGTCCACGCGAATGCCGCCGGTGTTCACCGCGAAAGCCGTCACCGGCTCGCCGCGCGGATCGGCTTCTTCCTTGCCGGCGACCAGCGGTGCGGCGTCCTCATCCACCTTCAGGCTCACCTTCAGCGCCCGCGGATCGGCATCGATGTGGCCCGGCTCCAGCGTCACGCTCGCATCCTCGTGAATGCGGATCAACCGCTCATAGCCGAGGTGGGGCAGGTTCTCATGATCGTGGGTGAAGTCGAAGGCAATGCCGCGCTTCGCGCAGCGTACGCCTTCCCACATGGCGGCGGCGACCACCTCACGATAGGTCGTGCCGGTGCGGTTGGGGTTTTCGTGGGCGAAGGACTGGATCTGCCACATGCGGTCCCAGCTCAGCGTATACCCTGCGGGAAAGACGACGCCGACCTTCGCCGCCCGCCGCAGTACCGCCATGTCGCGCGGCGGTCGCGCGGCGGCATGATCCTTGACCACCTGGGCCAGCTTCACCTGCAACGGGAATTCCATGTGATGATCGTGATCCGACGTCCAGAACCAGAGGTACCGCGCGCCCATGTCGTAAGCAAGGGTCAACGCCTCCTCGCGCATGGCGGGGTCGGACTGGCCGTAGATGCTCATGCCCCAGTCGCCATCGAAGGCCCGTGCCGCTCCACGCATGAATGCGTAGTAGCAGAGCAGCATCTCCTTCGTGCTCATCTCGAGCCCCGGCCCGAAGAGCAGATCCGGATCCCAGCCCATACCCTGCTCGACGTAGCGTCCTTCGTGGACGAGCCCCGGTGCTCCGGCGGCCATCTGGTAGAACGCCGTCTGGTATTCCGTCTCCCAGCACGGGGCCATGAGGAAGTCCATCCGGTTCACCTTGGGGTACGCGCCGTACACGGCGAGGTGGTTCAGGAGGGCGTTGATCGCGCTGCGCGTCTGGTAGAGGTGCTCCACGCGCGACTTGAGAAAGCTCGCCATCTGCAATGGATGATCCATCTCCGGCGGGGCGACCTCCTGCCAGCCGAGACGAATCATCGGCTCGTCGAGGAACATCGGGTCGGGCAGATGATTGCTGCGGTAGAAGTCCTCCGGGAACTTGATCGGCCCGCGATAGTAGACGTCGCGATCGATGATGAGCTTCTTCTGTTTCGGTTTGACGCCGAAGTAGTTGGTCCCGGCGGCGATGAGTTGATCGAAGTCCTCCTTGACGTAATCCACGAAACTGTAGTTCGACGTCGGCTCAGGATGGCGGCCGGTGCCGTCATCGCGGAAGCTGCGGGCCGTGCCGATCAACAGGTCCGGTTGCAGCTGGATCACCCGGCCGTCCTCCACCGGTTCGACCGTGTAGTCGCGGCGTACGTCTTCCAGCAGAAGGACCTGCCCCAGGTAGCGTCCGCCACCGGCGAACCCGTCGATGAAGATCGGCTGGGCGTCCGGTGTGGGCAGAAGGATCTCCCGGAAGGCGACGGCCGGAAGTTCGGCCAGGCCGGTCCGCGCGTGGCGGTACTCGCGCACCTCGCCGTCCGGCAGGCGCAGCCGGTAACGCAGAAACCGCCCGCAACCGGTGGGCTCGGTCATCGGGGCGTGCGCGCTGACGGCACGGACGGACAGTGAGTTGTCGTTCTCGAAGGCCGCGTCCATCTGCCAGTCGGTGTAGATCTCCCCTTCGTGATCGACCGTGCCCAGCTTCGTCAGACGGAAGTCGGTGACCAGCCGCTTGGACTTCTCGCCCGGACCGATGGCCAGGTAACGCGCGGTCGCGCCATCGGGGATCTCGGCCGCGCGGGCCGGAGCCGCCGCCAGAAGAACACCCATCCAGAGGGTCAGGGCGATCCGCCCGTCACGCAGGGCCGTCTTCACATCACGCATTTCCATATCCTTTCATGAGGGCTGCTCTTCCCTTGCGTCATTGCCCTTGTCATGATCCCCGAGGAGCGACGCCGCATCAACAGCAACCTTGCCAGACCCGAGTGGATCCGCCATAGTGTCACGCTCGATTGACCAACGGTAAGTCAAGGCATCATGGGGATGGGCGTATGAACTCACGCGAACGCGTTCTGGCGGCGATCAATCACGAAGAACCGGACCGGATCCCAATCGACTTCGGCTCGCACGCGTCGTCGAGCATCTCCATCCTCGCGTATCTCAAGCTCAAGAGCGCCCTCGGCATCCAGGAAGGCCTGCCGAAGCTCTACCATGTCTGGGGGCAGATTCCGGACATCGAGGAAGCCATCCTCGACCGCATGCACAGCGACACGGTGCAGCTTCACCGGTACCGTACATCACTTGGCATTCGCAACCAGGCATGGAAAGAGTGGGAGGTGCTGCCGGGCAAGAGGGTGCTCGTCAGCGAGGAGTTCACCCCCGTTGTCGATGAAAGCGGGGATACGTGCTGGTACGAAGGCGACACGCTGATCGCCAAGCTGCCGAAGACGCGACTGCACGGTTTCATGCTGTACCACAGCCCGCTCGCAAGCTCGCAGACGAAGCAGGATATCGACCGCTTCTTCGATACGCCGGGCGAGGGCAACCACATCTCCCGCCTGCGCGTCAGCGACGAGGAAGTCGAGTATCTCAAGGCGGAGTCCGCCCGCCTCCGCGCGGCCTCGGATCGCGCCATCGTCGGTATGTACGGGACCGTGGTCGAAAACGCGCAGGGCATTCTCGGCTGGGATGAACTCTTCGTGCGGATCGTCGAGGACGAGGATCTCGCCCGCCACTTCCTGGATCGCCTGACGGACAGCCTGCTCGAGGGGCTGAAGAAGTACCTCGCGGCGGTGGGGGATAATATCGACGTCATTGTGATCGGCGACGACCTCGGCAGTCAGAAGGCGCCGCTGCTCTCACCGCAGCTCTATCGCGAGATCCTGCTGCCCTATCATCGCAAGCTGATTGACTATATCCGCCGGAACAGCAAGGCGGCGGTCATGTTCCACTGCGACGGCGCGATGATGCCGTTCTTCCGCGATCTCATCGATGCCGGCGTGCAGATCTTCAACCCGGTGCAGACCGATGCCGCCAACATGGATCCCGCCGTCATCAAGAAGGAGTTCGGCAAGGAGATGACCATCTGGGGCGCGGGCTGTGATACGCACTCCGTGCTGTTCAAAGGGTCGACGGAGCAGGTGCTTGAAGACGTGAAGCGGCGGATTCAGGTTCTCGCGCCCGGCGGCGGATTCGTGTTCAACCAGATCCACAACATCCTGGCCGAAACGCGCCCGCGCAACGTCATCGCCATGTACGACTACGCGTTCGAGAACGGGCATTATCCCATCGATACCGAAAGCATGAGCCTGGACGACCTGCAGCAGAAGTACGCGGACTACTGGACGGAACCGCTGGAGAAACTTCGCGCGGAAGGGGTTTGATTTCAAGATCGCGCGCGTGGCTCCAGATCCAGTTCACTGGTCTTGCCGGCTGCCAGCATCTGTACCGCGAGTGAGGCGATCATCGCACCGTTGTCCGTGCAGTATTTCATGGGCGTCAGGTGCAGCGTGATGTCTCGCGCTTCGCAGGCGGCGGACAATTGTTCACGCAGGCCGCCGTTCGCCGCGACGCCGCCCCCTACCACGACGGTCTTCACGCCCGTCTGTTCGACGGCGAGCATCGTCTTGGCCACCAGGACCTCCACGACCGCCGCCTGGAAGCTCGCCGCCACGTCGGCGATGTCCTGCTCGCTCAGCTTTGCCAGGCCGCCCGTCGTCTTGCCCGGCCCGTGCACATGATACAGCACGGCCGTCTTGAGCCCGCTGAAGCTGAAGTCCAGGGAATCCTTCGCCAGCATCGTGCGCGGAAAACGGCATGCCTTGGGGTTGCCCGTCTTCGCCAACCGGTCGATCACCGGTCCACCGGGAAAGCCGAGTTCGAGGATGCTCGCGACCTTGTCGAATGCTTCACCGGCGGCATCATCGATCGTGCATCCCAGCAGCTCGATCTCCAGCGGTCCGGCCACCTGATACAACGACGTATGCCCACCACTGACCACCAGCGCCACTGCCGGCCAGGGGGCATGGCCACCAAGCTCGATGGCGGCGCTGTGGGCATGCGCGTGAATGTGATTCACACCAATCAGCGGCTTGCCCCACACCATGGCGAGCGTCTTGGCCGCCGTTACGCCGATCATCAGGCATCCCAGCAGTCCCGGGCACTGTGTCACCGCCACGGCATCAAGCGCGTCGGCAGTCACGCCCGCCCGCTCCATCGCCTCCTGAATCACACCATCCAGATTCTCGAGATGTGCCCGTGACGCCAGTTCCGGCACGACGCCTGCGTACTTGGCATGGACGTCGAACTGCGTGGCCACGACATTGGACCGGACGTCACACACGCCTGCCACGACGGCAGCGGACGTCTCATCGCATGACGTCTCGATGCCCAGGATGATCGGTGCGGATGAACAGTTGCCCGTTGACTTCATCTCTCTATTGTGACGCAGTCCGGCAACGCTTTCCACTCCTCTGTCGTAGCCCCATGATGCCGATACCGTTAGAATTACCGCCGTCGGTGGGGAAGCCTTGACGCAATGAAGAGTCATTCACGCGAACGGATGTTTGCATGGCACACGTGACAATCGAGAACGAGGAACAGCTTGACGAACTGATGACGCGGCCGGGCGAGCACCTGAAGGAATCTCTATCTCGTGTCTCCGGCGACCTTCTGGTCCTCGGGGTAGCGGGGAAAATGGGACCCACGCTCGCGCGCCTTGCACGACGGGCGCTGGATGCCATCGACTCGGGGTCGCGGGTCATCGGCGTGGCTCGGTTCAGCGATCCCATTGCGCGCAAGAAGCTGGAGTCCTGGGGCATCGAAACCATCGCCGCTGACCTGCTCGACGATCAAGCTCTGACCGATCTACCGCACTGCCCGAACGTCATCTATATGGCGGCGCGGAAGTTCGGATCCACCGGCGACGAACCGCTGACCTGGGCGATGAACACGTATCTGCCCGCCCGCGTCGCGGAACGGTTTCGAAACGCCCGCATCGTCGCACTGTCGACCGGAAACGTTTATCCGCTCACCCCCGCCACGGGAAGCGGCCCGGACGAGAGTCACCCGGTCGGCCCCGTCGGCGAGTACGCCCAGTCCTGCCTCGGGCGCGAGCGGATGTTTCAGTACTTTTCCGAGAAGCACAACATTCCCGTGGCCATCGTCCGGCTCAATTATGCGATCGATCTGCGCTACGGCGTTCTGCATGATATCGCGTCCAACGTCTTTCACGGTCGGCCGGTCGATCTCCATATGGGCCACGTCAACGTGCTCTGGCAAGGGGATGCCAACGATGCCATTCTGCGCGGTCTCGAACATTGCGCGACGCCGCCATACCTGCTCAATCTCACCGGCCCGGAGGTGCTGTCAGTCAGGACGCTGGCCGAGGCTTTCGGCGAGAAGTTGGGCAAAGCGCCGATCTTCCAGGGCGAAGAACAACCCGACGCCCTGCTGAACAACGCGGCACGTTTCGTCCGCGACTTCGGCCCGCCCGCCGTCTCGCTGAAGACCATGATCGACTGGGTGTCCCACTGGGTTCGCATCGGCGGTGAAACGCTCAACAAACCCACGCACTTTGAAACGCGCGACGGGAAATTCTGAGGGTCGAGCGACCGATCAGAGTGCGGGCACGGCCCCCTGCCATTCACATTCGGCTCTCGTCTCGCCGCCAATCGAGACCCGGCCTGCGGGCTCGATGCAGTCGGACCCGGAGCGTATTTGACACACTCCGCCTCCGGGATACACTACTGGCGAGTGGCCAACGTGCGACGTTGCCTCGTGGAGAGGTGGCAGAGTGGCTGAATGCACCGGTTTGCTAAACCGGCGTACGGCGTCATAGCCGTACCGCGGGTTCGAATCCCGCCCTCTCCGTTGCCTCCGACCGGACGGGCCCTCATCTTGCCCCGCTGATACCCTTCGCTGATTTCCGCCACTCGTTGCTCCCGTGGACAGCACCAGCTCATGGAACCCTGCCCCGGCGCAGGTCGGGCTCCTTGCCTGATTCCTGATCCAATTCAGTCGGCCGCCTGGGTTTTGCCGATCACGGCCGTGTGATGTCCGGCGACGACATCCTTCATTGTCTTCGAAAACTACGAGCATCCCTGATTTTTCAAGATTCCGCGTGATCGCATGGCCGCTCGATCAGGGCCAGCCCTATAAGTCATCGCTAAAGACAGTAAGACCTTCTTTCAACACTCATGTTTCGATGCCGCCGGCGAGGGGCATTGATGGTCACCCTTTAACGTTTCAGTACTGTTTCCCACCTGGAAAGGAGAAATTCCATGAACCGTCGACAACCCACCCTGCTGCTGTCCGTCGCGGCGAGCCTTGCATTCGCCACTTCGGCTTGGGCCGATGCCTCCGCCTACATCGTCCATGCGATCCCCGGCGAAGATGTCGGCCTTGATCCTGCGTTGCCCGTGGATATCACGCTTAATGGATCATGCGATGTCACCAACCTACAGTACGGCGACATTCTCGGGCCGATTCCCATCCCCGCCGACACCTATGACATCGTGATTCGCCCCGCCAATGAGGCTACCCCTTGCAGCGAAGACGGTCTGATCTTCGCCGATGGCGTCGTTCTGGAGGACGACGTCAGCTATTCCATCGTGGCTCATCTGGATGCCGACGGCGCACCCACCGCGAGCGTCTTCATCAACGACATCGAGACTGACCCGGGTAAATCGACCGTCAACCTTTTTCATGCGGCCGCCGCCCCCACCGTGGACGTGAAGTTTCGACGGGATTCGCGCTTTTTTCGCCGCCCTATCACCGTTGAAGATGTGAGCAACGGCGACAATGCTGCCGCCCAGGTGTTTGCCGGGGATTACACCGCCAAGATTTTTCCCGCTGGCGAGAGAAAGTCGGTGTTCGGCCCTGCGGAACTCTCCCTTGACGGCGATCGCGCCTACCTTGTTTACGCAGTGGGATCCCTGGAGAGCGGAACATTTACCCTCTTCGTCAAAGCCGTGGATCAACCCGCTTCGATTGTCGTGGTGCATGCCGTGCCCGGCGAGGCCATCAGTCTCGACCCGTCGCTGCCGGTGGACATCGCCCTCAATGGGGCCTGCACGCTGGAGAATTTCACGTTCGGCAGCATCGCCGGACCGGTGGACGTGCTCGCCGGAACGTACGACATCGACATCAGTGCGGCGAATCTTGCCAGCCCGTGCAGTGAGCCGGCGCTGATCGAGGCCGATGGCGTGGAACTCGAGGGCGGTGTCAGCTACTCGATTACCGCCAATCTCGATGAATCTGGTGCCCCCGTGGCCAGCGTCTTCGAGAATAACGTGCTGACGGGTGGACCGTTCGCCTTGGTCAACGTCTTCCACATCGCCGAGGCGCCGACCGTGGATCTCCTGATCGAGCGTGTGAACACACGCTTTGCCTTCCCGCGTTTCCTGGATGGCGTATCCAACGGCGACTCGGGAAGTCTCTACCTCTTCGAGGGCGATTTCGACGTGAGCATTCTTCCCGCGATGATGTCGGATCCCGTTTTCGGGCCGGTGGAATTGCCGTTTGATGGCGGCTTCGTTTACCTGATCTACGCCATCGGCTCGCTGAACGGCGGCACGTTTGATGTGGTCAGCACGGCCTTCGAAGTCGACTGAGACGACCGTCGACTTACCATCTGCATACACTGACTGCGGAGCACCCGGGAAACCCTCCCGGGTGCTCCGTTTCTTGCGCCGAGAACGCGAGATTCGTTCTGGCTCGCCTCCGACCGACCAGGCGACTTCAGGGTGACGAGATCATGGATTCCCGACATCGACTTTCCTCTTTCCTTTTTGCAAATTCCACCCCGCCCGATCTCACATCAGAGAGGCCCCCGACGAGAACTTGAACGAATTGAACGATTTTTCGTGGTCGGTCCAAGGTCATCTTCCTATTTTCCTGGCGATGTAAGGATCACACGCAGTGACCTGAGGAACCGTCGTCATTCAAGCAGACAGGAGGCTCTGATGAAATCTGGTCAATGGAAATCGTTATCGATGTGTGCGGCTCTGCTCGCCGTTGTCGCGTTCATGCCGCTTCAGCAGGTGAAAGCGCATTGTGGAGGCTGTGGCTCGGAGAAGGCCCACGCCAAGACCGCCAAGGCGGAAAAGAAGTCCGACTACTCCAGTACGAAGGTCAGTGAGAAGCCGGGGACGATCGTCGAGGTCGCCAGTGCGGCCGGATCGTTCAACACGCTGCTGGCGGCGGCCAAGGCGGCGGGACTGGCCGAGGCACTCGCCGGTGAGGGTCCGCTGACGGTGTTTGCTCCCACGGATGAAGCCTTCTCGAAACTGCCCGAGGGCACCGTCCCCGCGTTGCTCAATGATCTCCCCAAGCTTCGTTCAATCCTCAACTACCACGTGGTGCCGGGCAAGGTAATGGCGGCGGATGTTGTCAAGGTCGATGCCGCCAAGTCGTTGCTCGGTCAGCAATTGCCGATCGACACGACCAGCGGCGTTAACGTAGCCGGTGCGAACGTGATCAAGGCAGATGTGAAGGCCAGCAATGGGGTCATTCATGTCGTGGACCGCGTCATGTTGCCGGAAGCCGACATCGTGGATGTTGCCACCGAAGCTGGGAAGTTCAAGACGCTTCTCACTGCTGCCAAGGCTGCGGGTTTGCTTGATACGCTCCGTGGCGAGGGACCGCTGACTGTGCTGGCTCCCACCGATGAGGCATTTGCCGCTTTGCCCAAGGGCACAGTGGAAGCACTCGTCAAGGATGCCCCGAAGCTGCGATCCATCCTGAAGTATCACGTGATCCCGGGCGCGGTGATGTCATCCACCGTGGTCAAGTTGGATGATGCAAAGACTGTCCTGGGACAGAAGGTCTCAATTGAAGCCAAGAAGAATAAGGTGATAATCAATGATGCCAAGGTTGTGAAGGCTGATATCACCGCGGCCAATGGCGTGATTCATGTGATCAACAAGGTGCTTCTGCCCGAGGCAGATATCCTTGATGTCGCCAAGGAAGCCAATTCGTTCAACACGCTGCTGACGGCTGTCAAGGCCGCGGGTCTCGAAGACACGCTGCGGAGCGAGGGACCGTTTACGGTGTTCGCACCGACGGATGCGGCGTTCGCCAAGCTGCCCGCTGGAACGATTCAGTCATTGCTCAAGGATACGGGCAAGCTGAAATCCATCCTGACGTACCATGTCGTGGCAGGCGAGCATCGCGCGGCATCCTTGATCGGCAAGGACCGCGTTAAGACGGTGAATGGCGAGGCCTTCACGATTGATACCAGCGACGGTGTCCAGATCAACGACGCCAACGTCGTCAGCACGGACATCGAGGCAGCCAATGGTATCATTCACGTGATTGACGCCGTGATTCTGCCCAAGCAGGAAGTCAGCCAGGCGGATAGCGCGACGGAAAACGCCGGAAGCTGACTTTTCATTCGAATCATTCTCTTCACATGCCCGCGTTTCATCTGCTCCGGATGGAACGCGGGCTCTTTTTGTCATCAATCCGCGCAGCCGGGATCAGCCGGCAGTCGAGCCCCGGACACACACCCCTGAAAGATCGTCAGGTCACCGGCATCCACGTCATCATCCACATCCAGCTTCGCCAACGCGCAGGTCGGTTCGCCCTGTGACTGCCCGGCACCCTTGAGGCATACCTGAAACCGCCCGAAATCGACGAGATCGACATCTCCGTCTCGATCCATATCGCCGGGGACAAGCACGGAGCATCCCGCCGCATCGACGCTGAGGCCGGGAAGCGTGATGGGGCAAGCGTCACAGGCATCACCGACGCCGTCGTTGTCGCTGTCGAGCTGATCCAGGTTGGCGTCCCAGGGACAGTTGTCCGGGCCGTCCAGAATCGTGTCGTTGTCGTCATCCGGATCGCAATCGTCGATCAGCGCATCGCCGTCGTTGTTAGATTCGCATTCATCGGGCGTGTCGTTGGAGTTGCAGTCGGTGCTCGTGCCGCAGCTTCCCGGCGTACAGAGGATGCCGGTCGCGCTGCAGTCCAGGTCACAGGCATCGGGCAAGGCGTTGCCGTTGCAATCGTACGCGAACTGCCCGCCACGCACGGTCATGGCCAGGCTGTAGACCTGATTCGCACCGGTAATGTAGAGCGTGCGGCCCTCGGGACCACCGAACGTACAGTTGGTGGGAAAGACCGGGACATTGATAAACTCCAGCTCCGTGCCGCCGGGGGAGACGATGAACAAGCCGCCGCGGCCGGTGAAATAGAGATTGCCCAGCTCGTCGATGGACATGCCGTCGGGATCGGCCTGGTTGGGCACATTGGGATTGAAGAACAGCGCGCCCGGCCCGACCGACCCGTCGGGATTGATCGGATAGGTCCGCCAGAATTTGTCGTTCGAATCGCCGACGTACAACTGCGCGCCGTCCAGGGAGGCAATGATGCCGTTCGGCAGCGTCATGTCATTGAAAATCTGGGTGACGGCGCCGCCGGGGGCGATGCGATACGCGGCGCTGGTGGATCGCGTCGGGAAATCGGGCGTGGTGAAGTAAATGTCGCCGCGCAACGTCTGCACCAGGTCGTTCGGCGTGTTCCAGGCAGGATTGGACGCCAGGATGATTTCGTCCTCGGGGCCGTTCGGACCGATGCGGTAGCTGAGGATCCGCCGGCCTTCTCCCTGGGCGCAGAGCAATCGCCCGTCGATGCCGAGGTAGGTGCCGTTGATACCCTCGGTATTGGTCAGCCAGGTGAAGGCATCATTGGTCCCGTCGAGTCGCAGAATGGTACGATCGTCATTGGGCGTGGTGAAAAAGAGCTTGCCCGAGACCGGATCCCAACTAGGCCCTTCATAAAAGCGAGGGACGGTGTATTCGATGGTGAGCGTCGCCCCCGGCACAATCAGACCCGAGTCCGCCCAAAGGACTGCCGGCACCGCCAACACACACAGCAACCCTCGAAAAATGTGGATTCGCGAATACCTGTTCACTCGAATTCCCCTCTCGTGGAACTTCGGACTATCGGACGTGCGTGCCTCCGCGACATCACCTGGACGATTATACTCCAAGGTGTGGCGAATTTCGTCGTGCGCGGATCGATATGGGCAATCGGGCCTGCATGTCGGTACAGAGATGCTCTCAATACTCACGATCCTCACGCGATGAAAAATCGGAGTGGAGAACACCGTGATTGAAGACATTCTGAACAATACCTTCGGATTTGCATCGCTCTACCCGCTGCAGGGGCGGATCATCGATCGGATCATGTCCGGCGGGCATGCCCTCGTGGTCATGCCGACTGGATCGGGAAAGAGTTTGTGCTATCAGCTCCCCGCCCTGGCGATGCCGGGTGACGGCGTGACGCTGGTCTTCAGCCCGCTGATCGCTTTGATGGAGGATCAGGTGGCGGCGCTGAAACGGAGAGGGGTACGCGCCGAGTACATTAACAGCACGCTGGATCGCCAGGAGCGCGAGTGCCGTTATCAGCAACTGTCGGAAGGTGCATACGACCTGATATACGCGACGCCGGAGCGTATGGAGAAATCCGAGTTCGTGGCATCACTGGGCGGGATACCCGGAGGTGTGAAGCTGCTGGCGGTGGATGAAGCACACTGCATCACACGATGGGGCCACGACTTTCGGCCCGCCTACCAGGAGATCGGCCGATTTCGCAGGATGCTCGGCAATCCGATCACGGTGGCACTCACCGCCACCGCCACGCCGCAGGTGCGCGAGGACATCCGGCGGACCCTGGCGTTCGATGAAGACGCCATGCCGCTTTTCGCCTCCGGCATCGACCGCCCGAACCTCACCTTCGAGGTCATGCGGCCCTGGGACGATCAGGAAAAGCAACAACGCATCATCGAGGTCACGGACTCCCTTCCCGGCACGGGGATTGTCTATTTCTCCCTGATCAAGCACCTGGAATCGTTTGCGGATCGGCTTCGCCCTGTCACCGGGACATCGGGGCTCACCCTGGAGATCTATCACGGTAAGCTGTCGCCCCAGCGCAAGAAAGCGGTGTACGACCGGTTCATCCACGCGGACCCGAAGGAGCGGCTCCTGCTGCTGGCGACGAATGCTTTCGGGATGGGCGTGGACAAACCGGATATCCGGACCCTCATGCATGCGGAGATTCCGGGATCCGTGGAGTCGTATTACCAGGAAGTCGGCCGGGCCGGGCGCGACGGCAAGCCTTCCCGATGTGTCCTGCTCTACAACGAGGAGGATCTCGCCATCCAGCAGCAGTTCGTTGAATGGATGAACCCGTCGGCGGATCTGCTGATGCAGGCGTCCCATGTTCTGGAGCGGTCGGACCACGATCACTTCGATGTGGACGAACTTCGCGAGATGATCATCCATCGCAACCGGGGCGATCGCAGGGCGGAGTACTGCATGATCGCGCTGGAAAAGTACGGCGTGATCGAACCGGTGGCGGTGGAGGGACACTATCGCTTCGTTCGCGCCCTGCAGGACGAGGAGATCAGCCCCCAGGAATTAGAAGCCAAGAAGCGTCGCGATCTGGAACGGTTGCTGGACATGGTCCACCTGACACAGGAAGAAGATATTCCCTCTTTCCTCCGATCCTATTTCGATCTTCCTGGTACCGCATCGACCGCGCCGAACCCCTCCGACGGGTAGCGGATTCGCGTGAGGGCTGCGCGTGGAGCGCGCATCGGGATTCGGTAAAAACAGATCAGTCCGTAACAGAGGGCCGTGAATTTCTTCGGCCACGATGACAACGGGCCAGCCATAAACCAATAATTAACAGCAGCTTACAATCCCTCTCCCGGCTTGTGGATGCGAAAAAATCCTGTGACGGCCATCCCCGTAATTTGCTTGACATCGGGTACCAGCCCCAGCATAATAACATGAGTAAGAGTTCATCAGCTTTTCGTTATGAATCCAGGAGGACTCGCGGAGAAGCTTGATCCAATCCTCACATATCGTTCGTCCTGATATTGAATCGATACGTCTGATATCGATAGATACCAAACTGAAGACTCTTTCAGTCATCGTGGCTGAAAACCCATATCCTGGTGGAGGATTGTGTACCATTTCTTGTTGCTCTTAACAACAGGAGGAGAACCATGAAGAAAGTTATTGTGGCTATGGCGGTTTTGGCGATGGTCAGCACCGCGAATGCGAATCTGCTCTCGGGCACCTGGCAGCAGTACCAGGCTGCCTGGGGTGGCGCTGTGTTCTCGAACATCAGCGATTCGAGCGTGACGATCCAGACCGGCGGCGGCAGCAATGTGGCCTACCAGGTCGTGAATGTCACGCCGGGCCAGACCTACACCCTGTCGGGTACGGTCGCCGGTCAGGGCTCCAACTACTGGACCGAAGTTCTGCTGTTCGAATTCGCCGGCGAGAATCTTGCTGGTGGTGACGGCATCGATGCTCCCGCTCCCGATGCGAACATCCAGCTTAAGTCGGATGGCTTCGGCCTGAATGGCTTCGTCTATCCGGGTCCGACCAACTTCGACACCAATGTCTGGGCCTTCCCGCCCAACGGCAGCCCCTCGCTGGACATCACGCCGGCCGGCAACCAGATCGTGGTTGGCCTGAAGGCGGGTGCGAGTGGTGGCTCGAACGAAGCCAACTTCACCAACGTCTCGCTGGTTCCCGAGCCCTCGGCCCTCGCGCTGATCGCGCTCGGCTTCCTGCCCCTGCTGCGTCGTCGTCGCTAAGACGCACGTAGCTGGCCTGACGGGTTTCTGGGTTACGACCGTCAAGGGCAGATATGCTTGTCAGTTTCAAGACCTCCGCATCGCTCTGATGCGGAGGTCTTCTTTTTGTGCCCAGCACAATCCGGCAGTCCTGTATGTGCGGGCCTCGCTTTCAGCCCATTTCTCTTGCCGCGGTCTGTTTGATGTGCTTGCGTCTGAGCCGCGATCCCCTCCCTCACGGCCGGAGTACTGACGGGGTTGTGCGCAAAGGCCCGGGTGCAGCCCCCCTTCCGTTCCGCAAACCTCTCATTGTGCGTTCAACGATCAACTCATCGAGGCGGGTCCGCCAGTTCCGCGGCCAGGATCAGGAAGGCGCCCGTCCCCCACGTGAAGGTTCCCCGCTCGATCGTCGCGTAGGTGGGATAATCCGTGGGGCCTGTTCCGGCGGAGACGTTGATCACTCGGCCCTTTTCATCGACCTGCGCGGCGATCGCCGCCCAACTCTCCCGCACCCATGACGGATCGATCGGATCGGTCAGGCCGAGCCTCTCACCGCGCAACAGGCTGTACAGGATCATGGCGGAGGCGGAGGTCTCGACGTAGGAATCAGGGCGATCCAGGACGGTATGCCAGAGTCCGGTGTCGGAATCGCGCGTGGCGAGAAGCCCTCCGGCCAGATGGCGGTAACGCTCGGTGAGTTCCCGAGCCATCGGGTGACGGCGATCCAGACGAGCGAGCACTTCGACGAACGACATCGCCGCCCAGCCGTTGCCGCGCCCCCAGAATTCCCCGGTGCGCCGCGCCTCGGGGATATCCATCATGTGATAGAACAGCCCCGTCTGCTGGTCCTGCAGATGGCTGGAGAAGATGAGCAACTGGCGGGCGGCCTCGGTCTTGAACTCGTCCCGATCCATCACCTCGCCCAGTTCCGCGAGCAGCGGGCAGACCATGTAGAGCGTATCGACCCAGAGCTGGCGATTGTCCCGCCAGTGGCCGAAGCCGCCTCCGCGAGCGCGCGTGCCGTGGCTCAGCAGGTACGCCGCCACCTCGTGGGCCAGGGCCAGGGTGCGATCCTCGGGGGTGATGCGATGCAGTTCGAGCAGGGCGAAGCCGGGCCCCCATCGCCCACAGTAGCCACGCTGCTCGAGGACGCGCTTCAGCCCGGTGGCGTGCCAGTGATCCGCCCAATCCCCGACGAAGGTCAGGCAGCGTTCATCGGGCAGCGCCCGCCCCGCCCGGGTCATGCCGACCATCAAGACACCCTCGCCCCAGTTGAAGTCGGGCGGTTGAGGGAAGTCTTCCAGAACGCGCTCCGCCACGCGCCGCAACATGGCCTCCGGCGGAGGGTGAAGGTCAATCACACGCTCGGACAGCTCCGAATCCGATGGATCTCGGAGCTCAAAAGGCGAGAGAGAAGACTGGCAACCTGCCGGAATGGCGATGAGCAAAAGCGTCGTGAGAGCCCGAAAAGGTGAATGCACACCGCCGCATCTCCACGCAGTCGACTTAATATGCTCCATGGTAGTGCAGGACATAACACCAATTCGCTAGTAAAGCCACCAGCAGGATCACCGTCCAGCGTGTCACACTTTTCTGCCGAGAGAACCAGACGATCCTGTACTTGAAGCCGATGCGCAACACAAGATGGGCCACAACCGCCAGGATGGCGATGGCGACGAGGGGGTTATACAGAAAGGCGGCCCCCGGATCTCCCCGGAAGGCCGCCATCACCATCCGCGTGGTGCCACATGCCGGACAGGGATAGCCCGTCAACGCTCGCACATGGCACGAAACAGCGTCTGTATGCACTTGACGGCTGAGTGCCGCGCGCAGCCCCATCAGTCCCAGGATGACTGCCGCGATGGCAATACCCCAGAACTGGGATCGGGGCCATCGTGACGCGCGTATGATACGCATGTGGAGACTACCTGCCGATCATCCGGCACCGGCGCCGACCGCGAGTGCTCCTCCCATGCAGACGAGCATGAGCACCTGAATCACAATACCAATCAGCACAAGGATCACATTGACCATGCCGATGATCTTGCCGGCCTGGGTCAAGCCCTTGCCTTCAGGATCCATCGTACCGGCATTCATCTCCTCAAGATCCTTGTTGCCCATCATCCAGGCCACAATGCCCAGGATGAGCGGACAAACCACAAAACTCAGGATGCCGAGAACCAGGATCATGACACCCCGATGAGGCTTCACGGGCTGTCCTGGTGAGTAATTGGCGGTGGGAGGTGTGGGAGGCATTTCAGACATGTCGTATTTTCTCCTCTTCGTAGGGTTCGGGCTGACTACCCCTGTCAGCGATATGGGCGTTCATCCTATAAGCAACATTGATTCTCCGCAATCGCCGATTGGGAACGAAAATACAGCTTGAAGTTGCCAGGATCGGCGAAATCGTTGATGCTGACCGCTGATCACCGATTTAACGGAGCTTAATACCATTCCCAAAGAAGAACTTCATCAGCGCATTATTGAGCATGTCAGCCAGGACCACTACCGGCCGCGCAAGGCGCGTCACCTGGCCGAAGACATGGGCGTGCACGACCACGAGTACGGCGAATTCCGCCACGCCGTGAAGCAGTTGATCCGCGCCGGTCGCGTGATCCGCGGCGGCGGCAACTGCATCATGCTGCCCGACGCCACCGATACATTCGTCGGCACATTCCGGGGCAACCCGCGCGGGTTCGGCTTCGTCGTGCCGCAACTCGATCTCGATCACGGGGACCTCTTCATTCCGCCGCCGAACACGATGGGAGCGATCTCGGGGGATACGGTGCTGGCGCGGATCACGCAGCGTGACCGCCAGGGGATGGAGGGGCGCGTCTCGGGCCAGGTGGTCGAGATTCTCGAGCGCGGCAACAGCCGGTTCGTGGGCGAGCTGGTGCAGGAAGGCAAGCAGTGGCTGGTCTGGGCGGACGGCAAGGTCCTGCATACGCCGATCCTGATCCCCGATGCCAAGAGCACACGCGCCAAGCCGGGCGACCAGGTGGTGGTCGAGATCACGCAGTTTCCGTCCGCCGATCAGATCGCCCGGGGCGTCATCGTGGAGGTGCTCGGCCGGCGCGGCGAGCCGGGAATCGATACGCTCAGCATCATCCGCCAGTACAACCTGCCGGAGGGCTTCGAGGAAGAGGTTCTGCAGGACGCCCGCGCGGCCATTCAGGATTGCGATCCGCAGCGCGAGGCGGAGGAACGCGAGGACCTGCGGGACGAGATGACGATTACCATCGATCCGGATGATGCCCGGGACTTCGATGACGCCATCTCCTTGCGGAAGCTCAAAGGGGGCGAGCTGGAATTGGGCGTGCATATCGCCGACGTATCGCGCCTCGTGCTGCCCGACGCCCCGCTGGACAAGGAAGCCCGCCGACGCTGCAACAGCGTGTACCTTCCCCAGCACGTGATCCCCATGTTGCCCGAGGTGCTGAGCAACGGACTGTGCAGCCTGCAGGAGAACGAAGTCCGGCTGACCAAGAGCGCCTTCATCACGTATGACCGCCAGGGACGACGCAAGGGGGCGCGCTTCGCCAATTCCGCCATCCAGTCCAACAAGCGGCTGACCTACCACCAGGCCACCGACATCATCGAAGGACGTACCGACGGATACAGCGACGACGTGGTCGCGCTGGTGAAATCCATGGAGCAACTCGCAAGGCGGATTCGCGAGCGGCGGCTGAAGGACGGCATGGTCGTGCTGGACCTTCCGGGGATCGAGCTGGTGCTCGATGACGAAGGGACGGTCACCGGTGTCGAGCCGGAAGACACCAGCTTTTCGCACACGGTCATCGAGATGTTCATGGTCGAGGCGAACGAGGTCGTGGCGGAGTTGTTCGTCAGCCTCGACGTGCCCCATCTTCGACGGGTGCACGAGGAACCGCCGGAGGATACGCAGGCGAAGCTGATCCAGTTTCTCCGGGTGCTTGGTAGACCGATTCCCAAGACAATGGATCGCGAAGCCATGAACCGCCTGCTGGACAGCGTGCGCGGGAAGCCGGAATCGTTCCCGGTGCACCTGGCGGTGCTGCGCTCGATGTCGCAGGCCATGTATTCACCGGCGAGTGTCGGCCACTTCGCGCTGGCGAGCAAGCACTACTGCCATTTCACGTCACCGATCCGGCGCTACCCGGACCTCGTGGTGCATCGGCTCCTGCAGATGTACTTCGACGGCCAACTTCGGACCCAGCGCGGTAAGAAACAGGCCCCCTCGGAGGAGACGCTTCGCGATATCGGTCGCAAGTGCAGCGTCACGGAGCGGCAGGCGGAATCGGCGGAACGCGAGCTGCGGCTGGTGAAGCTGCTTTATTTCCTGGAGGAACACGTCGGCGATGTGGAAGAGGGCGTGGTGACCGGGGTCACCAATGCGGGCATATTCGTGCAGTTGGTCAAGTACCAGGTGGACGGGTTGATCCGCCTGAGCGAGTTGTCCGACGACTGGTGGGAATTCCACGAGAACCGCGGGTGCGTCGTCGGCCAGGCGACCGGGCAGCGCATCGCTATCGGTGACGCCGTTCGCGTGCAGATCGTGTCGGTGGATACCGGGGCGCGGGAGTTGAACCTGAAGATGCTGGAGTCGCTGTCGCGCGGACGATCGGGCAAGTCGGAGAATGCATCCGGCGGGAAAGATACAGGCAAAGGTAAAGGTAAGTCGTCAAAAGGCGGACAGCGCGGACGCGGCAAGCGCGCTTCATCGTCCTCGAATCGCGGTGGCGGCAAGAGTCGGGCAGGTGGCGCGAAGTCTAAAGCCGGCAAGGGCTCACGCGGCGCATCCGGCAAGCGAAGCAAACGCCGGAAGTGAGGTGACGGCCTATGCCTCCGCGCGTGGATGTCCATTGCCATATCGCCCAGCGCCGGCGGCCCTGTCAGCTTGAGGACCGCTTCTCCTTCGAGCCGCCATCCTACGCCGGGAGTGATGCCTACCTCGCCGATCCGTTCTTCAACGGCATCGGCATGCGGTTGGCGCGGTGGTTCTTTCGCCTGTCGTCGAAACTGTCCCCCGAAGAACTCGACGCCCGCATCGAGGCGATCCTGCTGGAACATCTTCTTGGGGCGTCTTCCATCGACCGGGCCGTCCTGCTGGCCTTCGACCAATACCATGACAATGATGGGCACGCGATGGGTCCGAAGCGGTCTTCCGCCGACCGTGCGACCACGCTCTACGTCTCGAACACGTACGCACGGGCCCTGGCGCGGGCGCACCCGGACAAGCTGCTCTTCGCCGCCTCGATCCACCCGTATCGAATGCACGAAGGGCGCGGCGCCCACGATCTGATCGAGGAGGTCGTCGAGGGCGGCGCGGTGTTGATCAAATGGTTGCCGGTGGTGCAGAACATCGACGCGGAAGATCCTCGCACCATCCGCTTCCTGGAGAGCGCGCACGCGCATCGCATCCCCCTGCTGATCCACTACGGGGGCGAAGCGACCCTGGGGCGACCCCATCCCGATTACGAGAATCCCGTCCCGCTGCTGAACGTGCTGCGAACGCTACGTCAACAGGGGCGGATGCCGACGGTGATCGTCGCGCACATGGCCACGCCGATGGGCTGGCCCTGGGGCGACGGAACCTACTTTCGCGCGATGGTCGACGCTCTCTCCGGCGAGTTTCGCGATGCCCCGCTCTACGCGGACATCTCCGCGCTGGCGATCTTTTCGCGATCCCGCTGGTTGAAGCGACTGGCCGCGCGAAAGGATCTCCATCAAAAGCTTGTCTATGGAAGTGATTTCCCCATCCCCGTGACGCCACTCTGGTTCCGGCGTACGCTGCGTGGGCAACTCCGTAACGTCAGGCGGATGCCTTCGTGGATCGACCGTGACGTGGCCATCAAGACGTCGCTCGGCCTTGACGAAAGCGTTTTCGAACGTGGCGGCGCATTACTGAGGGAACGAATCGAATCCTTCGAAAAAACGATGTCAATTTGACAGTGCGCACGTTTCCGGGATAGTCTGGAGTATTAGGTATCGGAATTCAGTCTAGCTTTGGATGGGAATTCGTCGCATCGGAAGTCGACTGCTATAACATCGGAGCGATTTCCTCAGTCGCCGAGCCGCACCCTTCATCTACCATGAACAGGCAGGGATGTTGAAAAAGACCGCACTTCACAGTTTTCACGTGGGCCAGAACGCCCGGATGGTCGACTTCGCGGGCTGGGAAATGCCTCTTCTTTATACGGGCATTGTCGAGGAACATCGGCACACGCGCGAAGTGGCGTCGCTGTTCGACGTCTCGCACATGGGGCGCCTGGAAATCCGCGGCGCCGATGCCGCGTCGTTCCTCGAGCGGATCTGCACTCGTAAGCTGAGCAGCGCGGAACCCGGCCAGTCACGATATAGCCACGTCTGCAACGAGAGCGGCGGAATTCTCGACGACGTCATCGTCTCGCGTTACGAGGATCACTGGCTGATCGTCTGTAATGCCAGCAACCGCGAGAAAATTGTCGCATGGCTTGAATCTCACCGCCAGGGCAGCGATGTCACATTGAAGGATACGACGGAAGACACCGTCATGGTCGCCCTGCAGGGGCCGACAGTGATCGAGAAGTTGCAGGAGAAACTCTCGCTGCCGATTGCCGATCTCAAGCGCTATCGGTTCCTGACCGGCAGCTACATGATGATGATTCAGTACACATTGTTCCGCAGTGGCTACACGGGCGAGGACGGCGTGGAACTCATTGCCCCGGCGATGGTGGCGTCAATGCTCGCCCCGTTCCTGACGGAGATCAAAAAGGAGACCGAGGGGCCGAAGCCGGCCGGGCTCGGGGCGCGGGATACGCTGCGCATGGAAGCGGGGATGCCGTTGTACGGTCACGAACTGCATGAGAATATCGATCCCCTCTCCGCCGGCCAGGACTGGTGCGTGAGCCTGGACAAGGATTTCATCGGTGCCGATGCCCTTCGGCGCATCGCCGAGGAGGGCCCCCGACGCAAGCTTATCGGCTTGAATGTGGACGGCCGCCGTATCGGGCGCCAGGGTACGGTCGTGCTGGACGGAGAGCGCGCGATCGGCGAAGTGACCAGCGGCACGCAATCGCCCACGCTGAATCGAAGCATCGCCATGGCCTACGTGGACGCCGAGTACACCAAGCCCGGGACCGCCGTGGCGCTGAAGCTGGGACGCAGCGGTGTCGATGCCGAGGTCACTCCCCTGCCGTTCTACAAACGTCCAACTCAATAATGGCTCGATCCACGCTCGAGGAGAGGGTGTGGCATCGACTTCAAGGAGATTACTTTTCATGAGCGCCAATCCGGAAGATCGAAAGTACAGCAAGTCGCACGAGTGGTACAAACTCGAAGGCGAGACCGTGACGATCGGCATCACGCAGCACGCCGCCGACGAACTGACCGACATCACGTTCGTGGACCTGCCTCCCACGGGCACCCAGGTCGAGGCCGGATCGGCGTTCGGCGAAATCGAATCGGTCAAAGCGACAAGCGAACTCTTTTCGGCGGTCTCCGGAGAAATCACCGCCATCAATGAAGCGCTGTCCGACGAGCCCGAACGCGTGAACACGGAACCCTTCGAGGGGGGATGGATGATCAAGGTCAAGGTGGCGGATACTTCTCCGGTTGATGGTCTCATGGATGCAGGCGCCTATGATTCCATGCTCAGCAGTTAGTCATTCCCGACAAACATGATGAGAAACTTGAGTCTCCCCGAAGCGTTAGAGGTTTAGACTTCATATGGATTACACACAACTGACGGTCCAGGACACCCGCGAGATGCTCGCCACGATCGGCGCGGATCGTGTCGAGGATTTGTTTCAGGGCATCCCGGAGTCGGCGCGGCTGGATCGCCCGCTCGACCTCCCGCCGGCCATGACCGAAATGGAGTTGCTGTCCGACCTGCAGCGGCTGGGTGCGGCCAACCGGACGTGCGACGAGGCCATCTGCTTTCTCGGTGGCGGCGCGTACGACCACTTCATCCCGACGCTGGTCGACGATCTCTCGTCGCAGAGCGAATTCGTCACCGCCTACACGCCGTATCAGGCTGAGGCGTCGCAGGGATCGCTTCAGGCATTCTATGAATACCAGTCCATGATCTGCGAACTGACGGGCATGGACGTCTCGAACGCCTCGCTGTACGAAGGGGCGACCTCCGCGGCCGAGGCGGTACTCATGGCGCGGGCCGTCAACGGCCGCAAGAAGATCGTCGTCTCGTCGGCAGTCCATCCGCACACGCGTGAAGTCCTGAACACGTATCTCCGCGAGCTGCCGATCGATGTGGTCGAGGTGGAGACGACCGGCGGCGTGACCAATCCCGAGGACCTTCACCGGGCGATGGACGATCAGGCGTGCGCACTTCTGGTGCAGTCGCCGAATGTCTTCGGCGCGGTGGAACCGCTGGAGCGGCTCAGCGCCATCACCCATGAGGCGGGCGGACTGGTCATCGCGTCGGTGGACCCGATCAGTTGCTTCCTGCTCAAGCGGCCGGGCGATCTCGGTGCCGACATCGTGGTGGGCGACGGACAGGCGATGGGCATACCGCTCTCGTATGGAGGCCCGAGCCTCGGATTCATGGCGTGCCGGAAGAAGTTCATGCGCAAGCTGCCCGGGCGGCTCATCGGCGCGACGACGGATCGGCAGGGACGCCGGGCCTACTGCCTCACACTGCAGACGCGCGAACAGCATATTCGCCGCGAGCGGGCGACGAGCAACATCTGCACCAACCAGGGCCTGCTCGCGATCCGCGTGGCTGTCTATCTCAGCGCGATGGGCAAGCGGGGGGCGTCGCGGATTGCGTCCCTCTGCCTTGACAAGGCGCATTACGCCGCCGACCGCATCGCCGCCCTCGACGGATTCGACCTTCGTTTCCAAAGCCCGTTCTTCAAGGAGTTCGTCGTGCGGACCACGAAGGACGTCGATCAGACGCTCGCCAGCGCGCGAAGCAAGGGCGTGATGGCGGGCGTGCCGCTGAAACCCTGGTATCCGCAGATGGGCGACAGTTTCCTGGTGGCGGTCACGGAGAAGCGGACCCGTGAAGAGATCGATCGGCTCGTTGAGGTCCTGGACGCAGCATAACATCTTCGCAAGGAAACTTCCGGAGACGATGGCCCGTGAGCTATGACGTGGAGTTCATCTCGATCAAGCTGCCCGCCAAGACCACCTTCCCGGTGGAGGCGGAGCAGGCACGCAAGCTGATCGAAAAGACCGAGCCGCTCCCGGAGGCGAAGAAAGTCAATGCGTGCTTGTTGAAAGTGAAGGGCTGTAAGCCGGGACCGGATGACTCCATTGACTTCATGGGCAACGTGCTGAATTTCGCCCGGCTGTGCGTGAAAGAGGATCGCGTGTTCCTGGAGAACAACTGCAACCCGGGCGAACTGTTGAAATTGTACGAAGCGGTGCGTGAAGCATGTCCGCACATCGTGATTCGCGATCTGCAGACCGAGCAGCTTCACGACCCAGACAGTTGGAAAGCCTGGTGGACGCGACCGCTGTAAGGCTCCTAAGCACATGAATACCATTATCGTTATGAAACGAGGTGATTGGTCGTGAGTGATACACCCCCGACCCTGGTCGGCGCCGGCCTGGTTCCGCCGGAGCCGTTGATCTTCGAACTCTCGACGCCGGGGCTCTCCGCGGCCTCCTGCCCCGCCAGTGACGTCCCACCGGTCAACAAGGGTGACGTCATCCCGCGCGACTGGCTGGCGGACGATGCCCCCGACCTGCCGGAGATCGGTGAACTGGACCTGGTCCGCCATTACACGCGTCTGGCTCACCGGCTCTTCAGCGTGGACGGGAACTTCTATCCCCTCGGCTCGTGTACGATGAAGTACAACCCGAAAATCAACGAGCGCGCCGCCGCCATGCCCGGCTTCGCGCGCGTGCATCCCCTGCAATCGGATGAGGACATCCAGGGCATGCTGGAAATGCTCTACCACGTGCGCGTCTTCCTGGCGGAGATCGCCGGCCTGGCAGAGGCGACGCTGCAGCCCTGCGCGGGGGCGGCCGGTGAGATGACCGGCCTGATGCTGATCAACGCCTACCATCGCGACCGAGGCGAGGAGCGCACGAAGGTGCTGGCCCCGGATTCAGCCCACGGCACGAACCCCGCCACCTGCGCGGTATGCGGCCGACACGCGACGACGGTAGCTTCACGCCCCGACGGGCGTGTGGACATGGACGACCTGAAGGCGAAGGTCGACGACGATACCGCCGCGCTGATGATCACCAATCCGAACACGGTGGGCGTGTTCGACGACCAGATCGCCGATATCGCCGAACTGCTGCATGATCGCGGGGCGCTGCTCTACCTCGACGGTGCGAACATGAACGCGATCCTGGGCATCGCGCGGCCGGGTGATTTCGGTGTGGACGTGATGCACTATAACACGCACAAGACCTTCAGTACGCCGCACGGCTGCGGTGGACCGGGCGCGGGGCCGGTGGCGGTGGCCGAGCATCTTCGCCCCTTCCTGCCGAGACCGCAGGTGGTTCGCCGGGACGACGGATCCTTCGCCCTGTCCGATCCCGACCCGAAATCCATCGGTCGCGTCCGCAGTTACTTCGGGCAGACCGGTGTCCTGCTTCGCGCGTACACGTACATTCGTGCACTGGGTCCGGATGGCCTGCGCCGCGTGAGCGAGCGGGCAGTGCTGTCGGCGAACTATGTCGCGGCGCGGCTCAAGGATCATTACCGTATGCCGTTCGAACCGCCGTATGCCCACGAGTTCATCATGGTGCCGGAGTTCCGCGACAGCGGCGTGACGGAGATCGATATCGCCAAGCGGTTGATCGATCACTCCTTCCATCCGCCGACGATGAGCTGGCCGGTGGCGCACTGCCTGATGATCGAGCCGACGGAGACGGAGTCGAAGATGACGCTGGACCAGTTCGCTGACGCCATGATCTCGATCGCCGAGGAGGCGCAGAGCGAGCCTTCACACCTGCATCACGCGCCATACACGATGCCCGTCGAGCGGTTGGACGAAGTGAAGGCCGCCCGGCAGCCGGACCTGCGCTGGCATCCCCAGAACACCACCGCGCCGGTCACACCGGTGGAGGCGGATGCCCAGACCGCATCGAGCTGACCCATGAGCGATCGCCGACCGCGATGGATCCTGGATGACGCACTTGATGGCGTAACGAACATGGCCCGGGACGAGGCGCTCCTTCAGTCCGTGGGCAAAGGTCACTCTCCGCCGACGCTCCGGTTCTATCGCTGGTCCCCCGCCACTATCTCCCTTGGCTACTTCCAGGAAATCGCCGCGTTCGAAGCCCTCGACCGCCCTGCGCGTGATCTTGCAGTCGTGCGTCGCCAGACCGGCGGTGGCGCGATTCTGCACGACCTCGAACTGACCTATTCCCTGACACTCCCTCTCGGCGATGTCTTGCTCGGCGATGGAACACCGAACGCGTTGTACGACCACGTACACAAGGTCTTTTCGACGTGGATGGGCGATCAGGGCGTCCGCGCGGAAGGTGGCCCCGCCGGGAATGCGTCCTGTTCACATGGGGGGCCGTTTTTCTGCTTCGAGCGGCACGGTTGCCTGGATCTGCTCGTGAACGGCCGAAAGATTCTGGGCAGCGCTCAGCGACGAACGCGCGACGCCGTCCTTCAACACGGCTCCTTCATCCTCGACCATCGCTACCCGCAGCAGCAGTGCGCGAGCCTGGCGGAGTTTGCCCTGGTCGACATTGGCCAGCATCTCGGCTCGCTGGCCGGCGCCATTCTTCCCGATTGCGATGCGACGCCCTCAACGTGGATGGAGTACGAACTGACGCTGGCCGAGTCGTTCCACTCGAAGTATTCTGACCCCGCATGGACCCGCAAACGCTGAATTCCCCGTCCCGCCCCCACCGCCGTAAACGCATCACCCTGCTTGTCGCAGTTCTCCTCCTGGGGATCTGGGCCGTCGTCATGATCTACCGGATGGAGATCCGTGCACACTACTGGGCCTATGCCCTCGCGCAGTGCGAGACCGAATCGGAACGAGAACCTTACTTGATCCGACTGGCGGCGGTGGAAGAGCATGCCCTGGGCGCCTTGGAAGGTCTCATCGATCATCCCGATGCCGACGTGCGCGGTGAAGCACTCTATCTTGCAGGACGTCTTGATCATCCGGAAGTCACCGCACTGCTGCTGGAAGGACTGGGAGACGACGATTCCGCCAACGCGTGGTTGGCCGCCTGCCACCTTGCGCGGCGGTGCAATGAGGCACCGTTGCTCCAGGAACTGATTCGGATGTGCACGCCGGGAAGCGATCGCTCCTGGGAATATGCGGCCGTGACGCTTGGAATGTCGCGCGATGCGGAGGCGGTCGAGGCGATCCTGGGACATGCGGACGCCGCGACGGAACCCGATCAACTGGCGGTGTGGATCGACGCCCTACGCCTCGCGCGGCATGATTCGGGCATCGCTTTCCTGGAGACACTGACGGACGATGACCGCCCGATCACCATGACACCTCCCTCCGAGCGGCATCTTCCCGGATTGCTCGCCTCGATGAAGCCTTATGGACAAGTGGAAGGACTCGACGCGATGTCGATGACGATGATCTCCCCGTCGGACCGCACCGTGGGCTCGTTCGCCGCGGAAGCGCTGGAGATGCTCCGAAACCCCGCGACGCTGCCGGCCATCGCCCCAGGTGCTCAGTAACTGATTCGACACACGCAGCGACGGCGCTAACTGAACAGGCGCAGGATGTCGTTGAAGGTCACCATCACGAAGATACTGATGATCAGTGCCAGGCCGATCATCTGCGTGGCCATCTGCACTTTCAGACTCAATGGGCTGCCCTTGATCTTCTCGATCAACAGGAACACGAACAACCCGCCATCGACGATCGGCAGCGGGAGGAAGTTGATCACCGCCAGGTTGGCGGAGATGAACCCCAGCAGGAAGAGCAGATCGATGATGCTCTGATCCGCGACCTGTGCTCCGACTTGGAAAATACCCACGGGCCCCGACACCTGCTCGATACCCACGGAACGCGTGACGATCATGCGCTGCAGCGTCGTGTAGACCTGAAGGATGAAACTGTACGTGCGGTTCACGCCGATCATGAGCGCCTTGAACGGATTGGGCTCGCGCATCACCTCGGTCAGCGGCTGCGTAGCGATGATGTCTTCAAACTCGACGCGAAGCCGCCACGTGTCAAGCATCTCCTCCGTGACTTCCAATTCGACGACGTACTGCTCTCCGAGCAGCGAGGCCACTTCGACCTCGACCGTCTCGCCCACGTACTTCCGCAGGATTTCCCGCGCGCCCCGCCAGTTGTTCGCGTTGTATTCACGCGTCAGGCCGTCGATCTCGAGATCGATGCTGCGATGATCCCCGATCCGCTTGATGTAATGGCCGGGTTTCAGGTCGAAAGTCGTTCCCAGCGTGTGAGGCACGTGCATGACCTCCGACTGCGCCGGGCCATCCTCGTACTGCCAGGTGATCTTCACTTCCGAGCCCGCAGACTCGATCAACCGCACCGCCAGTTCGCCCCAGGTCTTCACCGGTTCGTCATTGACGTGGGTCACGACCGAGCCGCGAGGCATCTTCTCCTTGAGCACGGAGGCTGCCGTGGGCGTGCCGTCTTCGTTTTCCGACAGCACGTTCGCGATGATCAGGCGGTCGGTCATCTGCTTGCCGAAGATGTTGATGCCGACCAGAGGCTTTTTGTGCTTGCGCAGCCCCATCACGCCGCCCTCGGTCGGCGTCACGGAGAGATCCTTTTCCTCGTAAACGCGTTGGCCGTCTTTCCACGAGGGACGCAACACGGTGAAATCAATCGCCGTGCCGGAACTGTTCGTGATGACGTCCAGCACTTCATCCAGCGTGGGGTAGGCCTGGCTGCCGACCTGCAGGATAACATCGCCCGCCTTCATCCCGGCCTTGTCCGCCGGCATGCCCTCGGAGACCTGGCTGATTTCGCGAAGGCCGATGAACCCGAGCAGATCCCCGTCTTTCCCAGGCTCATCGCTCTGGGACACGATGTGCAGGAAGGGCCGCCGGGGCACCTCGACGATCCGGGGATCACCCTCCGGCTTCTCGGAGGGCCGCTCCACGGTCAGCGTGACGCCCTCCGTGCGGGACTCCTTCACCCACTGCGTCAATTCGACCCAACTGTCGACCTCACGCCCGTCGACCTTCAGGATACGATCCCCCGGCAATAGGCGTTCGGCCTCGGGATACTGCGATGCAAGGAGTTGAAGCTGGACGGTGAGCGTCAGCATCGGGTCCACGGAGATGTAGTAGGCATCCGTGTTCGGGTGTTTCTCGGGAACCACATCGAGCTCGAGTGTCTCGGTCTCCCCGTCCGGCGCGTTCCGCTGCACTTCCACGGTCAGGGGTTCATCCGGCTTGGCGAGCAGGCTGCTCATCCGGATGTCCTGGAAATCGTAAACGTCCTTGTCGTTGATCCTAGTGATGCGGTCGCCGATCTGGATCCCGGCCTGCTCGGCCGTGCTGTTCGGGCCGACATTGCCGACAATCGGCGGATTCGTGCGCCGCCCGATCATGAACACCAGCATGAAGATGAGCGCGGCGAAGATGAGATTCGCCACCACGCCCGCCGAAACCACGATCATGCGCTGGCCGACGGTCTTGTGCGAGAAGGATCGGGGGTCGTCCTTCACACGCCACTCGCCGGATTTATCGACTTCGAAATCGTCCTGCCCGAGCATCTTGACGTAGCCACCCAGGGGTAACGCATTGAAGGAATAGCGTGTCTCGCCGCGGGTGAAGCCGAAGAGTTCCTTGCCGAACCCGACGGCGAAGCGCTCCACGCGCACGTCGCACCACTTGGCCGCCAGGAAGTGGCCGAGTTCGTGGACGAAGATGATCAGCGAGAAACCGGCGAAGACGAGAAAGAGATTCTTGGCGCTCGAAAAGTAATCGCCGACGCTGGCAAGGAGGGCTCCATCGGACGCGGCCATCAGGAAGTCAAGCATCGTTGTACCTCATCTCGCGCCCAAGCATCGGACGCGAGTAATGTTTCCAGATCGGGATCGGGCACAAAGTCGTGCCGCTCCAATGTGTTTTCGATCAAATGTACGATTTCTCCGAAGGCGATGCGCTCGTCCCGGAATGCCTGGACGGCCGCTTCGTTGGCAGCATTGAACACCGCCCCCGCCGTGCCCCCCTGCCGGGCCACCTCAAAGCCCAATCGCAGGGCCGGGAAGCGCTTCATATCGGGCGGCTCGAAGTTCAACCGCCGAATGGTCGAGAAATCCAGGCGCGTCGCGCAACCCTCGAGGCGTTGCGGATACGTCAGGGCGTATTGAATCGGCGTACGCATATCGGGCGTTCCCAACTGGGCGATCACCGAGCCGTCGCAGAACTCCACCATCGAGTGAATGATCGACTCGGGATGGATCAGCACCTCGATATCGGACACATCGCAATCGAAAAGCCACTTCGCCTCGATGATCTCCAACGCCTTGTTCATCATCGTGGCAGAGTCGATTGTGATTTTAGGCCCCATCTCCCACGTTGGGTGGCGGAGCGCGTCCTCGAGCGTCGCTTGGGTGATCTCCTCCGCCGACCACGTACGGAACGGCCCGCCGCTGGCGGTGAGATAGATCTTGTGGACCTCCTTGCGATCGCCCGCCGTCATGGACTGAAAAATGGCGGAGTGCTCGCTGTCGATCGGCAGCAGGTCGACGCCCTTTTCCTTCGCGAGCGGCACAAGGAGCGATCCGGCGACGACCAGGGCTTCCTTGTTGGCCAGGCCGACTTTTTTGCCCGATTCCACCGCCGCCAGCGTCGATTCCAGCCCTGCCGCGCCGACGATGGCGGCGACAATGAAATCGGAATCCTTCCGCCGGGCGAGTTCGACAAGGCCCTCGGGCCCGACCAGCAGGTCCGTATCCCCATTCAGGGCGGGCCTCAGGCGATCGGCGGAGGCTCCGTCCGCCAGGGCCACGGCCGAGGGATGCACCGAGCGCGTCTGCTCTGCGAGCGTTTCCCAGCTTCGATGCGCGCTGAGGCCCGCCACGTGATACTCCGGGCCGAGGGACGCGATCACGTCGAGCGTGCTCGTGCCGATGGATCCGGTCGAGCCCATGATGGTAACGTGGTGACTCACGGCCGCGGATTGCCTCTCCGATCGAAACAGGGTCTCCCCCGGGAAATCAACCGGTACTATAAGTACCCCTACTGGGCCTGACAAGTTCCATACGGCCCTTTGCCGCCCGTAAATCACGTCATTATAATCCTTTACCTTAGGGGTTCGTGCCGATCTCCCTGGATGTCCATCGGTGTTGATGCACGAACGGGATCAAGCGAGTTGTTCACAAGCCGATACAGAACCCATGGATGAACTCCTGCTGAAGGCCAAGAAATTCGACGTGACCCGGCGGGAGTACGACATCCCGACGCTGGGGAAGGTGTCGCGTGAAATGATCGCCCACCCCGGCGCGGTGCTGATCATCCCCGTGCTGAGCCCGACGGAACTGGTGGTTATTCGCAACTACCGCTTCACCGTCGGGGCCGAACTGATCGAGTTGCCTGCCGGGACGCTGGAAGCCGGTGAGGATCGGGCCGTGTGCGCCGGGCGCGAGTTGGAGGAGGAAACCGGCTACGTGGCGGCAGAGATCATTCCCTTGTGCGAGTTTTACACCTCCCCCGGCTTTACGGACGAACTGATGTCCGTCTACATCGCCCGTGGCCTGACGAAAACGCAACAGGATCTCGATGAGACCGAGCAGATCCGCGTATCGTCGATGGAACTCGAGGACGCCCTCCGAGCGACGATCGACGGCCGCATCATCGACGGCAAGACCATCGCTTCGCTGCATCTTTACACCTACACGCAGGCGAACGGGAGCGACGCATGAGTTGGCGGGACCGCCCCTACTCCAATGATCAACCTCCTTACCAGCAGGAGATGCGCATCCAGCTCCGCAAGCCCTCGTCCATGGTGATGTGGCTGATCATCATCAACGTCGGTGCGTATATCCTGGCAGCGATGATCAATCTCACCGGTCTCGACATGAATCGGGTGCTCGGATTGAGTCTGTACGGCATCCAGCGCTTCTACATCTGGCAGGTCGTGACCTACATGTTCATGCATGCCGATCCGTTTCACCTGCTGTTCAACATGATCGGGCTTTATGTCTTCGGCACGGAATTCGAGAAAGCGTTCGGGAAGCAGCGGTTCATGCAGTTCTACGGCATGTGCGGGATCATCGGTGGATTGGCGTACGTGGTCCTCGTGCTTCTGTCACAGAGAGTGTCCTGGATCGCCGCCATTTTTTCCTCGACGCCCCTCGTCGGGGCAAGCGGCGCGGTGTACGGACTGCTGATCGCGGCCATTATCTTCTTCCCGCACATCCAGATCATCTTTCTGATCTTCCCGATGCCGATCCGGGTGTTCGGGTTGATCGTCGCGTTGATGCTCTTCCTGAATGCCCTCTCGGGAGGGATGACCAATCTCGGCGGCGAAGTCTGCCACGTAGCGGGCGCGTTGACCGGCCTGGCGGTGCTGAATGCCTGGGGCATGATGCCGCGCATACGATTCGGGAGCGGCGAATCGCGATCGGAAGGCGCGTGGGAAAAGAAGCAGAAAAAGATGGCGGAACAGGCGGCCGAAGTGGATCGCATCCTCGAGAAGGTGTCACAGCATGGCATCGCCAGCCTGACCCGCCGCGAAAAACGCACCCTCTCGGAGGCTACGAAGCAGCAGAAGTCCGAGGAGCGCGATCTCGGTCGGCTGTGAAGCCGTTCGGTCATCCACAGGCCGAAGGTCGCCGGCGAATTTGACCCCATTTCTGAAAGTCCGTCCCTGTGAAAAGGCGTATCGTATCCAGTACACTGAGAAGTTCGCGGAGGGAGTGTCTGCCTCCAGATCGAACGCTGTGCCCATCGACCCTGGGTCCTGGATAGAGAGCCCGACCGGCCATGAGTGACACCGCCTATCAACAGTGCATCCACCCCGATTGCGGCGAAACGTTCAGTGTGAACGAGATCGTCTTCAACTGCCCGAAGTGCTGCTCGCTGCTCGACATCCGGTACGACTGGGACAAGCTCGGGCCGCCCGACTCGCTTTCGTTTTTCGAGAAGCGCTGGGCGACGCGCGGTCTGGCCTCCTCCGGCAGGCTCGACTTTTCCGGGGTGTGGCGCTTTCGCGAATTGATTCCTTTCGTCCCCGAGGAGCATGTGGTCACCTGTGGTGAGGGTCGGACGCTGCTGGAGCAGAATGACTTCCTCGCCGCCGAGATCGGCATGAAGCGGGGCCATCTGTTCCTGCAATACGAGGGGCTGAATCCTTCCGGCAGCTTCAAGGACAACGGCATGACGGCGGCGTTCTCGCTCGCCAAGATGCTGGGCCGCACGCGCGTGGCCTGTGCGAGTACCGGGAACACCTCGGCCTCGCTGGCGATGTACGCTCACAAGACTGATCCGCCCATGCAGGGGATTGTCTTTATCGGCTCGGGCAAGATCGCCTACGGCAAGCTGTCGCAGGCGCTGGATTACGGAGCCTTGACCCTGCAGATCGAGGGCGACTTTGACGCCTGCCTGCGTCGCGTGCGCCAGGTGGCGGACAAGCTCGGCATCTATCTCATGAACTCGGTGAACCCGTTCCGGCTCGAGGGGCAGAAGGCGATCATGTTCCGCGTGCTGGAGGCGCTGAACTGGGAAGTGCCGGACTGGATCGTCGTCCCGGGCGGGAATCTCGGGAACTCGAGCTCCTTCGGCAAGGCATTCATGGAATTGAAAGAGCTGGGGCTGATCAAGAAGGTTCCCCGGCTGGCGGTGATCAATGCGACCGGTGCCAATACCCTGTACCACCTCTACACGAAGGATGGCCTCAAGTGGAACGAAGGGCGATTCGATCAGGGGAAGATCGGTGCGCTCTACGCCGCCATGGACGAAGCGCACTACCTGCCGAACACGGTGGCATCGGCCATCGAGATCTCGCGGCCGGTAAACCTGCCGAAGGTGCTTCGGGCGTTGGATGTCATGAACGGCGTGGTGCGCGAAGTGCCCGACGAGATCATCCTGGAGAACAAGGCCCTCGTCGGCCGTTACGGATTCGGTTGTGAACCGGCCAGCGCCGCCAGTGTGGCGGGCCTGCGTCAACTGCTCAGCGAACAGATCATCTCGCCGGACGAACGGGTGGTCTGCATCCTGACCGGCCACGAACTCAAGGACCCCGACGCCACCGTCAAGTATCATACCGGTCTGGACATGAAGTCCGCCTCGCCGCCCCCGGCGAAAACACCGGACGGCAAATGCTCGAACACACCACGTAAGGTGGCGGACGATCTGGAAGCGATCTGCGCGGCATTGGGTGAGAAGTTGCCGGAGTAAGCTTTCTCCAGGCTCGGCTCCGATACCTGACGCCGGCGGTGTGGTACCACCTGGAACTTCACAATGACTCAATCGTCAGCGAGGTCGGTTTTGCAGATCTCGCGCAGCACGGTGGTGGCGTAGCAACCGGATTCGAGGAAGAAGCTCGTCTCGATGTAGGGTCCTGCCTCATCCCCTCCGGCATTCACGTCGATCTCCTGCGGCTGGAAACGCAAAGGTCTGCGATTGCCTTTCATGCGCTGCTTGCCGCCGTCCTTCCAGTCTTCGGGCGTGATGCTCTCTTGCTCGATGATCTGATGTTCGATGCGTCCGGATTCGCTCCTGGCCAGGGACATGCGGAACCCGAAGAGCGGACCGGTTGGTGAGATTTCGAAGGCATCGCAGCGCGGCTGCTCCTTGTCGAGATCCTCGATCCAGAAGATCGCCCCCTGGGGATGACGCCACGCGAGGTCGCCGAGTTCGAGTCGGTCGAGCTGATCCAAGCGCGCGGCGACGACCTGGTTGAACAGGTGAGACTGATAGGCGGCGATGTAGAAGCGCTTGAGCTTTTTGTCGAGCGCGGCGAAGGCGCGCTTGGCCTTGCCGCCGGATCGCATAAGTGCCTTGAGCATGCGGCGTTCATTATGAAACGGATAGGGCCATGCCTCGATCGCCTTCTCGTAGCTGCCCTGCTCGTAGAGCTCCCGGGCCTGCTTGACGTCGCCGTAGTCCGCCGGCATGGGATTGCCCAAGACGACGCGCGCCGCCAAGTCGTAGTCGTCCTTCAGCACGGCACGCCCCACCTGCCAGTTGTCCCCACGGAGCCCGAATCGTTGCGGCCCGAAATAGTTCGGCACGCCCCGTGTGTGCAGTGCCTCCAGCATGCGTCGCACGTCGTCCACCCTGGCGGGGTCCACATCACGTAAGCGTATGCGGAAGCGGTTCCCCTTGAGATGTCCTAACTTGAGTTTATTGGTATGCCTGTTGATCTCGAGGATGTCGATCTGCGGATGGTCGATGGCGGCGATGGCATCGGGGTCGATATGCTCGAGGCTGACGGTTTGACTGGTAACAGCATCCGCATCCTTGAGCCCGGCATAGCCGAAGTCGCGTGTGGGTCGCTTCAGCAACTTCCCGAGCACGCCGATGGCGTCCATGGTCGGCATCGATCGCTTCTCGATGCGGAAATAGACGTGCGTCCCCTCGCCGGCGGGCTCGTATAACGAAACCTCTTCGACGCGGAAGTCCTCCGGGCGCTTTTTCAATACACCCCCGATGCCGGGAATGTCTTTCGTGAGATACGGTAACTCGTTCACGGCAAACATGCTTGCTCCGGAAACCGACGGGCGCCGCCGGGAGGAGGAGACGAGATCATCGGCTGCTCTTCCGATTGCGTCGATCGAGATAGGAAGTGAGGTAGTACTGCGTTTCCATCAAGGGTACCGCCACACCGAGTTCGTTGGCCCGGCGGACCGGCTCACCGAGGATCGCCTCCACCTCCAGCGGCTGGCGGTATTCATAATCCACAAGCATGGACGGCCGGTACGCCCCCATGGTGGATGTATTCTTCATCATCTTGTCGATCATCGTCGGGATCTCGATCGACGAGCCATCGGCATTCCCCGTCTCACCGGTTTCTTTCATCAGGCGACGGGCGAGATCGTTCAGACCCGGGTCATTGATGACCTCATCCGTCGGCACCCCCCCGGCGGTGATGGCCAGTGTGCTGAACGGAATGTTCCACATCAGTTTCTCCCATCGCGCCTGGCGAAGGGACGGACGGGCCTGTGCATCCAGCCCCGCCTTCCGGAAGACGTCGACCACCGCCGCCGTTTCTTCGGCATCGTCTTCATAGTGACCGAACGTCAGGCGGCCGTAACCGAGATGATAAAGCACGCCGGGCTCCCCCCGGTTGATGCATACAAAGGCCATACCGCCCAGAATGCGGCGCGGGTCGAACGAGAGCGCGAATTTCTCTTCCAGCCCAAGCCCGTTCATGAGCACGATGATCCGCGTGTCCGGCCCCGCGCAGGGACGGATCAGGCGCTCGGCGACATCCATCGATGTGGCTTTCAAGGCACAAATCACCCAGTCCACCGGCCCGATCTCCGCCGAGTCCGCATAGACCTGCAGGCCATCCAGATGCAGATCGCCATCGATGCTGTGAATCTGCAGACCGTTCTCGCGCACGGCCTCCAGGTCGCGGCGCATCAGGAAATGGACATCATGCCCCGCGCGAACAAGTTTCGCGCCGTAGTAGCAGCCGATCGACCCCGAGCCGATGATGGCAATTCGCATAACGATGTACCGTGAGAGGACCACAGACGAAACAAATGCACGTTAGCACAATTAACGTGCCTGCTCAATGATTCAGTGGATAGAGAATGAGCTCCGCTTCCCAGGCATCGAACTGTTCGGTCATGGCAGTCTCGAGGGACGTGTAGACTCTCTCGTCCAGATGGTCGCCGCGCCACCAGTGACGATGCGCCGCCTCGCGCAGCGGGAAGAAGTTGTAGCCGTTCGTGCCGTAGCGGCGGAATCCGTTCCGCTTCCGCCACGCCAGCGAGAGCAGGCAGTAACGCTTCAACTGATCGAGCAGGGACGCCTCGTCATCGCTCCGCCGGGACATCTCGCAGAAGCGCATGGCCACGCCGTGTATGCGCAGTTGTTCCGCCAGGTCGCGCGCCACCTGGCCGAAGTCGGGAAAGAGTTTGAGCCCGATCGGCCCGGGTCGCCCGAGTTGCCCCCGCGATTCGATCTCGGCCAGGTGATCCGCGAGAGCCTCGGCGTCGGGAGCTTCCGGGCTGCCCAGGCTCATCCAGCACCGGGTTATCAATTCCGCCTGCTCGGGATAGATCAGGCCGGCCAGTTCCCGCATGACCTCCTCGCGGTCCGCGTCGCGCCGGTCGAGGTCCCAGCTGGCCCGGGTGAAAAAGTACATGTTGGGCAACTGGCAGAGCGGTGTCTGGGCGTTACCCATGATGCCGCGGATCCTGTCGACACGTTCGGGCACGTTCAGTAATTCCGGGATCACGTCCGGCACGACGGTCGTGTACGGCATCGACGGCTCGGGCTCGATGGCGCCGTAGGGGTAGTAGATGATGCGATCGTCGAGGCCGAGTTCGTCGGTGACCTTCCAGTGCCCTTCCCAGGCGGTGGTCATCCACCACGGCTCGGGGTTGCGGGCGATCATATCGGTCAGCGTCGCCCGCCAGTTGTCCTCCCGTTCACCGGTGCCCCATCCGATCCACATCCAGTAGATCAGCTTCGCTTCGGCGCCGAGCGTCGTGTGCTGCGTGATGAGCTCGCGGTTCATCATGAGGATATCGACGAACTCGCTGGAGGGGCTGCCCTCCCACTGCCCCGGATCGCTGTCGAGAATCCAGTACCCGTCGGCGTTGTGGCAGATGCGGTAGAACGCGGCCCGGGCGTCGCTCAGTTCCTGCATCTGTTTCGGGTCGGACGGATCCTTCACTTCTTCCACGTCGAAGTAAAGCCGCTCGGTGATCGGCGGGACGTCACCGTCGCGACACATGTTATTCGCGCACTCGCCGATGAACACCGTCATGCCGTGGTTGTTCCGGGCGTGATCGATGACCGGCGGATAGCGCCGCAGGAAGGCTTCGTCTCCCTCGCTCAGCGGGAACTGCAGGATCCCCGCCATCGACCAGATCTGAAACAGGTTCACGCCCATGATCGCCAGCATATCGACGTACTGCTTCCACTCCTCGATGCTCCAGGTCCGCAGGGCATAGGGGTGGTTGTAGGCCCAGTGTTGATGGGCGTACATGCCGCGCAGCGGGAAGGTCGGTGACTCCCGCCGGTCGATCGGCCAGGGCAGCGTGGGGACCGGTGTGGTGACATCGAGCGAGCGAAGCAGATCGAGGATGGCATGACGTGTGCCCATGGGCGTGTGACCGGCGGCGATGACGGTGGACGCGCCCGCCACTTCGCACGATCGCAATAAGTAGCCTTCCTCGCCGAGCGATGACCAATCGATATTCTCAAGGGGCAGGTCCACCTTTGACGCGATCTCATGCCCGACGTAGAGCGTGACACGTTCCCGGACGTCCGTGCGGAGCGTCGCCTCATCGCCTTGCTGCAGCGTGACAGGAATCTCCGGCGATCGGCGGCAGAACTCCGCCAGTTCGTCGATGGCGTAGGTCAGGCAGGCGGGACAGTCGTCGTCCGTGGGCATGACGACGTGCAGGTGCGGAACGCTGAGCCGGGATCCGATGGTCATGCGGTTGCTCCTCGATGCGTGCTCCCCTGGAAGGGTGTCGACGGGCTCGCATCGTACCCGGCGGAAGGAAGCGAGGGAATACTTGCATCGCCGCGCCGGTTCCGTTGAGATGAGCGTCGGATTGTGTTCGTCAATGTCCCCCGGTCGGAGGAAAACTCATGCCTGATGCCTCGCCCGCGCGGGTGCTCGATGTCGGTCAGTGCGACCCGGATCACCACGCCATTCGATCGATGCTGACCCGCCACTTCGACGTCGAGGTGGATCGCGTCATGTTCGTGAACGAAGCGTTGACCGCCATGCGCGAGAAGCCCTACGACCTCGTCCTCGTGAACCGCCTCATCTTCAGCGACAACAGCGAAGGCCTGCCGCTGATCGAGACCGCCAAGGCGGACGACGCGCTCAAGGACGTGCCGATCATGATGGTGAGCAACTTTGCCGACGCGCAAGCGACCGCCACGCAAGCCGGCGCCGAACCGGGATTCGGGAAGTCGGAATTGCAGAGCGAACGCACGCAAAGCCGGTTGCGCGATTTGCTACCTGTGAAATGAGGAGTACTAGATAGTCACTACTGCGCACGGCGGTAAGCGGACGGCAGTAGTAACTACAGGTCTCCATGTATGATCTTAATGGTTACAGGAACGCACATGGCCCGATGCTCTACCCAACACAGATCGATCTACTCAGATATCGTGACCATAAATCACTCCGCTCCCTCACGGTCGCGGTACTGACTCAACTCCTTGCAATATCAGAACGTCACCCGCACGCGGAAACCGAACACGGTCGCGTTGCGCGCTTCGCGGTCGCCGCCGGGGTCGATGATGTACTGGATGTCCGGGCTGAAGGTCATCCACGGCGTGACCTGGAAGCTGTAATACAGTTCGTAGGCCGATTCGCCCTCAAATCGATCGTTCACACGTTCGCGATAGCGCGGTGATGAGCGGATCGTGTAATAACCCAAGCCCAGCAGGTCCTCGTCGCGCCCCGGGAACAGTCCCTTGTACTCGAAACCACCGGAGTAGAATCGATTCAGCCGGTTCACCTTCCCCTGACGCCAGCCGAACCTGAAGAACCCGCCGAGGCCCTGGTCATCTGCCTCGCTCTCGCGATAGAGCTGCTGCTCGAAGCTGACGTAGAAGCCCCAGTCGCTGCGATTCATCCGGACGGGAGCGGCGCTGGTCGGCACGGGAAATTCACGCTTGGTCCGCGGGTCGTACACCAGGCCGAATCGGTACACGCCCGGCAGCGGTCCGTTCGGCGAGGGAATCTTCGGTTTGAGGTGCGTCTCGAAAAAGCCGAAGAAGTCCGCCGTGTCGTGAAACGCCGTATCGAAGCCCGGACGGAAGAGCCCGCCCTCGGCATCCATCCCGGCGGCGACGAACTCGAGCCACTCGGTCGGCTGGACCCACGTGGCCGCACCGAGCCCGATGCGCGGCGGCACCATCACGTTGTTGTTGTCGAGGTACGTGTTCATGAAGTACTTGTCCTCGAATGCCGCGTACCGGTTGCGATCGATGATCACGTTGGTATCCAGATACCCCAGCCGCACCTGCCATGCCCCTTTGAGAAACTGGTGCTGGTACCAGAGCTGATCGATGTAGATCGGCTTGTCCCCATCGGCGTCGTCGTAAGGATCCGCCAGCGCGCCGACCTTGTCGTTGACGTTGCGGCTGAAGCGGCCCTTCGTCTGGACGAGGAGCTGCCCGTTCTCCCACAGTCCCATCTTCTGGAAGTCGACGACGTTGAAGAGGTCGACGGTCCCGCTCAGGCGGTGAGCGTTGGTGGTGTCTGCCCCGCCACGGGCGTTGATGCCGTAAGTGGTGTTGTAGTAGATCTTGAACAACACACCGTGGTCTTCAAGCGTGGTCCGCGCGCCACCCCAGTCCCCGGTCAGGCGCGGAGCGGTGATGAACTCCTCCCACGGCGAGCGTTCCTCCTCAATCGTTGGCTCCTCCGATAGTGTCTCGTGATCCGGTGCCGGTTGAGTCGCGGTCGACTCCATCGGCACAGACTCCGGTCCTTCCGAGGAGGGTCTCGACGCGATCGTATCAGTCCCGAAAACGAGGCAGGTTGCCATAAGGTATGCACAAACAGTCACGATCATTCAACTCCAGATGCGATGGAAAGGTTGGTGTACTGCCGGATCGCGTTGATCACGATTTAGCGTGGCCTCTTACGCTCACGCTCAGATCATCGGGCCGTCCGATCGGGCTTCGGATCAAGCAAGTGCGGCGCCATCTTCGTCCATGACTGCGTTCCGCGCCGCATGCCGTGTGAGGCCACGCGTGCTCACTCTCGCACGCCAAGTTGCGCTTTGAAGAATGTCCACGTCTTCGCCCCGCTGAATTCGTGCCCACTGTCAAAGAGGTCGGTCTCGAGATTGTCGGATGCGTCCAGGAGCGCGTAACACTTCTCGAGCTTGGCGATGGCCTGGCGGGTGGCATCGATGGGGAAGATGGGATCCTGCAGCCCGGATTCGACGAGCAGCCCGCGCGGGGCGATCAGGCAGGCGACGTCATCGTTGTCGGCAATCTGGCCGAGTCCGGGGGCGTAGTTGTCGATGCAGTGGCGGAGGCCGAGAATGGACGTCGCGTAGAGGTTGATGTGACCGCTCACGCACGCCGCCTTCACACGGTCATCCAGCGCGGCGGTGAACTGCGTCACCAGCCCCCCGCCACTGATGCCGACCATGGCGATCTTGTCGGGATCCACCTCGTCGCGCTGCTGAAGGAAGTCGAGCATCCGGATTGCGTCGTAAATGCGGATGCCGGTCATGGAATGGCCGAAGTGCACACCGCACTTGCTGGGATGCTCGCAAGCATTCCAGAGGTTGAAGTACGTGTTGAAGTCGATATCGCGCCGGCGTCCGAAGCCCATCTGGTCGTAAACGAGCGTTACGAAGCCTGCCTTCACCGCCTGCAAGCCCATGTCGTGGTGATAGCCCTCACCGTACGGTCGCTCCGTGCCGTCTTCCTTCAGGCCGATGGTCGAGTTCATGCCATAGCCGTGACCGTGCGCGACGAGCACCGCCGGGCGCGGCTTCTTCGGCCCGTCGGGCACGAGCAGGAACGCCGGCACGTAGAGCTCGGGCGAGGTCTCGATGGTGAACGCCATCCGCGTGTAGCCGTCCAGCTTCTCCAGTGGGCCGGGCGTGATCTTCAGCGGGGTCTTCTCGATCAGCGGCAGTCCGATGATCTTGGCCAGTTCTTTCCTGAAGGCATCATGCCACGTCCGCCACTCGGTCTTGGTCGTGGCCTTGAAGCGGTACCGGGGCACGGTCGTCTCGCCGACGTGCCGCATGTAGTGCAGCGGTTCGAGCCGGGGGTCATTGGGGTACGCGGCGGACATGGAAAATTCCGGCGGTCCCTCGGGAATCGGGCGGGGCACGTACGGCTTCTTCTCGGGCTTCTCGTCCTGCTGCTGATCGGCAGAGGCTTGCATCGGCCAACCCAGCAGTAGCGTGACGGCGAGAAACGACACCGCTATGACCAGGGGAGAGTTTCGGGTGATCCAGAACATCGGCGAACTCCGTATGGCGTGAAGTTATACGATTCCGGGCACCAGTGTAGTCGCCCCGGACACGTGAGCCAACGGCACATCGCGTTGACAACCGTGCGGGGCGAACCTACGCTCAGGCGATGATCGTGCTGATCGATAATTACGACTCCTTCACGTACAACCTCGTCCAGCGGCTGGGCGAGATTGACCGCCACCTGGACATGCGCGTGTACCGTAACGATCAGGTCACGCCCGACCGGATTGCCGAAGATGCCCCGGAGCGAATCATCATTTCCCCCGGCCCCTGCACGCCGAAAGAGGCGGGCATCTCCGTCGAGGTCATCCAGCGCTTTGCCGGCCAGGTGCCGATCCTGGGGGTGTGCCTGGGGCATCAGTCGATCGGGGCGGCATTCGGGGCGACCATCGTCCGGGCCGACCGGCTCATGCACGGCAAGACCAGCGAGATCGATCACGACGGCAAGGGGCTGTTTGAAGGGATCCCCTCGCCCTTCACCGCCACACGTTACCATTCGCTGGTGATCGATCCGCCGACGCTCTCCGACGATTTCATCGTCACCGCACGCACCACCGACGCCCCGGACCGCGAGATCATGGGCGTCCGCCACAAGACCATGCCCATCGAGGGGGTCCAGTTCCACCCCGAGAGCTTCCTGACCGACGTCGGCCACAAATTGCTGGCCAACTTCCTGAAGATCTGAGCACTCCGAGCCCTGCCTCTCCCCTCACGTCGTAGTTGTCCAAGTCCGTACCCCGAGCGCGAGGGTGGGGAGTATGGAACAATCACAGATACGCGGTAGGTAACTCAGGGTGATCGGTAAGTTGAGTGCATCGTGCGCCGGAGAAGGTCAACGCCGCCCCAAGCGTTGACTGCGATCCGCTCCCTCACGGTCGCGGTACTGACTGTCAAAGATGATGCACCTGCGGCCCATCCTGCGACGGTCGCAGCTTTGACTTGGAGACTCCATGGCGGTGCCGTGTTTGTGGTGTGTGCTACGCCGCGCCTTTGCTTTGCTCGTAGGCGTCGGCGGCAGCGATGCGTTTGCTCATGGCCGGGTGGTCGTCAAAGATGATCTCTTCCCAGAGCGGCGGATGGGTGTCGACCATGTTCAGCGCGGTGAGCTTGTGGAACGCATTGCGGAAGGCCTGCGGATCATCGGTGAGGCGGAGAGCGTCGCTGTCGCACTGGTACTCGAAGCGCCGCATGACGGCGTTGGTCACCAGCCCGGTGAGCAGCGGGAAGATGCTCATGATGAGCATGACCGGCGCAAACCCCGCCACGGCCGGTTGCCAGCTGCCCGGCTGACCGGCATACGGATTCAGCACCCACCAGATCAGCGCGACCAGCAGCGAGCTGATCACGGCGGACATGCCGATGCCCTTGGTGATGTGGCCGCGCATGTGGTGGCCGAGTTCGTGGGCAAAGACGACCGAGATCTCGTCATCATCGAACGCCTTGAGCAATGTGTCCGCCAGATAGACGCGCCGCGACGAGCCCAGACCCGCGAGCATGGCGTTGGCCTTCTTAGTTTCCTTGCTGAGTTCGAGATCGAAGATACCGGTGATGGTCATGCCCGCTTCGCCCGCCATCTGCGTCAGGCGCTCGGTGAGCGAAGGGCGCTCGAGCGGCTTGGCGGGGTAGAAGATCGGCAGGATGACCAGCGGGAAGAGCTTCGCCAGACCGACGCTGAGCGCCATGACGCCGATCCACACCCAGACGCCCCAGAGCGATCCACCATACCAGAGCGCGGCATACAACCCGCTGAGCACGATGCCGCCGATGATCAGCCCGACGATCCATCCCTTGATTTCAAAGATGAGCCAGCTCTTCGGGGTCTGGTTGGTCAGGTCGTAGCGCTTCTCGACGATGTAGCTGCTGTAGTAATCCAGGGGCAGCGTAAGCACGGTGGCGAGGCCGAGCATGGTGACCACCCCCGCCGCCAGGCCGAGCCAGGCGCTGGAGATCCCCCCGGCGAGGAACGCCACATAGTCGTCGGCGTAGACCGTCCAGATCGACCAGTAGATGATCGAAAACGCCAGCCCGCCGAGATGGACCATGCGCTTCAGGCGATGGTAAGTGTGCACATCCTTCGGATCGCGCTCGGGCAGTTCGAAGACCTCTTCCTGCGTCGCGGCCGGCGACTCACCCACCGCGTCAGGTGGGGTTGACGTCTCCGCCTCCACGGTAGAGGTGTGAGCCTCGGGCGTGTCGGACTGTTCCGGTGGATTGGTGTTGTCGGCTCGTTCGTCGTTCATGCTCACAGGTTAGCTGATCGGCCACGGGATGAGAAGTCGGCTTGGATACTCAGTAGCCGGTCACGGGAATGTCCGGCTGGCTCTCGCGCTTGGGCATCGTCGGGCGGTGACTGCGCAGGAGTGTCTCCGCCTTCTGGATCCGCTCCCCGTACACGCGTTCGAGGACGTCGCGTTCAGACTGGATCATCTCCAGGGGACCGGCTTCGACCTTGAGGATGTTTCCCCGGGCGTCGACATACATCTTGTTCACCGGTGGAATGAGGCCTTCACTGTCCTGTATCTCGATGGCGGGGATTGTCCGCCGGCCGATGCGCACCTGAGTCTCCCCGATCACTTCGAACGTGCGCATGGCCAGCCCGTGCCGATCGGCATTGTACGAGGAGAAGCTGTAGATCCCGGGCGAAGTCAGATCGACGATCCGCGGGAAGAGGACGATCCACGCCCCCGAGGCATAGGAGCGTTCCACATCGATGACACGCCGCTTCATCGTGCCGCTCGTGGAGCGGGCGTTGGCGACGATGAGCTTGTCGTCGGTACGCATGCCTTCGTCCATGGTCTGCACGACGACCGGCTCGGCGATCTCGTTACCGTCGAGGTACGAGGCGACCTTGTTCTCCCAGGCCTCCACCACGAGATCATGCGACAGGTACATGTCCTGCCGCATGAAGGTGAAGTCGCCGTTGTCCTGGAAGAGCCAACCGGTCTGGCGAAGCTGAACGCCCTTTCGACCTTTGCGTTCGGCCGGCTTCTCGAGCACTTCGATGAAACCCGCCTCACGCCCGTCCATCACGAAGCGCAGGTAGTACGCGCCCTCTTTACTCACGGGGAGCGTTTCCCCCTTCGTGCGGAAGTCGCGCAGCAGTACCTTCCCCTGTTCCACCGCGTTCTTAAGGCGCTCCTCGTCGGCGGCGGAACGCAGGATCTTGAAGCTGTCGACGACGCGATCGAAGAGATTGAACCGCTCCTGGCGACGCGTATCGGGCGTGATGAAGACGAGGGCAAAGTAGGCGTTCAGTTTGTGACGGATGACGGCCTGCTGCCGGAGAAAGGGTTTGCCCTTGAGTTGGAAGGCGGCGGCGTAACGGATGGCGTCGCGGCCGGCAATCCGGGCATCTTCACCGCGAAGGACCTCGACCGCGCCGTCTTTCTGCAGGCTGCTCGTGATTTCGCGGACGGCCATCTGCGTATCAATCGGTCGCGTGGTCTGAGCGTAGCGCACCGCCAGCGACCATTGCTGCTCGGAATTCTGAAATCGCACGACCTCGACGTCGGCGTCGCTCATCGGTCGCTTTTCGCGGATCGCTTCGGCGTAGACCGGCGGACGGATGGAGAATCCGAAGCTGCCGTCGATGTATTCGTCGGCCAGTGCGTCGCTAGCGGCGGACGAGGCGGTCGATGAGGCAATGGCAGGCAACTGCCCTCTCGCCATCGGCGCGGCCAGCCATGCGGCAAGCACGACCACAATCCCTGTTCGACCCACAAAGCTGTACAGGCATCTCTTCATCGGTACTTTCCGCGTCGCGACAGGGATGGATCAGTCACGCGTTGATTCCTTCTCACCGTTGCCGGACCAACGTTTCAACAATTCCTTGAGTACACCGCCTTGAAACGGACGCCCTGCCTGAAACCACCGCCCCTGGTGGAAAGCCGCCCCGAGCCATTCGCCGTCATCACCATAGTAAGCTTCCAGGTAGGCCGGATCGTAATCCTGGAACGCCCGGACGGCCCAGCCTGTCATCGGGCTGCCGTCTTCCGTCGGCCAGGGCAGTTGACGCTCGCCGAGAGGAATGAGGATCCAGGGGACTTCCCCCTCTGTAAAGGGCCCGCTGGAGGTGAGGATCAGCGGGCGCATGGACTCGGTTCGCCCGATCTCCTCGTAGACGAAATCCAGCGCGAAATCGTTCAGGTAGGATTCGCTCGGCGCGAAGGTGCTCTCGCGTGTCCCTTTATCCTTGATGTCCAGTTCGCATTCAACATCCTCGTCACCACGCGCCCGTTCTGTGTACTGGATCGCATCAATCCCCGTCCCCTTGGAATGCAAACTCGTACGATGAGCTCGCACGTCGCTGCGCAGGAACGTCGTTGCATCCCCCTGAATGTTTCCTTCGCCGTACTGACGCTCGGTGTGAAAGGTGATTTCCCACCAGTGCCCTTGTTCTTCGCTCGTGTCATTCTCCTCGGTCAAGCGATATCTGTAGCTTTGAATGCCACGGAACGCCCCACCGGGATCGTAGATCGAGAAAAGACGCGACTTTCCATTCCACGGATTGAGCATCTCTTCAAGCCGGTCGCCTCGAAGGCGATCGAGGACCGCCAGTCCCTCATCCAACGCGGACGGCACATCGAGCCACGACGCGATGGAATCGACTTCTGCCTGAAAGGCCATCTTCTCGCAGGCGCGTGACATCCGATTGACGGCGTCGGGTTCCGCGCGCGTACGCAACAGCAGTGCCGTTTGAGATCCCGTCGCGACACAGTAAGCAAAGCTTGAACCGAGATCGGATTTGTCCTCGACGGTCAGATCGACGTAGGCGAGTTCGCGCTCACCTTCCCGTTTGACCGTAATATCCGCTGTGGGTTCGATCTCCATCGACTCGTCCATGAGGATATCGCGCACGATGTCTTCCGGACGGCGATCACCGATGAGAGGTATCCGTGTGAGTGTCGCATCCCAGTAGCGCACTCCCTCACCGACCATGAGATGCATCTGCGGGATTTGATCATCCGGCGGGCCGATCAACCGCGCATTCTCCGGCAGATCGAACCGCACGCCCACCTGCTGCATGATCGCCGATGTGTCCGCCGCCGCGCTCATGATGTGCAGGTCGAGATGACTTGCCATCTGGTCCAGAATCATTGATTCCCGCCGTTGGGCGGGATCCTCCGTCTGCAACGCCAATCCGACCGATTCGCCGTTCGGCAGGCAGATGACTTTCGCAAGAAGGTGCTCGTAGGACAGGATGCTGGGAAGCAAATCCGTGAAGGGAATCTCTCCTTCGTAATCCTCCATGCCCTCCAGAACCACCTCCTCAATCAGCAGCAATTGAATATCCCAGGCGGGGTACGGGCCGAAGCGGGAAGCCTCCAATTCCCTCGCGTGCGGATCCATCTCGGGATAACCCTCCGAGACCAGATTCAGCACCGCTTCAAGGCTCCGCGCGCGCGGTGCAAGATCGCCCACCGCAGGCCCGCGAAAGAGGTAGAGCGTCCGGGGCGGTCGATCGGGAAAGGTTTGCTTGAGTCCGGCCAGCACCCCGGCAGGCAGTTCTTCCAGCGGTTTCCATCCCTTGGGGAGACGGGCATGCAAGTGCCCTGCCGGAAAGGGTTTGGTGGCGGCGAACTCCACCCTGTGAATGTGATCTTTGTGGAGAATGACGGCGTACGCGAGGGCCACGGTCAGACCCAGGAGCACCGCCGCTCCAAAGATGGCCCAGGCGGGTTTGCCGGCACGCTGCTGTGAGTACACCAAGGCCATAATCGTCGCATCTTAGCGCCGGGATCTGGCCATTGCAACGCGAGGGAAACGCCCGAGAGCGGGTATCCTGACGTCTCCAATGGCCCGGTATCACTTCCGGTGAGCAGAAATTCGCTTCTCTGAATGGACCGGAATCCCCGATTATCACGAATTTGTCGCTTTTCGCTTGATCGATTCGGACACTATGTTACCCTCATACCGAGGAGCTTTACCTATTCCGGCGTATATGTTACGCCCAGATCTTAGCTTGATGGAGGAGGAAGACCCTATGCGATTTGCGCTCATTTTGATCACTCTGATCACATTTATCTTGCCCTGCCACGCACAGACGGTGGATGTCGAACTGGTTATCGAAGCTTTCGACGGCAGCGGTTGCGCACCGTCGAACCCGCCGATCTGCCCGGACCCCGCGAACCTCGACGGATTAGGGTGTAATGCCCACGACGGATCCACCAATGCCCCGCACTCCTCGTGCAGCAATGTCGGACTCACCTGGCCGAGCAACTACCCGAACCCCACCTTCTGGGGAGCTCAGAAACTGGACGAGAACTGGTGGAACCAGGGCTACCCGGTGAACTGGCTCGGCAACAACCAGATCAAGAACGGCGACGCCCCGGCCAACCAGGGATCGCAGGGCGCCTCGATCGATTCGCCGCAGAATGTGCTCAACGGTGTCGAGTCCGCCAACATCGGCTACATCAGTTCCGAGGACCCTCAGGAGGAAGTGGGCGGTTTCGGACGGATCCTCATCGAGCAGATCCGGCAGGAGTACAACGCCAATAACCCCGGCGATCTCAAGCCCGAGCCGGTGGCGGGGATGCCGGTCAAACTGCTCTACGACATCCTGCGCGTCGGCGACGGTGGCGACACGCCCGACCCGGATCCGCAGAACCCGACACTGAAGATGCGGGCCGACGCGATCGCGGTCTTCTTTCAGCCCATCCCGGCGTCGGCGACCTGGACGGACTCCTTGGAAGCGAGCCGCTTCATTCCCGCCGACGGGCAATGGCACACCTACGAAATCGGCGAGTGGGCCGACTTCCCCGAAGCGGTGTACATGGGCATCGGCATCCAGCTTACCACCGCCAGCTACCCCGCGCTCATCCCGAGCGAACAGGTGAAGTTCTACATCGATAATGTCCGCATTGTGTACCAGGCGCTGCCGGGACAGGAGATCTGTGACAATGGCGGCGATGAAGACGGCGACGGACTGATCGACTGTGACGATCCCGACTGCACGGAAGATCCGAACTGCCCGTGCAACGCGGCCTTGTTCGCCGACCATGACGTCGACGGTGACGTGGATCACGTGGACTTCGCGGTCTACCAGCGCTGCCACACCGGCCCGGGCTTCGGCGGCGTGCTCACGCCGGAATGCGCCTGCTTCGATGCCACGAGTGTGACGCCGGGGACGCCGGACGGCTCGATCGACCAGTTGGATTTCTCGCTGTTCCTGGCGTGTGCGAGCGGGCCGAACGTGCCCGCCGATCCGGCGTGCGATGACTGAGTTCGGTCGCCCGATGCGGTGAACCACGCTTGCAGACTCATGTGAAGTGCTCGATCGCCCCGCCCGCGCGGGGCGATTTCTTTGGGCCGACGGCCACCGGCGATCCTTCGCCCGCGTCTGCTGGCCTCGCCCCTGTGGTGACGATACCATGGATGCATCGAATTCAATTTCTCATCACGAGGATCGGTTCCACCGGCTTCTCAGGAGGACTCCCATGTCATCACGTCCGTCAACCACCCGCCGTCATCTGCTCAAGCAAGCGTCCACCGCCGCCGCGGGAGCGATGACTTTTCCGTACTTCGTGCCTTCCAGCGCCCTCGGCAAGGACGGCGCGGTCGCCCCGAGCAACCGGCTGATTCTCGGCGCCATCGGCACCGGCGGAAAAGGCACCGACAACATGCGCCGCCTGATGAACATCGAGGGCGTGCACTGCATCGCCGTGTGCGACGTCGACGCCGAGCATCGCCGCCGGGCGAGCCACGTGGTGAACGAGAAGAACGGCAACGCCGACTGCAGGATGTACAACGACTTCCGCGAGATGCTCGAACGCGAAGACACGGACATCGTCTGTGTCGGCACGCCGGATCACTGGCACGCGCTGGCATCGATCGCCGCCGTCGAGGCGGGCAACGACGTTTACTGCGAGAAGCCGCTGACCAACTCGATTCCCGAGGGCCGGGCGCTGGTTGAGGCATGCCGGCGGAACAAGCGCATCCTGCAGTGCGGCAGCCAGGAACGCTCCGGCTCGGACGCCCGCTTCGCCTGCGAGCTGGTGCGCAACGGTTACATCGGCAAGCTGCACACGATCCGCATCAACCTGCCCTGCGATGACGGCCACCACAGGGACGTGCTCAAGCGCTCGGGTCCGCAGCCGATCGTGCCGGTGCCCGAACGGCTGGATTACAACCTGTGGCTGGGTCACACGGCGGCGGTACCGTACACCCCGCTGCGGACACACTTCTGGTGGCGGTTCATCCTGGCGTATGGCGGCGGAGAGATGACCGACCGTGGTGCGCACGTGATCGACATCGGCCAGTTGGGCAACGGCACCGACGACACCGGCCCGGTCGACGTGCAGGCCAACGGCAAGCTCCGCGCGACCGGCATCTACGACACCTTCTTCGAGTACGACTTCGAATGCACCTACGCCAACGGCGTGAAGATGATCGGCAGCAGCAGCGGCAAGCGCGGCTTGAAGTTCGAGGGGGACAAGGGATCGATCTTCATTCACATCCACGGCGGTAAGCTGGAGGCGGACCCGGCGTCGCTGCTCGAGGAGAAGATCGGCGACAGCGAGATTCACCTCGGCCGCAGCCCGGGCCACCATAAGAACTTCATCGCGTCGGTTCGCTCGCGCCGCCAGCCGGTCGCCCACGCGGAGATCGGCCACCGCACCGCCAGCCTCTGCCACCTGCTCAACATCGCGATGCTCACCGGCCGCAAGCTGAAGTGGAACCCGATGATCGAGCAGTTCGAGAATGACGAGGGCGCCAACGACCTGCTCTGGCCGAAGATGCGTCCACCGTTCAACGAGCTGGCGGCGATCCGCCCGGGACCCGTGCCGCTGTCGTGAAGGTGGATCGGCAACACTCTCACGGCGTTGCGCGTAATGGATGTCGGTCTGGTGGGCGTGTCGGCGGTCGGACCGCGTGGTGGAATCGTGGACTTGGCCACGGCCGGATTCACGGCGTGATGCCGGACCTGTCCAGACGACCATCGTGCGCGTACGCCCCGGTGTGCAGGACCGCCACGGGGTCCCCAACCACCTTCCCCCCTGGCACGACGACCTCCGCTGCCATACAATAGAAGTTGTTCGATCCTCCTCGCGGGAAAGGCGGTGACGGCATGCGATTCGGACTGATCTGCTGCCTGCTGATGATCGTCGGGATGGGGGCGCCGCGGTGTGCCCAGGTGCCCGCGCCGGACGATGGCGCGTTCATTCGTCCGCAGCGGTTGAACGCCACGGCGTCGGTGAACCCGGCGCGGGCAAGTGCGGGACCGGGCGAAGGCGTGACGGTGACGCTGCGTGCCTCGGCGATCGGCGGAACGCGGCCGTACCGCTACCGGTGGTCGGGCGACGCCGGCTTCGCCTCGGGCCAGTACCACACGCTGACCGTCCGCGCTTCGTCGACCAAGACGTTCACGTTTCGGCTCGAAGTGACCGACGCCGCCGGCGACACCGACCGGACGACGACGACGTTGAAAGTGACGGTCGGCGGAAGCGGCGGATTGTAAGGATGGCGGAAAGGCCGCCGTCTTGTTCTGTCATGCCAAGATGACAGCATAGCGGCGACGTGTCAATAAGGACTCCCGCCCCCCATAGTTCATTTATGCCGTTGACCACCTCAAGCATGTCCATCGATCGATGCCCACCACCCGGCTCCGCTGGAGAATCAATTTCTAAGCAATCCTCCATTGACCATCCGTGAGATCCGAGGGATAAGGCGACTTTGCCAGACGTCGGCCTCCTTGCCAGAATATCAAATCTATCGGCAAAGAGAGGCCTTCTCACACACTTTCTAAGAACAGGCACCCATGAAGCTAAGGGGCGATGCCGAACGCGTCGATCCATACTTTAGCCGTAGAATACCGCCATTGGGTTGTTTGGCATCGCACGATAATTCATCCTCGCAAGCAGTTGAGTACCAACAATGCCAGAACCACTTAATGCCAGTGATTACCAGTCCTCTGTGCCCGGCATATCAGCATCTCCGTTCCGTGCGGAGCAGGAACGTTCCGAGGCTAGTGCTGATAATTTTGAATACATCAACACCTATGGAGAGACTCGGAACGCTATCGATCCCTCCAGCCTCCTCGACGACCTATACGGCCGTGAAGTATCTTCCGAATCCAACGCCAAGAGCGTACTCGGGTTGATCGACCTTTTCTTCCGCCCAGGTCGATTCTTTCGCACATCGGCGGCGATTCCCAATCCCTTGATCTTCCTCATGGTGGCCTGGATGACGGGCATTGCGATGACGATCGATCGACTCGAAGGAAGAATGCTTCGACACGAACTCGGCATCCAGACCAGATTCGTGAATTCGCTGATTCACGATTACCGTGACTATTGGCTCTTCTTAATAATTATGGGAATGATTACCGCAACCCTGTATTACTGCATTGGCGGCTGGTGGTACCGGACGCGATTATCACTTTCGGGTGCGGAAAACCCGGATCCTTGGACATCACGTATCGTCTACATTTATTCATACTTCATCATCGCATTCCCAACATTGCTCTTCGCACTATGGGAGACGGCTCGCTACAGCACGCCTATAGAAGCATGGTACAAAGGACATCCGTTCACGCTGGTATCCATGATCTTACCATTCTGGTCGATGTACGTCAGTTACCGAGGCGTCCGCACAGTCTTTTCTGTCAGGAAAGGGGCTGCTCGCATCTGGTTCGTGGGACTGCCCGCGTCCATATATGCTTTCGCCATACTTGCCTTATTTATTCCATCTGAACTATTAGATGATATCTTACAAAGCAAACCCGCCGTGAGTATTCCCAACACTTATGAATCGTCGAGCCTGACCTTCGACTATCCATCAAACTGGTACATAGATGAGAATCACGCTAGCTTTGATCCCAACGTTAGTATTCCTATTTCATCTCGTACTCACGATGTATCCATTCGAATAAACTTGCTTCCCCAGGATGCGAAACCTGATGTGGTTTTGTAATGGTTCAGCCTGAATTGGAGAGTCAGGCGACGCGCCTAATACACA
>CAZUAQ010000005.1:29857-164632 GCA_964618455.1 uncultured Planctomycetales bacterium | reverse complement strand
GAGTGTGTATTAGGCGCGTCGCCTGACTCTCCAATTCAGGCTGAACCATTACACAAGGGCATGCCAGGCGCGGGAGTAGAAGAACAAGGAAGTGAACAGGTAACCCGTAGCCATGGCGGAGACTGGAAACTGAGCCTCATTGGGAGACCATTGCAGAGTCACGATCAGCAGGAAGATCAGCGCACACAATCCCAGGTGAGTGATTCCCAGGCCCAGCACCGCCCATCGATTCACCCGGAGTCCGTAGCCAATGAGAATGGCGCCTGTGATGGCAACGCAGATCCACGATCCCACGATGGTTTCGACCTCCATCAGACAGGCAGCCCAACCGATGGTCACGGAGGCCAATGCCGCCAGGACGGCCGCCTTTCTCCAAAACACACTGGGGAGCCTGGGCTTGGGCGACAGGGCATCCGACAGCGGTAGCCCGCATCGATGACAGTACAGGCTGTCCGGATGCAGTGTGGCATCGCAGAATCGGCAGCTATCCGGCAATCGCTCACCCCAGTTCGCGCATCGTGGCCTCGACGGTGGCGCGTTTGGCTTCCAACTCGCCCAGGCGTTCCCGTTCGCGTTCGACGACCTCCGACGGAGCGTTCTCGACGAACTTGGCGTTGGACAGCTTGCCGCGGATACCGCCCATCTGCTTGTCGAGATTCGCCAGCTCCTTCTCCAGCCGCTTGCGCTCCGCTTCGGGGTCGATGACGTCCGCCACGTAGATCTGCATCTCGCCGATCACCAGCGTGGCTGCGTTGCGCGGCGCGGTCGCATCGGCGTCCACCGTCAGTTCGCCGACGTTGGCCAGCTCGCGGATTACATGCGCCTGCTGCCGCAAACCGTCTACGCTCGACGCCGGGGCCTTCACCGTCACGTCCACCTTCTGCTTCGGCGGCACGTTCTGCTTCTGACGGATGTCGCGGACGGCACGGGTGGCGGTTTGCAGGTCGTCGAAGATCGCATCGACCGCCGGGTCATCGAGCCCGCTCCAGCCCTCCAGCGGCGGGAACGAGGAGACGATCAACGCCTTATCCGTATCCAACTCCGCCACGCCGGGCAGCCCGCGTTGCGGCGCGATCTCGTTCAGGATCTCCCAGAGCTTCTCGGTGATGAACGGCATGATCGGGTGCAGCAGCCGCAACGACTGATCCAGCGCGAATGCCAGGACCTGCTTCGCCTCGGCCGCCTGGCGGTCCTCCTTGATGCGCGACTTGACGAGTTCGAGATACCAGTCGCACAGCGAGTCCCAGAAGAAGTCGCGGACGATCGACGCCGCCCGGCTGAACTGGTAGTGCTCCAGGGCGTCCTGCACATCCCGCGCCGCCCGGCTGACCCGCGAGAGGATCCAGCGATCCTCCACCGGCAGCGAAGCCACATCGCGCGTCTCGCACGTTGCCCCCTCGAGGTTCATGAACGCGAAGCGGGCGGCATTCCAGATCTTGTTGCAGAAGTTGCGGCCGAGCTCGAACTTCTCCGACGATTGCAGCTCTCGCCCGTCGTCGAGCTTCACGCGTTTCATCGGCATGCGGATGTCCTGCGTCTCCGTGCTCATGCCCGCCATGGTGTAACGCAGGGCGTCGGCGCCGTAGACCTCGATGATGTCGATCGGATCGAACCCGTTGCCGAGTGACTTTTTGAACGGCCGCCCTTCGCCGTCCTGAATCACGGCGTGAATGTAGACGTCGTGGAACGGCACCCTGCCGAGGTTGTACATGCCGGTGAGCACCATCCGCGCCACCCACAGCGTGATGATCTCCCGCGCCGTGCTGAGCGTCGACCCGGGGTAGTACCGTGCCAACGCCGCGTTCTCCTCCGGCCATCCCAGCGTGGAATGAGGCCACAACGCCGAACTGAACCAGGTGTCGAGGACGTCCTCGTCTCGTTCCATTGTTTCCAAGATTCTCTTCAAGCGCGAAACTGAATCGTATCTTCGATCTGTGGAGGACATCTTAATGAGAGGGGGATCCTTCTCAAATGGCTTCGTGTTCCGGGCCTGTTTACTCTCAACATATGGCTTCACGGCCTCTAGTGCTCTGTCCTGTTCCTCATTCAAAGGACATACGAATGCGGAAAAGGCGCCTCCCTCCTTGGCTTTTATGCTAAAGGACTTGTTTACACTCGTTGCCTCAAACAAATCATCTAGAGCTTCACTTAGTATGCTTAGAAGCTTGCGTTGCTCATCGCGAATCTGGGCGGAGTTTTGGCCTCCTTGAACGTGAGGTGAAAACTTGAAGGTCCACACCGGTATCCGATGTCCCCACCATAACTGTCGGCTAATGCACCAGTCGCGTTTTTCCTTCAGCCAGTCGAGGTAGGTCTTGCGGTAGCGATCGGGGAAGAAGTGCACCTTGCCCGATTCGCGGCGCTGGTCAAACGTCGGCAACGCCTCCTCCGCCACCATGTCCATCGCCAGTTGCGCCAGGCCCGGTCGCCCGCGCAAACCTTCGATCCTCGCCGCCTCCTCAGCCGGCAGGTCGCCCATCTTCACGAACCACTGATCGCTCAGGAACGGCTCGACGGGCGTCTTGCTCCGGTCGCTGTGGCCGAGTTCGATTTGGCGGTCCTCGATCTTCTCCACCAGATCACGCTCTTCCAACGCTGCCACGACCGCCTTCCGCCCCTTGGTCGCGAACTTCAGCCCTTCCAGCGTCCTGGTGAATTTGGGAGCCTGCGAATGCGACGAGAGGTCGGCGATGAGGCCGTCCGGCGTCATCACGTTGATCATGGGCAGGTCATGCCGCTGACCGACTTCGTAATCGTTCGGGTCGTGGGCCGGCGTGATCTTCACACATCCGCTGCCCAGCTCCGGCTTGGCCCATTCGTCCGCCACCAGCGGGATCGGGCGCTCCACCAGCGGAAGCAGCACGTGCCTGCCGTCCGCGGCCATGTCGCGCAGTTTCAGCAGCGTCGGCAGCATCGTCTCCCGCCGCTCGTTCAACGCCTCGATCGCCTGGGCGATCATCTCTCCGGTCTTCGAGTTCGCCCCGGCCAGTTGTTCCTGCAGTTCGGCCTCGACCTTGTCCAGCGCCTTGACGGGATCCGGATGCACCGCCACGGCGGTATCGCCCAGCATCGTCTCCGGCCGCGTGGTGGCGATGTGCACGAACTCCGGTTCTCCAGGCTGCCGTTCGATCACGCGATACTTGAAGTGATAGAAGTGCCCGTTGACGGTCTCGTGATACACCTCGTCGTCGGCCACGGCGGTCTGCAATTGCGTGTCCCAGTTGACCAGCCGCTTGCCGCGGACGATCAGCCCGTCCTTGAACAGCTTGAAGAAGGTGTGCCGCACCGCCCTGGCGCAGACGTCGTCGAGCGTGAATCGCGTGCGGTCCCAGTCGCACGAGCAGCCCATCCAGTTGAGCTGTTTGAGAATGTGGTTGCCGTACTGCTCCTTCCACGCCCAGATGCGGCGGACGAGTTCCTCGCGGCCGAGATCGTGACGCGACTTGCCCTCCTTTTCGAAGATGGTCCGCTCGACCACCGCCTGCGTGGCGATCCCGGCATGATCGGTGCCCGGCATCCACAGCGTGTTGAACCCGCGCATGCGATGCCACCGGATGAGCACGTCCTGCAGCGAGTTGTTCAGCGCGTGACCGCCGTGCAGCGCACCTGTGACGTTCGGTGGCGGAATCACGATCACGTATTCCGGGTTGCCGTTGGCGTCCGGCTCGGCGTGAAAGTAATTCCCCGCCTCCCACATGGCGCGGATCGCCGGCTCCACGCTCTGCGGATCGTACACACTCGGAAGATCGTCAAGAACCGTCATACTTATCCTCGAATCCAGCTATCCATCGGGCCATCAGGGTGGGGTCACACCGGGTCATGCATGCTGTAGAGACGCTTCGGATCGGCGCTCTCCATCCATGCGGCGTGATTTTACCGCCCCCTTTCGAACGTGTCGATTCGGATCGGGAGCGATGGGGTCTTCTTTGCGTCCAGGTGAGGCGTACTTTGTGCCGGTGACTTGCTGTATAATGGAAGCATGTGATGCGGGACCGTCACTTCCCGGGCTCGTGTGGAGTACGGGCAGAAGTCATGACGAAGAGCGATGAACAGCCGCCACCAATCAGGCTCGACTATGCCAAGCCTGCCCCACCACGACTCCCTCTCAAACGGATTGTCGTGGCGATGTGCTATGCGCTTGCACTCGCAATCTTGAGCTGGTTTCTATTGGTCAATCTCCTGCTTGACTGGAAGCTCATCGGCAACTGGGGATTCGAATGGGGCTACTACGGCCATTACAACCGCGTCAAGAGCGTGATCGTGGGAATGCCGAATGTCACGATTGTCGATGAACGATTTAATTACGACACATCTCTCGAGGACTTCGGGTTTCAGTTGCGTACCGACGATGGACGGGAGATGTATATCCTCTTCAGCGACTACAATCCGGAAATGTACTGGACGGACTAGGCCAAGATCCGGAAGTTTGTCGAGAACAAACTCGAGACAGCCACGAAACCGATTCCCGACGGATGTCCCAAAATGCCTCCATGATGGTCTGACATTGCCGCGCGTTCGTGTATACTCTCATCCGCGCCTGATCCGACGAGGGCGAGCTGGACCGCATGAACGAATCCATACTTCCTCCATCTCCTGATTCGTCCGCCGTCATCGAACGTGACCTCCTCTGCATCCGCTGCGAGTACAACCTGCGCACGCTGGCGCTCTACGCCCGTTGCCCCGAATGCGGTACTCCTGTCGAAGACTCGCTGATCGACGAGGAGGAGCTGGACCGCCGCTACCGCCTCCGCCGGTGGATGGCGCTGCTGGGCGCGGCTGTGGTCATCGGGATCGTCTCGATGAGCCTGAACAACCTCTACTGGTTCAATAGCATGATCGGCGGCACGGTCGGGGATTATCCGAGGTATCTGGATTGGCTCGACTTCTTCTGGGCGCTGCTGATGGTCCCCGCCGCCTGGCTGCTCACAGGACGCAAGCTGCAGAAACCGTACGCCTATGAATACTCTGTTCTGGTCTGGACGGTTCGCCTGATCGCGCTGCTCTGGCTGCTGGACATGTCTCTTTTCGTGCTTCCGTTGTTTCACGCGATCCTGTTCTCTCCCTGGTACGAGACGATCTTTCTGTCACCGGGCTATGTCCTGATCCTCTACATCTTCCTTCCGCTGTTCGTGTTCCATCTCCGGACGATCCTTCCGCGTGAATTCGCTGCCTCCCGCGCCTGGTTTCGCCGCTGGATGCTTCTCGAGTGCGCGATGGGGGCGGGCTACGCCACCCTTTTTATCAGCGACCAACACACCACGCTGTTGGCCCGCGGTCCCGCCGGCATGGCCTCGCTCGCCGACTGGCTGTATCTTGTCCTGGGCCTCGCCTTCATGGTCACGAGCGGCGTCGGGATCTACGCGATCTATCTCACGCGGAGCGCGATCGGCCCGGACCGGCGGACCTCACCCGCAGGGGAAGCAATGTGAGCGAAATGGCACCTACGCCACCCTCGGATCCGATCACCCACGCAGCCATCGACCGCGATCTCTACTGCGTGCGCTGCGAGTACAACCTGCGCACGATGGCGTTGGATGCCGTCTGCCCGGAGTGCGGCCTGCCCGTCCGCGAAACGCTGCGCGACGAGACGGAGTCGCCGCGCTTCCTTCGCCTGCGGGCCTACCTCGGTTGGTACGCGTTTGCCCTGATTCTCGTGATCATCCTGGCGGTGCATGTCCTGATCCAGCACGTCTCGATTCGGTTGACCGGAAGCTGGGGCGTGTATGACTTGATCCACACCGTGGTGACACTCCTTCGCTGGGGACTCGGGGCGATCATTCTCGGTGTCGTCCTCCAGGTAACCCGGCGCCGCATGCTTGCCCGGGGTGGACGGGCGCATGCCACTTTGAGGGGAATTCTGCGACTGGGCTATCTTCTTCAAGTCGTGTGGGAACTCGGAGGCAACCGTTGGCTCTGGGGTTTTCTCGGGGAAGAATTGACCCTCTTCTTCCTGGTCCAAGGGTGCGTGGTCGTGCTGCGAGGCGTTCTACTTTGGGCGTTGACATACTATCTCGCCCTGCTGATCGCCCCTTGCCCGGCATTCGTCGCCGCGCGATTGCGATGGTGGATCGGATTCGTCTTCGTTCAGGCGGGGATCGTCTTCGCCGTGATGGTCGGCATGATCTTCGACAGGGACTTCCTCGATTTCAGCATTGCCGTACCGTTTCCATCCCTGGGAGACATGTACATCATGGGCCTGTCGCTCACGTGGATGACCGAGGCCATCCTGGGCATCCGAGCGCTACGCGCGATGCGACGCCACATCCGACAATCCTCGATGGCGCGCGGCCCGCACCCGAGCGACATGCATGCTGCTCAAGGATACGCGGAAGCGCCTTGAGACCGCCTCTCTTGATCGACGAGGACTGCGTCAACCGCTCAGCAACGCGTACGTGCCGTACCCGGCGGCGATGCCGACCACCAGCCAGACGCCCAGCTTGAGGCTGCCCCACTGGTCCTCCAGCCACTCGCCGCGAAAGAGCGAGATGAAATCCGGTGTGAAGGTGAACCTCAGGCACTCCAGGAACTCCTCGGAATTCGTGAAGAAAAGCGTGAAAGTCGCCACCCATGTAACGACCCCCGCCCCGATCCCGCAGGCGATCGCCCACCCCTCCGCCATCATCAGAATTGCTTCCATGGGGCTCCGTGATAGCGGATGCCCTGCGGGAGTTCAACCGTCGGGACATCGTTTCATCCCCGCCTCGTGCACCGGCTTGCTCTCACCGGTCCGGCAAGTGGATAATCGCTGGTGAGGCAGCGCACCCTATCCCGAGGAAGGCCCGGTCATGTATCCCTTTCTGTTCGGCATCCGAACCTACGCCGTACTTTATGTTCTCGGCATGATCGTCCACTTTGTTCTGGCGCTCCGGCTCTGCCGGCGGCGCGGATTCCGTTGGACCTCCGGGCTGCTGCTGGGGTTGTGCTACATCTTTGGGATGAGCTTTGGAGCGAAGCTGTTATACGACCTGCTTGAAGCCGAGTTCGCGGGCTGGTTGTATCTGGATCCCGCACACTATGCGAGAGGCGGCTTCTGGGGTGGTCCGCTGGCGTATCTCAGCTTGGCGGTGCCGGGTGTGCTGATTCTGGCGAAGCATCGCCGCGCGATGCTCGATCTCGTCGTATTGACGCTGCCCGTGCCGATGATCCTGGCCAAGCTGGGCTGTTTTGCCCAGGGCTGTTGTTATGGCACGGCTTCCTCCCTGCCCTGGGCGATGACGCTCGTCGAATCCATCGAAGGCCGCGCGGATGTCCCCCGCCATCCCGCTCCGCTTTACGAGATCCTCGTGCTGCTATTCATTCTGGTCGTGTTTCTGCGTCTGGATGCGGAGCGCTGGAAGGGGAGGTTTCTTCTATGGTTCATCTTTCTCTACGGCATCGGCCGCCCCGCCGCCGAGATCTTGCGAGATTCGCAACGCCACCCGATCGGTCCGTTTTCAGCGTCGCAACTCATCTGCATGTCCGGGGCTTTCGTCGCGGGCGTGCTCTTGTTTCTTCTCGGGTCGCGAGCACCCCAAATAGAGGAGAAGGAAACGACCGCGGAAACACCTTTTCCGGACGCCAACTCGGAGAATCTGATCTGACGAATGAACGAATACGGGGTGCGCCGCTCACGGCACGAGCAGATTGTCCGTTTCGGACTGCGGGCGCTCCGTGCCGGTGTAACGCAGAAGGTCACCGGTACGGTAGATATCATCCCCGTCCACGCCGACGTCGGGCCGCGTCGTCCATGCCCGTTGGCCGTTGAGAAACACCACGTTCTGGCCGGCGCCGTTTTCGTGTAAAGGCGAGTTGAGAAATGTCTCTCCCTGGGGAGAGGTCGTCCGAATCGGGGTCTTGCCCGCGAAGAGGGGATTGCGATCCGCCACCAGGACCATCCGCGGATCCATGTCCTCCAGCGGCCGGCCCTTCGGCTCGTTCATGTACTGAAAACTGTACGTGACATTCACCGGCTCGGCGAAATCATCGAACTCCGAGTAATCCTTCGCCCGCATCGGACGCGCGGTCTCAGCGGCCAATGCCGACGGGCAGATGAACACGCGTGCCGATTTCACGTGACCGTCCCGGAGCAGGAGGTACATCGGCGCCGTATTGGAGACGCGCAAGACGTTCGGGGTCCTGGTACGCAGCCACGATCCCCCGTTGACATACGCGAGTTGGGGCAGGTAGCCCTTGTTCTCCTCGGCGTAGGCGACGGTGCCTCCCAGGATCGAGGCCAGATTCTTCTGGCACGTATGGCGCGCGTTGAGATTCTGCACCTTGTAGTAGCCGGGAACGAAAATCCCGACGAAGAGCGTGATGCAGGCGGCAATGGCGATCAGCTCGCGCAGTGACAGCACGGGGATGGCAGCCATGTCGTGCGCGGCACCGGCCGGTACCGCCGAACGCGGCTCGCGGAACGGCAGTGTCGCCGTCTGCTGATCCACATAACCGAGGATGCGATCGGAAAGATCAGGGGGCGGTTCTTCCACCTCGTAGTGATCCAGCGTGTGGAACACCTCCCGGACCGCTTTGCTCTTGGAGGTGAGTTCCGCCGAGAACTCGATCTCCGACCGAAACTGCTGGGACTCCTCGGGCTCCATCTGCTCGAGGTGCAGATCGATCAGCCGGTACAGATTGTCCGTCTCCCGTCCTTCGTGACTCATCGTACTCCCTGTCAGGCCGATACCTGAAACCTAGAGTGCCTGAAAATCAAACCTGCTCACGTGTCGCCGCGCGGTAAGCTTTACCGAAATGCCCCACGGCGGCATGTAATCGACTCTTCACCGTTCCCAGCGGAATCTCGAGCACCTCGGCAATCGTCTTGTACGGCAGCCGATGGTAGTACCCGAGAATCAGCACCTCCCGCAGATGCTCCGGCATGGTGCCCAGAACGCTCCGCACGAGTTCCCGGTCCTCGTCCTCCTCCAGGGACGCGGCGGGGTTAGCCTCCGCATCCGCGAGGAAGTCCAGATAACGCTGTCCTTCGTCTTCGCCCGATCCGACGTGCGCGTCCAGGGGGACTTCCGGGCGTCGGCCTCGACTCCGCATCCAGTCCCTCGCCTTGTTGGCGGCGATGGTGAACAACCACGGCTTGAACCGCCGGGATCGGTCGAAACTCTCCGCGGAAAGGAACACCTGCAGGAACGCATCCTGAACCAGGTCCTCGGCAGCGGTCGTGCTGCCCGTGAATCGCGCCAGGAACCGGTACAACTCCGTGCTGTGCCGGCGGACCAGGAGTTCGTAACTCTCCACCTGCCCCGCCAGAAACTCCGCCAGCAGTTCTTCGTCCCTTACGGTATTCACGCTTCCACTCGTTTGTACGACCGTGAGCTGAATCGGTTCGCCGGACAGCGCCCTTCGTGGGCACATGATAGCCCGACACGGCCCCGGGTCAAATCATTCTTGACAGTGACCTACGCGTAACCTTAGTTTGGAGCGGGACTTGAATCGAGCCGAGCCCGCACGAGGTACCGATAATCGCGCCGGTTGCACGTCAACCGCTGATCAGGAATGCGCCTGGATTCTCTCCACACCTTGAGAGACGGGTGCCGAGGATGCTTGCCCATGCCCATCGACCCTGACGGATTACCGAACGAGACGCTCTCGGCACTCGTCGAAGCTTCCGGGACAATCAACAGTTCACTCGATCTCCAGCGCACGTTGCAGTCCATCGCGAGCATGGCGGCGGCGGTGATGAAGGCCGAGGCCGCTTCTGTCCTGCTGCTCGATCATGATCGCAAGAAGCTCATCTTCAAGGCCGCCACCGGCGACCGTGGCGATTTCCTCCTCAACGAAGAGTTCGACGCCGACCTGGGCATCGCCGGCAAGGTGTCCCGTACGGGCAAGCCGGTCCTGGTCGTGGATGCCCAGGGGGATCCCAACTTCTTCAAGGGGATCGACGATAAATCCAGCTTCACGACACGCGGGATGGTGGCGGCGCCCCTCGTGACCAAGGACAAAGTCATCGGCGTCGTCGAGGTGCTCAACAAGCTTGGCGAGCACAACTTTTCCCGCGGCGATCTCGAACTCATCCAGGTCTTCGCCAATCTCGCGGCCAGCGGTGCCATGAACGCCCAGGCCCACGAGCGACTGAAGATGGAAAATCGCGGCCTGCTTGCAACTCAGGCGACCTCCACGCCGATCATCGGCCACTCCTCCGCCCTGAAGCAGACACTCGAACTTTGTGCGCGGGTGGCGGGCAGTAACGCCACCGTCCTGCTGCTTGGAGAGACGGGTACGGGCAAGGAACTCATCAGCCGCCACATTCACGGAAATTCGCCACGTAACAGCAAGCCTTTCATCGCCATCAACTGCGCAGCGCTGCCGGAAACACTCCTCGAGAGTGAACTCTTCGGCCATGAAAAGGGCGCTTTCACCGGCGCGTCGGCGCAAAAGATCGGCCGATTCGAACTGGCCAGCGGCGGAACGCTCTTCCTCGATGAGATCGGGGACATCAGCCACTCGACGCAGGTGAAACTGCTTCGGGTCCTGCAGGAGAAGGAGTTCGTACGTGTCGGCGGAACGCAGACCGTGGCGTGCGACGTACGCATCATCGCCGCCACCAACCGGGATCTCAAGGAGGCCATCGACAATGGGGACTTCCGAGAGGATCTGTACTACCGGCTGAACGTGTTCCCGATCAATACGCCCCCGCTGCGTGAACGCCGCGAGGACATCCCCCTGCTGATCGAGCACTTTGCGCAGATTTCCGCCCGGCAGATGAACGTCCCCGCGCCGAAGATCACCGACGAAGCCATGGCGATGCTCACCAGTTACGACTGGCCCGGAAACATCCGCGAGTTGCAGAACATCGTGGAGCGGGCGGTGCTTCTCTCCGACGGCGAATCGCTGACGGCCCGCCAACTCCCGCGAGACATTGCCGGCGACGCCCAGGATCAGCCGCAGGAGAAAACCGATTCCAGCCTCTGGGGCTACGAGAAGGCGCTCATCATCAAGGCCCTCAAGGATAACGCCTGGAACCAGACGCGTGCCGCCAAGACCCTCGGCATCTCCCGCGATAACCTCCGCTACCGCATCAAGAAGTACGAGATCACGAAGCCGGACTGACACTTCCCTGCATTTCGTAACCGAAGATGAACGCTGATGAGCACAGATGGAAAGCCTCTCGTGGAGAGGGTGTACCCTGCATGTTTTCACTATCCGCCTTGATCTGCCTTCATCCGCGGATTTGTTGGGATTCAGGCCTTGCGGATCTCGCGCTTCTTGGCGTTGAACATCATTTTGCAACCTTGACGCTGGGCGAGGTCGGCGAGAATCACGGCCACGCCGTGCTTGTAACCCGCTTCCATGTCCGCGTTCGGCGCCTTGCGTGAGACGATGCATTGCAGCCAGTCGAGCATGTGCACCGCCCGTGCCTTGTTCTCAAGGACGATCTCCCCTTCGATCTTGTCCGGGGCGTCGCTGCCTTCCCCGGTGATGACCGGCGCGATCCCGTTGGGCCACCCGTCCGGCGCCCCGGTCTTCATCGTGCCCTTCTGGCCGAACCAGAGGATGTAGTCATTGGCCCCGTTGCCGAAGTGCGTGGTGTAACTCGTCGTGAAGCCTTCCTCATATTCGAGAATGGCGGTGACGGTATCGGGAACGTCGCGCGGCGGGATGGACGTCGGCGCGAAGATGCCGCCATGGGCTACCCCGTACTTCGGGAACCCGCAGCCCGTCACGTAGTGGATCAGATCGCTGAAGTGACTCATCCAGCCGCCGATTGTCCCGTTCGAGAACGGGCGATACCCCATCCACGCCGAGTGGACATCCGCGTCGAACGGCCGATCCGGCTGGTTGTAAAGAAACGCCTTCCAATCCGTATCCTCGGGCTTGATGTCGACGGCATAACCGTTCCAGTAGGGCACGTAGAAGCTCCGCGATTCCTCCACGCGCAACAGCTTGCCGAGCTTGCCGCCCTGGATGAAATCGCGCGCCGACGCCGCCCCTCGATCGCTCCGCCCCTGCGTCCCGTGCTGGACGATCTGCTGCGATGCCGTGACGGCATCGTACGCCTCGTTCAGCTCTTCCAGCGTGTAGGCGATCGGCTTCTCGACATAGACGTCCTTCTCGGCCCGAACCGCGTCGATGAGTTGCCCGCAGTGCTGATGGTCCGGCGTCGCCAGGATCACCGCGTCGAGGCTCTTGTCGTCCAGTAGCTTGCGATAGTCGGGGGCGACGGTTGGGGCTTTCCCATACTTCTCGGTGATCATGCCGACGCCGCGCTCACGATTTCGCTTCCAGATGTCGCACGCCGCCACGATCTCTGCCGGCTGCTTCCGCCGAACGCGATTCACCCACTCGATATGCCAGCTTCCCCGCGCTCCGAGTCCGACCAGACCGATGCGGATGGTTTCGTTGGCGGTGAAGCTTCGGGCCGAGCCGGTCGACGTGAGTGCGCTCAAGGCCCCCGCGGCAGCACCGGTTTTCAAGAATTGGCGACGGCTTGGCGATTGTGGGTGTTCAGCAGACATGCGGATTCTCCAATGGGCGCGGATTTATCTCGCGCGAGCCGGATTGATTCTGTGGATCCATTATTCGATGATGTTGATAGCTGCCTGTCAAGTTGCGATACCAACATTCACCCGATTCGGGAAAGAGCGTTATGCGAGTATCCATTGTGGCTTTCCTTTTCGTCCTGGCATTGTCCACGGCGGCATCTGCCCAGCCCTTCAATGTCCGGACGTGGTATGCCGAGGGCCAGGTCTTCGTCGTCTGGCAGTTTCCCGCTCCGCCGACCGACCTTACCGACACGGTGGAGATTTACGCCTCTCCCGCTCCTCAAGTGGATACGACGCTGATGAACGGCGTCGGACGACTCTTCTATCCGGAATACACCGGCGGAAGGCTGGACAACCTTCAGCCCGGATCACGGCTCACGGTGCCCACAGGCGGCGGAAACACCTACACGCTTGCTGTTGACGAGGGGGTGTTCGTCTACACGCCGCGTGCGGCCGGGAATCTCTTCTTCGCCGTGGTCGAATCAGGATCGACAACAGTGGCTCCGGCCAACAGCGATACCGTGGCTTTCAACTACGATCCGGTCAATGAACCGATCCGCGCCCATCACCAGTTCAGCGGCGTCACGTCACAGGGCAATGCCTACAATGCCTGGGTCGTCTGGGTCGAGGGACGAGCGGACCACACCGATGACCGACCGGATTTCCCCGTGCTGGCGAACCCGAATCGCAACGGCGTGCCGCATGTCTTCGCCACAGGTGAACCCCTGACGCCGCTTCCGCAGGGCCCGCTCGCCTGCGTACTCGCCCTGCATGGCGGTGGCGGAAACTATCAACTCTTTCTTCCCGGCGCGACGAGTGACGACAGTCTCGGATTGCAGTTGACTGACGGTATCGTTGTCGCTCCGGATGATTCAATTTTCTACCAGGATGAATCTCAATTAGTCAATCGCACGACGATCTGGGTCGGCTACGTGGAAGACCTGGAGCCGTTCGATGACATGGAACGGACACAGCCTCCGGATGAAACCCTGGTCGTGAACTATACGCAGAGACGCGTCTTCTGGATTCTCGACTGGCTCGAGAGCGGGATCAATTCGCCTTACGTCATCGATCCGGAACGGATCGCCGTCATCGGCCACAGTGGCGGCGCGCGGGGGACGTCACACATTACCCGAACATCGCCCGAGCGATTCTGCGCCGTTGTCGAACAGAACCCGGGGTTCAACTTGAACGCCGCCTCGTCCGAACCGGATCCCCTCCTGGGAAGCCTCGATCAGAACCTGCCGACACCTTTGATCGGACCCAACACCACCACCATCGGCGTGGCAGATCTCTATCAGCCCACGATGCGTCTCTCCCCCACGCAGCGCGATTTAGCTCTGACCCGGGCGTACTTCGGAAAACGGGATACAAGCCTGTCGGCGAGTTGGGATGCCGGCATGCGTGCCGCGATCGACGAAATGAACAGCTCCGCCCTCGGCTACGTGATCTCCTGGGACGAGCGCGAACACGTCATCGGCGATTGGGTCACTGAAGATCCCGTGCTTCCCGGGCCGGACATCGCCCAATGGGTTGCGCCGGTTCAATCGCTTCGTGCCACCGGTCAGTACCTTGTGGACACATACCGCGCATCCGCCTCCTATCCCGGTTTTTTCGACGTGGACCTGGATCCGCAGTTGCCCGGACGGCAGCCGGACCCGGGAGATGGAGATCCGGACAACGGCGAGCCTTATGGCAGCTGGGGCGGCTACCTGGAGTGGGACACCGCCACCCTGGTCGATACCGCCGACCGCTGGGTGTGCACGCTCTACGCCACCGGCCTTTCGCCTGCCGCGATCGACAACTGCCCCGTCCCCGAGTTAACCGCCAGTCTCGCGCCGCGCAAACCCCAGGCTTTCCTGCCCGCCCAGGGACAAGGTGTTCACTGGATGACGCGCGACGCCGCAACTGACGTCCCGCTCCAATGGGGAACGACGGTTGCCGAAGCGGAGGGCGTGACCTTTATTCGCGATCTGACCATTCCGCGCGATCCGGAACGCGTGCGTCTCGTGATCCGTGTATGCCCGTCAAATTTCGACGACTTCATCGTCTGCGCGAACGGCCCCGCCATCGCGATGTCACCCGGGTGCGAGGATCAGGATTACGATGGTGATGGAGATGGCGACCAGATCGATTTCGGTATACTGCAGCGCTGCCTGAATGAATGACTTTTCTGATCGGACTCATACCTTACATATCAGCAGATAGTAAGCCATGAATCTGATCTCGAAAGACGTGGTGATACATGGCCAACAGGATGTCCAATTACTGGATACTTCGCATTCGCACTCACGAATGGGCTGAGCACGAATCCGTTTCCTTGTTGGACATCGATGGTATCGGCAAGGCAACACTCGATGCACTTTATGCTCTTGAGATAGACACGATATCAAAACTGATCGCAGCGGATCCCAATGAACTGGCAGAAATGCTGCAGAAGTACGGACTTCCTCAATGCAAACGGGAACGAGCGCCTGGAGTAATTCAAGGATGGCAGAATCAGGCAAGACAGCTGATCAACAATCGTTCTTCATAGAGGAAATCACAATAGTCGCACCATCACGATTGGCGAGTTGATTGTCCGCTCCGATCAATCAGCAACGCGCCCCAAGAGGCACTTTCAGAGGTATTCAGCCATATGCTCTGGATCATGACTCAACTCGTCATCGGCCTCCTGCTCCTTCTGTTCGGCGCGGAGTTCTTCGTCCGAGGCGCATCCCGGCTGGCACGCATTCTCGGCATGTCGCCTCTGGTGATCGGCCTGACGGTGGTGGCCTTCGGGACCAGCGCCCCGGAGATGGCGGTGAGCGTCCGTGCGGCATTCAGCGATCAGGCCGGCATCGCCCTGGGCAACGTGATGGGCAGCAACACTTGCAACGTGCTCCTGATTCTCGGCCTGTCCGCCACCATCGCCCCGCTGATGGTCTCAACCCAGCTCGTGCGCCTCGACGTACCGATCATGATCGTCGCATCGCTGCTGACGTGGGTGTTCACGGCGGACGGTACGTTGATGCTCTGGGAAGGATGTGTACTGACACTCGCATGTGTGCTCTACACAGGCATGCTCATCCGCATCGGCAGATCACGACCTGATATGCCCGTTGAGGTGGTGAAAGCCGCTCCCCCGGATCCTCCCGTCCCTGCCAGGGGCGAGGTGGGCATTGCCGCCATCCTTGTCGCGCTGGGTCTGGGACTGCTCGTCGGCGGCGGGCAGTTCTTCGTCGGCGGGGCCGTTGAACTGGCGACGCGGCTCGGCGTCAGCGATCGCGTCATCGGCCTTACGATCGTGGCCATCGGCACATCACTCCCGGAACTGGCCACGTCGGCTATCGCGTCGGTCCGTGGTGAACGCGATATCGCGGTCGGTAATATCGTCGGGAGCAATATCATGAATCTCCTGGCCATCCTCGGCGTGTCGGCCATCGTGGCCGGCCGCATCCCCGTGGATTCCCCCGCATTACAATTCGACGTCCCGGTCATGGTGGCGGTGGCCATCGTCTGCCTGCCGATTGTCTTCACTGGAGGACGCATCTCACGCTGGGAAGGCCTGCTTCTGCTGTTTTACTTCGCGTGCTACCTGGCGTATCTGTTGCTCAGTGGGCAGCCTGAAACTTGGCTGTTTGGATGGGCGCGAGGCGTGTGGTTGTTCGCGATTCCACTCAGCCTGTTGGGCATCCTGCTGTCGGTCTTTGCGGCCGTACGGCACCGGTGGCGGGGTGCATAAGCCGCGACTAGAATTCCCCGTTATGCAAGCTGCCGAAACCCCACAATCAACTGGTGGATTACTGCCTCTCGTCCGCCGCTGGGGCGAGATGATCAAGTTTTCACACTCGGTGTTCGCCCTGCCGTTTGCGCTGATGGCGACGTTTCTGGCTGGGCGGGAAGCCTTTCGCGTGGGCGACTCAACGACTCTCTATCCCTCATGGATCAGCCTCGGGCTCATCGTCCTCTGCATGGTGGCAGCCCGTTCCGTGGCAATGACATTCAACCGGCTCGTCGATGCCGCCATCGACGCCCGCAATCCGCGCACCGCCAATCGCCCCATCCCGGCCGGGACGATCTCGCGTCCGCAAGCGCTGCTGTTTCTCCTCGTCGCAGGCGTGTTTTTCGTCATCGGCTGCGGCGGATTCTGGTTGCTGAACGCCAACCCATGGCCGATGATCCTCGCCCTGCCCGTGCTGGCGTACCTCTGCTTCTATTCGTACACCAAGCGGTTGACGCGGTGGTCGCACTTCGTACTCGGCAGTGCCATCGCGTTCTCGCCGGTGGCGGCGTGGATCGCCATCCACCCCGCGTCGCTCGGATGGCCCGCATTCCTCCTGATGGGCGCGGTCACCTGCTGGATCGCCGGGTTCGACATCATCTACGCCTGCCAGGACATCGACGTCGACCGGCGTGAGAAGCTTCACAGCCTGCCGTCGCGGCTTGGGTCAAAGCGGGCGCTCGGCATCGCCCGGGCGGCGCACGTGCTGACCGTGCTGCTCCTCGTGGCCCTCGTTCCTACCGCACAGCTCGGTTGGCTCTATGCCGCCGGTGTCATCATTGTGGCCGTGCTGCTGTTCATCGAACACTCCCTCGTCAAGCCGGACGACTTCTCCAAGGTCAACCTCGCCTTCTTCACCGTCAACGGCATCATCAGCCTCGTCCTCGGCGCACTGACCATCACGGATGTCCTCCTCGGCTGCGGCCTGTGCTCGATGGAACTCGGGTGAAAAAACACCTTGCAAGCTCAGATCTCGACGACCTGCGTGTCCCCTTCTGAATATTGACGTTAAACTGACGGCTCATGCAATCACCGAAATACATGGGTTTGATCAGTGCATGCGTTCTGCTCGTGGCCGCCGGGATGTTCATTCCGGGGATCACGTGGGGGCTGCCGTCACGCGCGGCCGATCCTTACCTGTTTGGCGATCGTCCTCCCTGGGATGGCGACACGATCCAGGAACTCGCCGGTGAGCGCAAGATCGACGAAGGGCAAGGCGCGGATGTCGATGTCAACCCGCTCGAAGGTGGCGGCGACCGCGTGGTCGTCAATGCCACCGATGCCCAGCGGGCCGAGATCGTTCGCCGTTATCGCCTGTACTCCTACCAGCCGGACGAGATGGTCACGCTGATGGCCCTGGCCGCCATGTCACCGGGCGAGGGCGATTTCGACCCGAAGCTTTATCAGTACGGCGGACTCTGGGTCTACGGCGTGGGCGCGATGCTCAAGGCAGCGTCGCTGACCGGGCTGGTCGATCTCCGATCGGATGTCACGTATTACCTCGATCACCCGGACGCCTTTGGGCGTTTCTATGTCGTGGCCCGCGTGTACGTCCTCTGCTGGGCAGCTCTCGGTGTCCTCGCCATGGTGAGCATTCTTCGCCGCCTCACGAACGGCGACACGTGGGCCATGCTCGTCGGCGGGCTGGTCTTCGTCACGATGCCCGTCGTCGTCAATCTCGCCCATGAAGCCAAGCCTCATCTTCCAGGCGTCGCGCTGATGCTGCTGGCGATTCGCGCCGCCATGGCATACGTGGACACCGGGCGGCAGCGCTGGTGGTGGATCATGTGCGGATTATGTGGTCTGGCGTGCGGCATGGTGCTCACAGCCCTGCCGATCGCCGTCCTGCCGATCGTCGTAGCCTATTTGCGTACCGCCACACCGCGATGCAGGGCCGTACATCTTCCTGTGGGCCTCTTCGTCATCGCCTTCATTTACGCCGCAACGAATCCCTACGTGATCATCAACCTCATTTCGCAGCCAGACGTGTTCACCTCCAACCTCGGCAATACGGGTTCGATGTTCGCGTGGTCGGCAACGCCCGGCGGACTGCTGAACGGACTCTGGCTCATCACGATGGCATGCTTTCCCGTCGTGGCGGTGGTTGGAGTCATGGGGCTGATCGTATGGACGCGAACCATGCGTGCTTCAAAGATCACCGATGCCACGAAGTCCCATGCATCCCCAGCGGAGTTGATGACGTTGTTACTCTGGCCGGCATTCCTCACCTTGCTTCCTTACCTGCTCCTGGCGTCGGGCCAGAAAGCCGAGTACGCCCGCTTCGCCCTCCTCCCCGAGGTCACACTGGTCATTCTCGCGGCAGTCTTCGTCGTCTCTCGCCACCGATCCTTCCCGCTATGCCGCGGGCTGGGCGTGCTGCTGCTGTTCTCGAGCATGATTCCGGGAGCAGCCTGCGTCGCCGGGTTTGTCAGCGACACAAGACCCTTGACCACGCGACTGGAAGCGGCGGAATCGCTTCGTGAATACCGGGAGCAAGGTTTCCGCACACTGGTCGTGCCCGCCGATCCCGCACCCTACGTCCTGCCGCCGGTGGACCTGTTCGAAAGGGAGATCATCGTCTGCCGCCACGAGGAGATCGAGAAGTTCGACACGCCGGCCCTCATACTGCGACCGGTCACATATCCTCCGTTCCGCAAGAAGTCAGATGACCGAGCGTACGTCCCCCGTAGGCATTTCCACCAGTGGCTCACGCCCATGAGTTTCGCGGCCCAGGCGTTCGTCCTTGAAGCACTCGGCCCGACATCCACATCGCCGTATCCCACACCCGAACGCGAGTGAGTTTCCCCAGTATCTCCGTGGCCATGCACCCGCCGTGGATATCCGGCAATTCAACTTGTTTCGCTCTTTCAAATCGGATACCAATAGAGCATTGGGCATTTCTTGAACGCATATCCCTTTCGCAGGAGGGCATCTCGTATGGTCAACGGCAATCGATTTCGTATCGGCATGGTTCTGGCAGCGCTGGGTGGAGGATGGATCGCGCTCTGTGTGCTCGGCAGTGCCGGCGCGGCGGAGAAGGAAACCGATCGCCCCGCTCGCATCGCTCCCGTCAAGCACCTGATGAGCGGCATCAACAATCCCAACTGTTCGGCGATCGCGCAGCTGCTCAAGGAAAGCGGTCCGGCCGATGACCAGGCGTGGGAGAAAGTGGCTATGCACGCCTCCGTGCTGAACGAGGCGGGCCACCTCCTGATGCAGAACGATCGTTGCCCGGACGGGGTCTGGGCTTCCGCGACCGCCAAGCTGCGCGAGGGCTCCTCCGCCGTCCACGCCGCTGCGGTCAAGAAGGACCTACCCGCCGCACGGGACGCCTTCAAGGTCGCCACCGCCTCCTGCGGCGCCTGCCATGCCGTCCACAAAGACAAGAAGCCCGAGGTCAAGGCGGAGCGTGTCGCCCGCATCGATACGCTGATGCGCGTCATCAACAAGCCACACTGCGGCAAGGTTGGCGAGTTGATCAAGGGCGACGGTCCCGCCGATGACAAGGCGTGGACCACATTGATCGACAGCGCTTCCATGCTGAACGAGGTCAGCTACGCGCTCATGGACGACAAGCGATGCCCCGATGCGACCTGGAAGGAGGCCTGCGAGCAGTTGCGTCTCGCCAGTACCGAGATCACGGTGGCCGCGCGGGCCAAAGATCTGGAGACGATTCGCAAGGCGTTCAAGGAGGTCACCGGATCCTGCTCCACCTGCCACGCGGTTCACAAGAAGCCGAAGATCTGACACGAAGCAAGGGCTCGAGAATGAAATCGGATCATGCATCGCGAAGGGAAGTCCTGGCGGCGGGGGCTGTCGGTGTCCTGCACGCTTCGCTGCCGATGAGCGTCACGAGCGCTCAGGTGCAGGAACTCTTCACGTCTTCCTCGCAAGCCGACGCATGCATTCTGCTGAACCTCGTCGGCGGCCCGAGCCAGTTGGAGACGTTTGATCCCAAGCCCGATGCGCCCAGCGAGGTTCGAGGCTCCTTCGGCGCCATCCGCACGAATGTCCACGGCATCCAGGTCAGCGAACTGCTGCCCCGCACCGCCCGCCACGCGGACAAGTACGCGATCCTCCGGGCGGTATATCACCATGATGCGCCTGTTCACGAAACGGGCTTGCGTCTGTGGCAGACCGGTAGTACCGCCGTCGGGGAGCAGGCACATCCGCATATCGGCGCCGTCCTTTCCGCACGTCGGGAACACACTCCGGGCGAATGGCCCGGCTGGGTCGTCCTGCCTCACAGTGTCACAAACGTCGGTGATGGTAGCACGACCGGCCAGTCCGCTGCCGCGCTCGGGGCGAATCATCAGCCGGTCACGTATGGTGGACTGATCGGCAATCCCTCCTGGCGCGAATCGACGAACCTTCGGGCTGAGCCGGAGACCCTTCGCAATGCCTATGGAAATACATCGTTCGGCCGCAACTGCCTGATCGCCCGCCGTCTCGTCGAGCGTGGCGTCCGCTGCATCACCGTCAACATGTTCACGTCACTCGTCAAGGGTTCGACGGCACAATCTACCACTTGGGATGCACACGGCACCGCCGGGCGAGGTGGGATCGTCGACTGCGCGGCTAAGGTGATCCCGGACTTCGACAGGTCATTCTCTACGCTTTTGGCGGACTTGACACATCGGGGCTTGTTGGCAAGAACACTGGTCGTGGCTGCAGGAGAGATGGGCCGCTCTCCACGCATCAACCGCCATGGTGGAAGGGATCATTGGACACGGTGCTGGTCAGTCGTGATGGCGGGCGGAGGTGTACGGGGCGGTCGGGCCATTGGCACGTCGGACGCCCGTGCCGCCGAACCGAGGGACGGCGCCATTCGCGCCGACGAACTCCACAGGCTCATCCAGAATCGCTTCTAGCTTCCTCGCGACCCACGATTCACGAGCCACTCGTCACTCTTTCTACCGAATCACCGTTCCGATCTTCTCGCCAAGCACGCGCCTACGCATGTTGCCGGCCTTATGAAGATTGAACACGACGATCGGCACGCCGTTGCGCTGGCACATGTCCACCGCGCTGATGTCCATGACCTTCAATCGCTCGTTGATGACCTTGTCGTAGCTGATCTCCGGATGGAACTCGGCGTTCGGGTTTTTCTTGGGATCGTCACTGTAGACGCCGTCCACCTGTGTCGCCTTGAACAGCGCCTGGGCGCCGATCTCCACCGCCGCCAGGGCTGCGGCGGTATCCGTCGTGACGAACGGTCGGCCGGTTCCCGCCGCCAGGATGACAACGCGCTTTTTCTCGAGGTGATGTATGCAGCGACGTCGAATGAAGCGCTCGCACACCGAGGGGATATCGATCGATGACAGGACGCGGGTATGAAGGCCCATGCCCTCCAAGGTCTCCTGCAGTCCCAGCGCGTTCAGGACCGTGCCGAGCATCCCCATGTAATGAGCCGTGGCCTCGGGCACCTTGCACTTCTCGGCGAAAGTCTGACCTCTCAGGATGTTACCGCCACCGACCACCACCGCCACCTCGACGCCGGCGTCGTGTACCTGCTGGATCTCCTTGGCTACGCGGATCAACGCGTCACCATCGATGCCGAAGCCGTCGGACGGCGAAAGTCCCTCGCCGCTGATCTTGAGCAGGACACGTTGGAATTCCGGTTGGGCCACGAGAGATACTCCCTGGGGACGATGGTCACCATGTGACATGTTTCGATCGGCGCATAAAAAAGGGCCGCTTACGCGGCCCATTGTGCTTAAGCCTGCCCCACTTTCAAGCGGGAAAACCCGGTCAGCTTGTAACCGCCTGCCTTGGCGACATCGCCGACGGACTGCTTGTCATCCTTCACAAACGGCTGCTCGACGAGCACCCGCTCACTGTACCAGCGGTTGATTTTGCCTTCGCCGATCTTCTCGACGAGGTTCTCCGGCTTGCCCGAAGCCAGAATCTGCTCGCGGATGATCGCCTTCTCCTTCTCTACATCTTCGGCCGGGATGTCCTCGCGATTGAGTCCCTGGGGCATCATGGCGGTGATGTGCATACAGATGTCGGCCAGGACGGCGTCATCGCCCTCGCCTTCCACCTGCAGCAGCACGGCTGTACGCCCGTCATGGTGGACGTAGTGGCCAAGTCGCCCCTCGGCCCGAACCAGCCGGTTGATTTTCATGTTCTCGCGGATCTTGTTGATCACCTCGGTCATGACGTCGCGGACGGTGATGCTCGCATCATCCGCATATTTCTGATCCAGGATCGTCTCGGCATCCGTATCGCCGGAGAGCGCCACGTGCTTGGCGATCTTCGCGACCATCTCCTGGAACAGGGGATTGTTGCTGGTCGGCGCCGTCTCGCACAGCACTTCCGCGATGGCCCCGACGCCCTTCTCCTTGTCGACGAAGATCGCAACGCGACCTTCCGCCGTCTCGCGACCGGCTTTTTTCTCCGCCGCCGCCGCGCCTTTCTTGCGAAGCAGCTCGATGGCGGCTTCCATGTCGCCGTTCGTCTCACCCAATGCCTTCTTGCAGTCCATCATCGGGAGATCCGTTGTCTCCCGCAGCTCTTTCACCATTGCAGCAGTAATCTGGGCCATCGCTTGCACTTGCTCCTGTGTATCGGAGGACTCTCCCCGGCCGGAGCAGATTGATCGCCCGGCCTGAACGGCCTCCCATCATCGTCGTCTTCTACTGTACGTAATCCGTCTTCACGGGGCCGGGAGTATGGGGGCTCCCTCTGACGGAGGGTTGATGCCGAAATCCGGACTTCCTCAGGAGGAGGCGCCTCCCGAAGGAGCATAGGCGTCCTGCGGCGCTGCCTCGGCCGAGGATCCCTCGGCACTGTCGGTACCGGCTTCGCCGCCATCCGAGGCATCTTCCGCACGCGCGGTCACACGGCTGGCACGACGGCCGCCGCGTCCTCCGCCGTCGCGTGGCTCGGACTCGGATTCGTCGGCACCGCGGCTCCGCTTGCCTTGAATGATGGCTTCGCCCAATGTTTCAAGGACCATATCGATCCCGCGCATCGCGTCATCATTTCCGGGAATCACGATATCCACCTGATCGGGATCCGAATCCGTATCGATCAGCCCGATCACCGGGATCCGAAGCTTGCGCGCCTCGCGCGCGGCGATGTATTCCCGCTTGATGTCCACCAGGACGATCGCCCCCGGGAGGCGATTCATATTACGAATGCCTTCGAGGTTTCGCTTGATCTTGCGGTACTCGCGATTCAGGGTGGAGATCATCTTCTTGCTGTACTGCGTCTCAATGCCCTCTTCCTGAATCTTCTCAAGTTCCTCCAGGCGCTGCAGCCGTGAGCGAATGGTGCGGAAGTTGGTCAGCGTGCCGCCCAGCCAGCGCTCCGCCACGTACGGCATCTCCGTCTGCTGCGCGACATGCATGATGGAGTTCCGCGCCTGGCGCTTCGTGCCGACGAACAGCACGTCCTGGTTCTTGCCGACCGTCCGCGCCAGGAACTGCTTGGCACGCAGAATCCCCTTCACCGTCTCACGAATGTCGATGATGTGGATCAGGTTGCGCTTGCCGAAGATGTAATCATCCATCTTCGGATTCCACCGGCTCGTGCGGTGCCCGAAATGAATGCCCGAATCGATCAGTTTTTTCACGAACTCAGATGCCAAACCGCACCTCCTTCTGCAGGCCCTGCGTGACACGCATGTGTCCGGGGCCGACCCGGATGAACTTGATCCGACGGGCATCTGCCCGCCGCGCGCGCGGCCACTCCGCGCGTCCTCCCACACCCGCTCAGTGAAGAACAGGCTCATCCCGGGTCGGGGCGAAAATGCGTGGGCATACCTCCGCCGCTTTCCCGGAACGATACGGGAACGAAGCATTGTAACACAGGGATACACATCGTGCCAACCGGCCGCTGAAACCGCCTGGAGAGTGCCTGGATGCCCGTCATGCAGCGATCCGGCGAGGTATCCGCCCGAATGACCGCCCGCACGGCGGCATCGCAGCACCTGGGCCAGATTCTCAAGCAGACAGATAGTTATCCCGGATCGCCTGCCTGGTTCGGGCAGGCCGTCAGACCCTCTGCTCGGACATCCGTGGAGGTGATGGTGCTGTTGTTTTCGAAGACGGGGTCATTCTCGTTCGCCTGAACGTTCGCCGAGTTGACTCGACCGTCGCCCGCGAGTTCAAAGCCCACATTGAAGGATACCGACGCCGATTCATTGGCCGCCAGATCAGGCAGATCGCAGTTCACTGCGCTCACGCCGACTGAACTGCAATTCCCGGGAAGCGGGATCGGAAAGAACAATCCGCTTTGCGTTGGCAGGCTGTCGGTCACGAACACTCCCGTCGCCGTGTCCGGCCCGAGATTCGTCACCGTCAGCGTGTAGGTCAGAACACCTGCCCCGGGCTGGACCGGATCCGGGCAGTCCTCCTTGACCAACATGAGATCTGCGGTGCCGGCCTGCGCGGCATCGAACGTAGCCGTGCAATTCACGCTCGCTGTCATCGTGACCTCCCCGTCCGCGCAATCCGGATGGCCGCTCCATCCCTCGAACGTCGAACCCGCATCCGGCGTCGCCGTCATCGTGACGACCTCCCCGAATGTGTAGGATTCCTCGCAGTCTCCGGGGCAGGTGATCCCCGTGGCCGTGACGTTTCCGTCACCCGAGCCACTGGGATCGATCGTCACCGTAAGATCGCGCGTCGTGGCCGTCGTGAACTCCGCCGTACAATCCATCGGACCCGTCATGATCACGGCCGTCATGTCGCTGGTGCCTGCACAGTCCTCGGTCCACTGATCGAACGTGAAATCCGTCGCCGCCGAGGCGTTCAAAGTGACATCGGTCCCGAAATCAAACAGCGACGAGCAATCCCCCGTCGGGCAGGCTATTCCCGCCGGCACACTCGCCACGTCTCCGCCGAATCCGGGAACACCGTTGCCGGTCACCTGGACGTCTAGCGTTTGCTGCTCCACGCCGAACGTGGCGGTGCAGTGGATATCCGCGTCGGCATAGAGTTGATAGATCGGATCGGTCAGGTCGCCTGAGTTGCAGTCGCCACCCCACCCGAGAAACTCCATCGCCGGTTCGAGATTGTCGACGACCGCCTGGAACGTGAGCGACTTTCCGTAGACTTCCTCATCCACGCATTCCGTCGGGCAGTCCAGGAATGTCAGCGTCGGGGTCTGCCCGAGCACGCGCCCGCGTCCAGCAACCTCGGCCGGCTCGATGATCTGGATCGTGATTTCCGGTGCCGGCACCGTCAGGCATCCTCCCAGTTCCGAGGTACTACCGGCGGAATTGGTGGCCGTACCGGCAATCTGAGCCGTCAGCGGAACCGCTGAGATTCGGTCTGTCGCCACATGCTCGAAATCGACGACTCCGTTGGCATCCGTCGTCACCACCGACCTGCCCAGTCGATCAGCCGAACCTCCCCGCCCATCGCATTCCGATCCCGATACCACTTCGATGATGTAGTTCGCATTGGGCGCGCTCTCCAGGCGTCCCTGTATGATGGTCTGACCCAACTCGTTCACGGAGATGCCGTTGAACGTGGGGCTGTTTTGAAGATCGTTTGCACCCGTATCGGTATCCAATGCGTCATTCGCCGTCACCCCGTCATCCCCAAGATCGATGCCGATGCCTTCCGCGGCATAAACCAGAGTGCCCAGCAGCGTATTCGACGTTCCATCCTGAATCACGATCCCGCTTGCTCCGAAATCGTAGAACGTATTCTGATTGCTGATCTGGGGGCCACCGATCGTATTGTTCGAGGAGTCATCGATGAACAGACCGCCCATGCATTCGACAACGAGTGTCCCGCTGATGGTATTGTTCCCTGGCCCCTCGATCACCACGCCATCACCGGGAAAACCTTGAATGTGCACTCCCCGAAGCGTCGTTCCGCCTCCGGTGATGACAAATCCATCCGGCAGCACTCCGCGCTCGTTTTCCTCAGGCGCCTGCAAGGCGCCCCCGTTGATTCGGATGCGGCGAAGTACGATGGTATTCTCATCGGCCGGACGCGAGCCCGGTTGCGTGAAACCATCGATCGTGACCGGAGCCGTGATCGGAGGCAATGGCTCGACCAGGTCGATCATGGCGGTGCCTTCGTTCGGAACCGGGATATTGAAGTTGATTTGACTCGGGCTAATGTCAGCGTTGGCCGCCAGGATCGCCTCGCGAAGGGTGCATTCGCCCAGCGTACACGCGCCGTCTCCGGGATCGGCGGCACTGTTCACGACAATTGCCAACTCCCCGGGAGGCGTGATCGGCCCCCCGCCGCCACCGGTCACCGGTGGGGTCGGCACGTCGTCGTTGATGATCGAACACTGGCCCTGACGGCGGAGCACTGATGCGTTGGATTCATTACTGAGTGTCACGAAGAAGAGTTCGTTCCCCTCCACATCCGTATCTCCGCTCACGGGTACGATCACCTGCTGAAGCGTCGGACCGCTCGGAGCGAAACTCAGCGTCCCGCTGGTCGGGATGTAATCGCCATCAGTCGTGGTGGCGGTGCCATCCTCCGTCTGGAAGTCCACGCTGATCGGATCGACGCCGCCGTGAATGACACTGACCGAGAACACCGCGTTGGTCGTGCCTTCGTCCCCTTCGACCAGAGAGGCATCAGAGATCGAAAGCTTCGGTTGCGTGTCATCGTCGTTGACGATGGTTCCGATCGCGAACGGATTCTCAATGACGGCATTGCGGGCGTTGTAGAGGACCACGATGACCTGTTCGTCTTCCTCGATATTGAGGTCGGCAACGATCTGCACCATCAGTGACGTGCCGGGGAACGTACTCGTGAAGTCAGATGAAGCAAACAAGGTTCGCGTGCCGATCGAGCCGATGAAGTCGTCGCTGTCTGCAAGCCTGCTGAGGTCGATTTCGCTCGTGTCCACGCCTTCGAGCAATGCAAGGCCCGCTTCCACCTCCGCGCGTCCCAGGACGGCGTAATCGACCTCGACATCCACATCACTCTCGGCGGACAGATTAATCTGAAAAGTCAGAGTATTCTGGAATGCAGGATCATCCCCCTCCACGTTCGACGCCGGAGCAATGACAATCAGGGGTTCCCCACCGGGCGTGAAGCGGGCACTCGGATCGGGCTCGCACACGAACTCATCGCTGCAGACTTGATTGAGGGGACATTCACTGTCAGTCACGCACTGGACGTTGGCCACGCACTCCGAATTCACGCATCGCTCGCCTTCCATGCACTCGGAGTCCTGGAAACACTCACCTTCAGTGTCAGGCATCTCATCATCGCCGAAGAGAGGGCAGTTCAGACCCGTACCCAGCGGTAAGGCAACCGCCATGACCAGCAAGAATGTAAGCTTCATAATGCGATGAGACGTGTGTTGCCACATGCGCGCTCTCCTTCAGTCATGCCCCAGCCCGCATCACGGCAGTCCTCAGGGTGATGTCAGCGTGGTCATGGCGGCGACCAAGAGTTTCAGGATGGATTCAGAAAAAGCCCGTACAGACCATGGTACCCAACTGATCGCTTGACGTCAGCCCCTTTTCCTGCGAAAGAACGGCGAATTCGCCTGACGCGCGGGAGGAGCGGTCCGTTTTTCTGCGACACGCTCCATGTTAAGCTTGCTTCAAGACATTCGCCCGAAGTACCCAAAGGACCGAGAGAGTGACTGTGCCTTCCCGACTGCGCTTCTTCATCTCCGCCGCCGAACCAAGCGGCGATCAGCACGCCGCCGGATTGATCCGCGCGGTGAATGAGCTTCACCCCGATGCCGTTTTCTGGGGCGTGGCCGGGCCGAAGATGCGTGAAGCAGGGTGCGAGGGGATCGAAGACATGACGGCCCGATCCGCGATGCTTCTCGGTGCGGTGCGGCTGGCAGGCCATGCCTGGATGCTGATTCGACGCGTGGGCCGGCAGATCCGTTTGGACCGTGTGGATGCCGCCATTCTCGTCGACTCCCCGGCACTTCACGTCCCGATGGCCGGCCCCATTCACCAGGCAGGCGTCCCGATTCTCTACTACGTCGCTCCGCAGTACTGGGCCTGGGCCCCATGGCGCATCCACAAGTTCAAACGCCGCATCGCTGCCCTGGCGACCCTGCTGCCGTTCGAGGAGGAATACTTCACCTCGCGAGGTGTTCATGCGCGATTCGTCGGGCATCCGCTCATCGAGCAGCTCGGCGGTCGGGAACTCGACGCCGATATGAGCCGCGAACTCCGAGATTCCGGCTCCCCCGTCATCGCTTGCCTTCCCGGATCGCGGCGCCATGTCATCGAGGAGGTCCTGCCCGGCCAACTGGAAGTGGCTCAGGCCATTGCCGCCGAATTTCCGCAGGCGAGCTTCATTTTCCTCCCCGCTCACGATGAAGCCGCTGCCCGCATCCAGGATGCGGTGATGAGAGCCGGACTGAATCACCGCGTCGTTCTCGATCGTAACGGCGAAGCCCTCTCCGCCGCCGACCTCGCGCTCTGCGCCTCCGGCACCGCCACACTCGAGGTGGCCTACTACAACGTGCCCATGGTCGTCATGTACAACGGCTCGAAGTGGGGCTACCGCCTCGTGGGACGCCATTTGATCACGACGCCCCACCTCTCGCTGGTGAATATTCTCGGCGGTCGGAAAGTGGTCCCTGAATTCATGCCCTACTACTCCGACACCGGCCCCATTGCTCAACAGGCCCTCGACATCCTTCGCAACGACGAGCGCCACAACAAGATCAAACAGGACCTGGCCGAGATTATCGAATCTCTTGGCATGCAACGCGCCGCCGAAGGTGCCGCCGGGATGTTGATGGAACTGATTGAAAAACCCAGGATATAACCCGTCAGGGCTCGACCGGCGTCAAGGACAGGATCGTAAAACGACTGTTCTGATTCGAGCCGCCCACCACGCGGAGATAGTGCTCCGGGTAACCCAGTTCGTCGTGAAACCGGACACGCTGAAACACCTTGCCGCCCCCCATCTTCAACGGGCTGTCCGGAGACTCCGCCAGGTCCAGCTCGCGCTCGAGCATATCGAACAGCCCAACGATGGCATAGCTCTCCGGCTCGCGGGTCTCGCTTGGACGGCCATCCTGCAGGATATCGGCGATCCGGTCATACCGGACACGGACAGTGAACCGCAAGGGCTCATTCTGGCCCGGCGGATGCGTTTCCAGGATCAAATCGTAATGCGAAACTCCCGCCGCCTCCCACTTCTGCCGCGCCGCTTGCAGATTCTCCCGGGTCAGCGCTGTCATCGATTCGCGGAAGAAGACCAGAAAGATCACGGCGCCGATGGCCACGCCCAGCAATGCGGACAGGACCATCACGCGCCAAAGCATACGCCGGCGCGAAGTTCTACGTGCTTCCGAGGGAACGGCATCCTCCCGAGCCAGGACCTCGGGCATTTTGAACGGCTGATTCATCACGTCTCAATTGTCCTTCCATCGAGTCAGCTCGCCATGCTTGCGCCCCCGTATCGCCCGCGTCGCATGATGATATAATGGATATACTACGTATTTACGACTTTCAGCAGACGAGGGAGACGTCAAGACAGATGCCTACGTACGAATACAACTCCACGGCACCTGAAAAAGGCTGTGATACCTGTCGGAACGTTTTCGAGGTCCGTCAGTCCATGTCCGAGAATCCACTCAGCGCCTGTCCTGATTGCGGGCAGCCCGTGGAACGGCAGATCTCGCTGAGCGCGGTCTCCACCGCCCAGTCGACCAAGTCCATGCTCAGCGACAAAAACCTCAAAGAGAAGGGATTCAGCAAGCTCGTCAACGAGGGTGGCGGCAAGTTCCGCAAGACCATCTGAACGACTTCACCACCCGTCCGAGACCAGGGAGGGCATCTTGTCCATTTTGCAGACCACACAGAGGTTCTCTATTCAATCCTTAGGCATCCTGACGGCGCTTCTTCTGTCGGCCCAACTTCTGGCATCCGACGCTTCCGCATCTGCTGAGAAACCCCATGTTGTCTTCCTCATCGGCGAGGATGAATACAAATCCGAGAAGACGCTCCCCACCATCGCCGCCGACCTCGAAGACCACCTGGGCATGAAATACACACTACTCTTCGACGAACACTACGCAGGCGCGTGGAAGCCCGAGGTCGGCCAACGCAGCAACAGTTTCCCCGGCATTGATGTCCTTGAAGACGCCGACCTTCTGGTCATGTACCTCCGCTTTCGCACGCTCCCTGAGAATCAGCTGACCCATCTGCAGGCTTACGTTGACGCCGGCAAACCCATCGTCGGCATTCGCACCAGCACGCACGCCTTTCATTACGCCAAAGCGGACCCCTTGGCCGAGCACTGGAACAGTTTCGGCACGCGCGTGCTGGGTGCTCCCTGGATCTATCATTACGGCCACACGTCGAGCACTGATGTCTCCCGGATCGAGGCCATGGCTGACCACCCAATCCTCACCGGCGTCCCGGAATCGTTCCATGTCCGCTCGTGGCTCTACCACGTCCAGCCGGATTATCCACCCGAGTCCGCCACACCATTACTCATCGGTCATTCCGTCGGCCCCGGCCGCGGCCAGGTCGACGAACGCAAACCCAACCCCGTCGCCTGGACCCACACGCACCCCGGCGGTGGACGCGTGTTCACGACCACGATGGGCCATCCCGAAGACTTCAAGCATCCCGCCTACCGGCGTCTCCTGCTCAACGGCATCCACTGGGCCCTCCAACGCGAGATTCCCGATCCGTGGCCCGTGCCGAACCGGCCGCACGCCTCCCCGCCGTGCGTCGAGCAAGTCGTGGACGTCGCCCCCGTCTGGTCCGGGCATGTGGTCGGCTTTGATCTGCTCACACGTGGGCGGACTCAGTACGTCGCCTTCTATGATGCCGATCGCCGAATGACCGTGGGCAAGCGCCATGTGAATTCCACGGACTGGGAGTTCGTCACGCTCCCTTCCAAAGTCGGATGGGACAGCCACAACTACATCACCATGGCCCTCGATCGCAAAGGCGTCCTCCACGTCAGCGGCAACATGCACGGCGATCCGCTGGTCTACTTCCGGGCGGACAAGCCTCACGACGTCGGCACGCTGAAGAAAATCGAAGCCATGATCGGTCGTGAAGGAGACCGCTGCACGTACCCGAAGTTTCTCAAGGCCCCGGATAATCGGCTCGTCTACATGTATCGCGATGGCGGAAGTGGTAACGGACGCCGCATCTTCAACGTCTACGATGAGGAGTCCCAATCCTGGAGCCGTCTCATCGACAAGCCTCTCCTCGACGGCCAGGGCAAGATGAACGCTTACCCGTACGGTCCGATCCGCGACCGTCACGGCGTGTACCACATGTGCTGGGTCTGGCGCGATACGCCCGATGCCGCCACCAATCACGACCTCTGCTACGCCCGAAGCAAGGATCTCGTTCACTGGGAAACCAGCACAGGTCAATCGCTCACGCTGCCCATCACCCTCGCCTCCGGCGAGATCGTCGACCCCGTCCCGCCCGGTCGCGGGCTGCTGAATTCCTGCATCGCCCTCGGCTTCGATCACCGGGACCGCCCGATCCTGAGCTACCAGAAGAACGATGCCGACAATCACACCCAGATCTACAACGCCCGCCACGAAAACGGTGAGTGGAAGATCCGTCAGGCCTCCGACTGGGCCTACCACTGGGACTTCGGCGGCCGCGGGACCATTGTCCAGGAGATCTCCATCGGCCCCGTTTCTCGCGAGGCCGACGGGCGGCTCACCCAGCGGTTCCGCCACGTGAAACACGGCTCGGGCGTCTGGACGCTGGATCCCGAAACGCTGCGCCCTACCGGCAGGTCGAAACCCACGCCGAAGCTTCCCCGTGACATCCAGCGACCCGATAGCAAGACTGAGGGCATGCAGGTGCGAACGCGCGAAGATTCCGGCAAAGACGTCGAGCCCGGAGCCCGCTACATTCTCCGCTGGGAAAGCCGCGGCACCAACCGCGATCGACCCCACGAGGGCGAAATCCCTCCGCCATCCATGCTCCGCGTAATCAAGCTCGACACGACGCTCGAATGACGGAAGACGAAGAACGGATCGACTGGCCTCAACAATGCCCCAGACTGCTCCATTCCACGATTCGCCGGATGCCCCCCACCAACCGGAAAGTGACCATCCATCCCTCCCGCGCCGCCACTTTCTCATCGGGGCGGCGGGGCTATGCTTACCTGCTGTGCTCTGCGGAAAAGAGTCTGCGACTTCTACGACGCCGATGGAAGGCCTCCACAAGGACGTTTCCATCACGCGCGTCACCGGGCCGCCGGGGCATCATTTCTTTGGCTACTACGACAAAACACCCTGGAATGCTTCGGGCAAGTTGATGCTTGCCATGCGGCTCGACTTCTTCGATCGCAATCCGATCAAGGGGGAATCGCTGACCCTCGGCACCATCGACTTGACGGAAGATCATCGATTTCAGCCGTTCGACAAGACGCCGGCCTGGTCGTGGCAGCAGGGAACCATGCTCCAGTGGCTGGGCACGGAACCGGAATCAACCGCCATCTACAACAGCCTCGAGGATGATCAGTACGTGTCGATTGTCCGGGATATCCGAACGGGAGAGGCGCACACGCTTCCCCGTCCGAGCTACACCGTCAGCCGCGACGGAAAGCAGGCGTTGACACTCGATTTCGAGCGCGTGAATCGGCTGCGCCCCGGCTACGGGTACATCGCCCTTCCCGAAAAGGACGCCGACGACCCCGCACCGAAGAACAAGGGCATCGTCCGCATGGACACGAAGACCGGCGAGCATGAACGGATCATCACGCTCGCCTGGGCAGCCCGGCATCATCCCGCGCCGCATTTGAAGGAGGGTGAGCACTGGTTCAATCACCTGCTCTTCAACCCGTCGGGCACACGATTCATCTTCCTGCACCGCTGGCGCAACGCAGGGCGCCGCTCCTGGTGGACGCGGCTCTACACCGCCAACCCCGACGGCAGCGCGATCCGTCTGCTCAATGATCACGGTATGGTGTCACACTTCGATTGGCGGGATGATCACACGATCCTGGCATGGGCGCGCACCGAAGAGCACGGCAATCACTTCTATCTCATCGATGACCTTACCGGTGAGCACACGCCGTTCGCGACGGACGTGCTCCCGAAGGACGGGCACTGCTCCTGGTCGCCGGATCGCAAGTGGGTCCTGAACGACACATACCCCGACAAGCAACGCATGCAGACGCTGATGCTCTATCACCCGGCGAGTCATCGACGGATCGATCTTGGCCGTTTCCACCAGCCGCCTCGCGTTTACCACAAGCCCTACCGCTGCGACCTTCACCCACGGTGGAACCGCGATGGCACGCAGGTCTGCATCGATTCCTCGCACGAAAACATGCGCCAGATATATGTGCTGGACGTGTCCACGATCACGAAGGTATGAACGCGCGTGCCGCTGTTCGATATGCGGTTAACCCTCGATGCCATCCTGCCCGTAGAGCCAGCCCCGAATCTCTTCGGGGGTGGCGGGCTCATGCGTGATCTTCACTTCCACGCCGTTGATCTTCGCGGCCTGTTTGACCCATCGCGTGTCAAACGAGGGGTGCACGTTGTAGAGCCACAGCGGACCATTGGCCGCGCAGGCAGCCAGGGCAGGAAGCCCGCCAACACGCTGAATCCCCGGAATGAACAACTCATTCAGGTACGCGTCATCCGTCGTGGCATCGAACTGGTTCATGTCGATGGCGGTACGTACGGGTATGGAGCCTTCACGATCATCCGGCCAGCCCGCGCGAACGACGAGCCCCGCCGGCCCGACATCGCCCATCGCCAGAAATCGGCATCCCTGCAGCAGGTTGATCTCACGATTGCGGATTCGTCGGGTCGCCGACACCGGCGTTGCTTCCCGAATGAACGTGGCGGCGTCGCTCAGGTTGAACGTTGAGAAATACTTGTTTGTCTCGCGCGGGTGAGCTGCGGCGAACAGGCGACCCCCCTCCCCCAGGCCGAACGGACTCACAAACTGCACGCGACCGGATTCTACCGCCTCTTCCGCAGCAAGAGTTGCGTCGCGTAAGCCGCCGGTGTTCGGCTCGTGAAGTGCATAGAGTAGCGATCCGAGGTCCCGAGGTCGCGCTCCACGCGGCAGCCCGGACTGGCGACGCTGCGTATGCCAGGCCGCTGTACGCGACAGCCCGTTGCGAAGCCAGGTGGGTCCCTCCATGGACACATCCGCTTCCCCCGTCTCCGGCAGGCTGATGCCGAATGCCAGGAACACCCGTACCTGCTCCCGCAACGCGAACAATCCTTCTTCATTCAACGGGAGTTGCTTTAGGGTCTGTTCGCGAATCTCTTGTTTCATGCTTGCGAGATAGGCATCATCATCCAGCGCCTTCTTCGGCAGGTTGTCCTCCGTGAGAACGCGAAGCTTCTCGACGGGAGGCATCGCGATCTCCGGCTCGGACGTGTCCGCATCATCGGGAAGCCCGAGCAGATGTGTGGCAAAGAACGCGTATACCGCTTCGCGGCTCGTACGATTGTAATTGTGCGGCGCGTCGACGTGCGTATGGCTGATGTGATCCATGGCGTCATACAACGCGTAAATGCCGCGCACGAAGGGATATTCCACGCGCGGCGTATTGGTCGTCCAGTCGCCCGACGCGCTGATCATCAATTGCGGTTTCGGCGCGTACACGGCGGCGATCTCCATGTTGTTGGTGCCGATGCGAAGCAGCGGCGCATTCTCGCAGATGCATCCGCCCTGCATCGTGCTGGAAATCATGTTTACCGGCGCTGCCGCTTGCACGCGATCATCGATGGCCGCCAGGATGAACGTCTGTGTACCTCCTCCGGATGCTCCGGTAACTCCGATCTTCTCGCCATCCACATCCGGCAGCTCCTGCAGAAAGTCGAGCACGCGGATGCTGTTCCAGGTCTGAAGCTGCAGCGACCCGATCAGCCACAGTTCGATATCCGGATCCCGCCATCGCGGATGATTGTGGTCGAACTGCTTCTTGCTGTCCCCAAAACCGATCATGTCGTAGGCGAACACGACCGCCCCCATTTGCGCGAGCCGGATACACCGCGTCGCTACCGAGCACGTTTCATCGTGATGGAACCGACCCTCTGGCCAGTGGCCGTGGGGACAGGCGACGGCGGGGTGGCGCCCCTTTTCCAGAGGTCGGAACAGGTTGCCGATCACGTACACGCCGGGCATCGACTCGAACATGACCTTCTCGATGGAGATGCCTTCCCACGTGAAGCGATCGAAAATACGCGGGCGGAGAGGTGTGCGCGGCGGCTCGGGGATCAGCCCGGATGACATGCGGATGCGCTGCTCGAGGCCTTCGCGTTTCTCCTGCCACGCATCGAGAGTTTCATAAGCGGCAGGTTCGTAAACCGTGTCCGTATGTTTGATCTGGATGGCATCCAGGATTTCCGGTGTGAGTGAAGCACTCTCCGATCGGGATTGCGCGGGGACCAGGGCCAGGCCGATCAGAAGCGTCAACAATGAAGTCATGTGAATGCCTCACAAGAAAAAGACCAAGTTCGGATGGGATGCGATCTGCATTTATATCCGCACGGTGTGGTGAAGGGCAAAGATCGCAGGGATCGCGCGTGAGAGATGAGATCAGGGCGTGGTATCGATGGTCACTTCGCCGGTCTCGGGGGCAATCTGAATCTCGATGGAGTGGGTTCCATGCTCGAGAGTGATGGTAGCGATCGTACCCTGATCGGGAATACCCAGACCGTCGAACCCGAGGGTATTGTCCCCGCCCAGGTTGTAGTCGGCAGTGACCGTCCCCTTCCCCGCAGCGCCGCGATCCGTCCCGAACTGGACGACCCAGTCCTCACCCGAGATCGGCTCCGTGATCGCGTTCGCCTTCACCGTGTTGGACGAGGGGGCGATCCAGTAGGTCGCTCCCCCCTTGCTCTCGATCACCAGCACGCGTGGATCGTCCGGATGAGCGATCGAATCCATCTGCGCGAACTCGATGTCCGCTGCCAGAAGCCGCGCAGCCTCACGGATCCGCATGCTGCCCAGGTTCGATACCATCGGCCCGACGATCCCGATGATAATGCCGATCAGGGCAATCACCGTCAGCACTTCGATCAGCGTATACCCCCATCGCCGATCGGAATGATCGTCCTGCATGTCGCCAGGATCTCTTTTCAAGCCAATCATGGCGCACGATTACTCCGGAGGGTTCGGTTCGCGAAGCGCGGCGACCACTTCGACGCTCTCATCGAAGAGACCTTCTTCGAGCGTCATCGACCACGTCAGCAACCGGGCCTGTGACCCGGCAGCATCCGCAAGGATCGCGCAGGCGGTAATATCGTCCGACCACAGCGTCGCCGGCAAGGTGGACCCCGCCGCCCCCGAAGCGATGCCGTAGAAGCCGGCTCCGGCGGCGTATTCGGTATCGGGGTTGGGTGCCGTATCCGTTTCGTAGGAGATCAGCGAGGACGCACTCTGGTCCCAGAGGATCAACTGCAATTCTCCAAGATTGACCGCGTCATTGGCCTCGGTGGTATCACCTTTCCAGAGCACGACATAGCGATCGTTGCCATCCGCCCCGCTCGCAAGCACCGCCCGCGATCCGGCGACGGCATCCTGGAGAAGTGCCCGAACGCGATTCGTCTTAACCGTCAGACGCCGCCAGTCTCGACGGCTGTCGGTTCCGTAGCTGACCGCCACCAATGCCCCCGTCACCGCCGTCGCGATCAGACTCGTGATCATCAACGCCATGATGAGTTCGGCGATGGTCATGGCGCGTCGCCGGGCTCCGCGGTGACGGCAGATTCCTGATCGTGGGTTGCGCTGCATTGCGTACCTCGTGCACTCTCTACTCGTCGATTTCGGCATGCTTCAGTCGGATCAGCTTCGCCATCTCCCGCTCGCCGTCCGTGACAGTCACGGTGATGGTGAGGAGGTGCATTTCCGGCGGATCGTCCGAGTCCAGCATCTCGCAGAGTGTATCGCTGCATGCGGGCGTCCCGCCGCCACACTCGCATTCGGACATCGTCACCGAACGCGAGTAGGTCTGACAAGCCTCCGGGTAGTCCGTTTCCTGCAGACCGACCCGGTCGACCTGATGAACTGCCGTGGCCGTCTCCGAGAATCCGCTGTAATCCGTCGCATCGTCGTAGAGCCACCGATCGGACTCGACCACGCCGTCGTCATTCTCTGGGTCATACGGAACGCTGAGAATCTCCTCCATCAGATCGTTCGCAAGCCGACCCGCGCGCTCACGACTCAGCGTCTCCAACGCCTGCATCTGTCCCGCCGTCACCGCATGGGCGATCGCCACGACTGCCAGGGGAACAATGACCAGGGCCCACATGCACTCCATCAATGTCAGCCCCCTTCTCGGGCGCTGCGTACGACGACTGAAATGACGACCGATAATCATTCGAGGCTCCCCATGGTGGACCGTCACCTTGATCTGGTCGGCTGGCGGTGGAGATGACTTAAGTGCCGGCCGTAAACATGTGTGTGAGAAGCTCAGGGACCGTCCCCGTTTTGCAGGAAGGGATAGCGCACATCGGACGGATAAGTTGCGTAGCACGTGATAGGAATGCTTATCAGGGACTGTCCCTGTCCCCGATACAAGTCATGCTCCGGAAGCGCTCTCGCTGGAACGCACGGGGCCGTGCGCTTCCGGAGTCTCGCTCGACGGCTGCAGATCCTTGGGCTTGAGTTCGCCGATGCGGCGGAGTTGGGCGCGAACCCGGTCCCGCCGGGGGCCGGGAAGGGCATGTCCGCCATACACAATCTCGTAGTACGAACGTACGAGGTGCGGCGTGTCCGAAAGATGAGGGTGGACGGTTGCCAGTTCGCGGGCGAACTCCGCCGGGGTTTGCGAAGGGGGCCGATTCAAACCCAGTTGATCCAGCAACCGGAGGTAGCGGTCATAAAACTCGAGCTCCGGCGGCGTCCCGGAAGCATGCCCTCTCCACCACCGAAGCAGTCGTGAGATCGACCACCAGGCGCAGACGACCAGGACGTACGTCACCAGGATCGCCAGCGCGAGGACCAGCAGCGCAAAGGCCCAGTAGATCAATCGCTCGCTGGGAGAGAGCTTCAATCGCCACCCGAACAGTTCACGAATGAAGGACCAGATGGCTCCGGTGAAGGTCTTTTCATCGTGGGCCGGACGGCTCAGCCACGCGCGAAGCGATTCGAACAGCGTCGAGCGCAGGCTCGTGTCGTACGAGACGACGAAGGTGGCCCAGTGAAACTGCACGAAATCGATATACGAATTCAATTCGTTCCACCATGCCGAGGCCACGCTGGTGTCGAACTCCGAGGCGGGCGTCGGATCGTACCGGATCCAGTCGCGGCCCGGGATATGAACTTCCACCCAGGAATGCGCGTGCTTGCGCTTGACGACGTAGAAGTCTCCGACGGCATTGTAGTCACCGCCTCGGTAACCGTTGACCACCCTGGCAGGCAGGCCGTGCAATTGGCAGATCACCGCCATGGCGGAAGCGGAATACTCGCAATGCCCTGACCGACGATCCAGCAGGAACTCTCCCACCGGTTCGAGCCCTCGGGCAATCGTGGGATTCTCCAGGGTGTAGGTGAATCGACTGGACCGCAGAAAACGCTCGACGGCTTCGGCAAACGCCTCGGCTTCCTCCGGATCGTCAGGATTCTCGAGCGTCCCCACTTCGTCGCGGATCAGCTCGCGAATCTCCCCCTCGCGCGGCAGAGGAGGCTGCGGGCGATACACGCGTGGACGGTCCCCGAGTGCTCGTCCCCGGTCGAGTGTCAAGGCATGCAAGACATCGGGGGACGCCGTCTCCGCGCTCCGCATCACGTAGTGCAACTGAGCGGTCGGCTTCCAGAGGCAGTAGATGACCTGGTCCCCTCGCGTCTTCTCGATCTGGTCGATATCCTTGGAACTCATCTCCAGCGCCGGATAAAGGGCGAAGAGGTACCTCTCGCCGCTGGGCTCCAGCCAGTAATGCTGAATCGTGATGGGTCCGGTGGATGCCGATTCATCGAGTTCAATGATGGCACTGCCGCCCTCGAATGGCCCCGGCGGTTCGATGGCGTATTGGCGCGATCGGCCCGCTTCCATCTCGACGCGGCGCCAGCCCCACCCGCGATGGCCGGAATGCGGATTACGCACGTAGTGATGCAGAACCATACCGCGGAAATACAGATCTTCACGCGGCGCATTCGCGTTGGGTCGTGATGCATCGTATTCGATCTGCACACGCATCATCGGCTGATTCGAAGTCTGAATGCGTCCACCCCGATTGAGATCCAGTTGATCGGCGAATCCGGTCACACCGACGCTGGATGCACTCGACTGGAGTTGATTGAGCATGCCGGCGCTGGTCCGCGGCACAACCACGAAAATGACGACACCAATGGTGATCGAGATGATCAGCATCGCGAGAATCGGACCGCCGAGAATCAGTCGATCCGTTCGTAACGCCTCCCCCTCCGGCGGGGGGCCCAGTCGTGGATCGATCCCGATCAGACGACGTGCCGACGATTGCTGTTGTGATCCGAGGTACCAGCGCATCAACGCATCGACACCGACGGTCATGAAGACCGCCAGCACGATCATGTAGAGCACGTTTCCGCTGACGATCGAGGTCACGACCAGCAACAGCAGCGCGAGTATCAGAATCTGCGCATCGTCGCGAAGGGTCCGCCGCTCCAGCAGTTTGCAACTGCACACCAGCAGCATGAAGTGCGAGAGCGCCAGGATCGGAATCTCGGCCATGTAGAAGTATTCGTACACCAGGAAGAGAAAGGACACCACGACGAAAGCCCGGCTGAGGTTCTGCGACATCAGCGGCCGATCACGCCGGACCGTGAAAACCCATCCCAGCACGCACGCCAGCGCCGTAATGACGAGATATGTCAGCAACCGTTCGGCGAGCGCGATGGCCAGCGCGCAGGACAGGATCAGGATGACCTGGCTCCGGTAGCGGCGGGCACGATCCATCATCACGCTGCCCCCCGCTCAACATGCCGAGTCTCGCCCAGGTCCAACACGCTGTCGAACGGTTCCTGCCCAGGCGCCATCGCAAGCACCGTTTCCGCCTGGCGCTGCAGAAACTGCAAGACCTTCTGATGCGCTTCGTCGAACCGCGGCGCCAACAGGACGCAACGCGCGTGCCAGCCACTCGACCAGCGAATCCTCGAGAGGAGCGCGTCGATGCCCTCATCCCCTCCCGGCCGCAATTCCGCCAGATCCTGCAGGACGCGTTGCCGATGTGGTCGCCCCCCCGCCGGGCCGATGGCCACGGGCACTTCCGCGCGGCAGATGAGCCCGACGCGCTGGCCGCGCTCCAGTCCGTCGCAGGCGATCGTGGCCGCCGCACTGATCACTTCTTCGGCCTCGGGCACCCAGGGGATGCTTCGCAGACGTCGACGGAGATTCGGCGTTGTCGGCAGCCTTGGCCAGGGATCGACGATCAGGATCAACTGCATCGCGTTGATCGGCATCATTTCCCGGACGACGAGATCGCCGGTGCGCGCCGAGCGTCGCCAGTGAATCCATCGCGTGTTGTCCCCCTGGCGGTACTCGCGTACACCGAAGAATTCGTCCTGGCCCTGCCGTTCACGCTCACGCTGGCGGCGGAGCATCTCCGAAGCGTATGGCGACTTCCCCCGCCAGAGATCACGGCGCATGCGTCCGACGCGCGGGTAGACCGTGACTTCCGCAGGCATTGGAAACGTCACCGAGCATGAGAAGATGCCGAACGGAAAGCCGGAACTCACCTGCACCTGCCCCAGGGTCACCCGACCCCGTTTGCGGCACACGGCGCGGGCTTCCATCCGTCGCTCCTCGCCGACACCCAGGACCGGAACGTGCACGATCGGCCAGTGCCCTTCTGAGCGTGGGACCCCCGTCTCCCGGATCACCAGCGACCAGCATCGAAGCCAGCGCCGATGATGGCGCACGTGATAGACTATCTTGAAGGGTTCGCCGACCAGCACCGATTCAGGTACAACGCGCTCTACCGACACACGTCGCACCGTCCGCCAGGGCACCCAGGCCGAATACACGATCACGCCGACCGTCAGGCTGAATACCAGGAAAAGCAGGTTGGCTTCTCCGTGAAGCGCCGCCAGGCCGACCAGCGCAACGACGCTGATCAGCAGCAGGCCCGTGAACGTGATCCGCAAGCCCAGCAGTGCCGCCCGGCGCGAAGGCACCCCGGCCGGTGAATCGCCGCGTCGCAGGGTTGAGGTGGCGGGTACCGATGCCATGACAGCTCCGTTAATCCGGGACGGTGACCCGTCGAAGAATCTCACCCAGCATCTGCTCGGCACTGAGCGTGTGCCCCTCATGCAGGTAACTCTTGCTGACGACACGATGCGCGCACGTGGGAATGAAGAGATGCTTCACCTCGTCGGGAGTAACGTAGTCCCGCCCATCGAGAAACGCCGACGCCTGTGACGCCCGGATCAGGGCGATCGTGCCGCGGGGCGACACACCGACTTCCAGATGCTCGTGGTCGCGCGTCATCTCGATGAGGTCCAACGCATACGTGATGACCTTTTCGTCCACTCGTACATTCAGGACCTGGTTCTGCACCGCGATCAGGTCCTCCCCGGTCATGACCGGCTGGAGATCCGTCAAGGCCACCTTGCTGGGCCGTTCGCGAATGATGCGCGACTCGACCTCACGCGCCGGATAGCCGATGCGAATCCGCAAGGCGAACCGGTCGAGCTGGTTCTCGGGCAGGTAGTACGTCCCCTCGAACTCGAAGGGATTCTGTGTCGCAATCAGCAGGAACGGCTGCTCCAGGGGCATCGTTCGCCCGTCGATACTCACCTGGGCCTCGTTCATCGCTTCGAGCAGTGCCGATTGCGTACGTGGTGTGGTGCGGTTGATTTCATCGGCAAGGACCACATTGGCGAAGATCGGCCCCCGCTTGAACTCGAACGTCCCGGACTTCGCGTCGTAAATGCTGACGCCGAGAATGTCCGAGGGCAGGAGATCCGGCGTCAACTGAATCCGGCTGAACGAAAGGTCGAGGCTACGCGCCAACGTGCGCGCCAGAACGGTTTTCCCCACACCCGGAACGTCCTCGATGAGCAGATGCCCCCGGCTCATCATCCCCACCAGCACCTGGCGGACGGCCTCCGACTTGCCCAGAAAGACTTGTTCGATGTTTTTCTGCAGGCGATCCAGTCCTGCCAGCAGAACATCATGACGTACCCCGGTATCTTCACTCATGACTTTCTCCACACGCGGACTTGCGGTTGCTTACCGATCTCACGCGATTATAGACCGTTCACACGCATTCGGCTGCCATTGCAAATCCGGAGGGGCCTCTCCCCGATGGAGTCATGCGATATCAAACGCGACCTTCAATGCCTCACCGCTTTCGGCCACGTGAAAAGCGGCGTTATACGCCTCCAACGGGTACCGGTGCGTGATCAGAGGAGTCACATCCACGCTGCCCGAATCAACCATCTCCAGAGCCTCGGCATAGTCTCGGCGGCGTGACTCCGAAGCCCCGGTCAGGTGGATCTGTCGGTAATGGATCACGTTCGGGTCGATGGGAAGTGTCACACCGGCGTCGAAACCGGCAAAAAGATTCACTTTGCCCTGCCGACGCACACTCGTCAACGCTTGACTGACCAACTCGGGAACCCCGACCGCCAGAATCACGGCATCCCAGTTTGACACCTCGGTCAGTTCCCCAGGCTTGATCGCACGTTCCGCACCAAGCCGCTGAGCCATTTCCCTCCGATGTGCCCGTGGCTCCACGAGCGTGATCTTCATCGGGCGCCCCGCCGCCTCCGCTTTCGCCCGGGCGATCAGCAGGTGCAGCAGCCCGATGGGACCGCCTCCAAGAATCAGCAGCGATCGCGACATGCCGTCGTGCAAATCCATCTCGTGCTGGCCGTTGATGCAGCACGCCATGGGCTCGAGCAGCGGAGCGATGTCGCAGGAGACCCCGTCAGGAAGGCGAAACAAGTTTCCCCGCGCAACCGCCTCGGCGGGAATCCGCATCGTCTCGGCAAAGGCACCGTCGGTTCGATAGCCCAGCGTATAGCGCGACGCACAGAGATTCTCATGATCCGCGTGGCAATAGTCGCAAGCCCCGCAGGACACCACCACGCAAACGCCGACGCGATCACCCGGCGCGAGACCGCTCACGCCCTCTCCAATCGCATCCACTGTTCCGGCGCATTCGTGGCCGATCGGAACGCCCCGGCGTACTTCACGCGTTTTTCGGCCCGAAACGATCCTTACATCTGTTCCGCAGATCGTCGCCCGATGCACGCCGACCGTCACTTCGCCCGGCCCCGGTGCCGGCCGTTGAATGTTCTCCACATGCAGGCGACCCGGGCCGTCGAAAATCAACGCACGCATGGTCTCTGAGTCAGCCATGGAGGCAATGGTATCACAGCCCGCTGAAAAACCAATCACGGCTTCCGAGCTTGGATCGCTTGTGAAGGGGCGTTATCATGTTGCCCACGAAATTCGATCGAACATCATGACACCACGTATTGCCAAGACCATCCCCGCATGCCTGTGCCTCCTCCTCTGCTCCTGCCGTGATCAGACGACGGAGACCACCGATGGTAGTGATGCGTCGAGGTCGCATTCCGTCTCAAACCAAGCCACCGCAGATGTATTTCCTGGCGCAGGGGAGTACGCCGGTTCCGAGAGTTGCGCCGAGTGCCACCAGGACCTGTACGACCTCTGGGCGACGTCGAATCATGCCCACGCGCAGCGCGACATGAGCGATGAACTCGACCACCCCGCCTTCACGCCGCCACGTACCGTCACGCACGGCTCTCAGACCTCCCACGTCGCCGTCAAGGAGGGCCGTTACACCATCACCACGAAGGGACCCGAGGGAGAGGTCCGGGATTTTCATCCCGAGGGCGTCCTCGCCTACCGCCCCCTGCGCCAATATCTCATCCCGTTCTCCGATGGCCGCCTTCAGGCGACCGAACTCGCCTACGACCCCGCGAAGGATGAATGGTTCAACGTCTACGGCGATGAAGATCGGCGCCCGGACGAATGGGGGCACTGGTCCCAGCGCGGCATGAACTGGAACTCCATGTGCGGCATGTGCCACAATACGGGCTATGAGAAGAACTATGACCCTGAGATCGACGGCTACGCCACCACGTTCAAGGAGATGGGCGTCGGTTGCGAGCAGTGTCATGGACCGATGAAGGACCACGTCCTCTGGCGCAAGGACTACCCCGATTTCGAAACGTATCCCGACGATCCCACCGTCACCTGGCTCGACAACGATCAGATGTTCGACGTCTGCGGTTCATGCCATGCCCGGCGGGGCGAACTCACCACGGACTTCATGCCCGGCGATGCGTTTCTCGATCACTACGAGCCCGTGCTTCCCGACCTGACCGATACCTTCTATCCCGACGGCCAGGTCCGCGAGGAGGATTTCGAGTTCGTGCCCTTCCTGCTCAGCTACATGCATCACCAGGGCATCCGCTGCATCAACTGCCACGATTCCCACAGCGGCAACCTCCGATTCGAAGGCAATACCATGTGCCTTCAGTGCCATTCTCAGCCCATCGGTAGCAAACCCGCCATCGATCCGATCACGCATTCACATCACGAGGCGGACACCCCGGGTGCGGCTTGCACCGACTGTCACATGCCGACCACACCCTACATGCAACGCCACTGGCGACACGATCACGGTATGACGATTCCCGACCCCCTGCTCACGGTCAAGCATGACATCCCCAATGCGTGCACGCGGTGTCATGACGATCAATCCGCGGACTGGGCGCTCGAGTGGACCGAAGAATGGTATGGAGAAAAGATGGATCGCCGTACGCGACATCGCGCGATCTATCTGGCGGAGTTGAAGGCGGGAGACTTCACGCACGTGACCGAAACGCTGCACATGCTGGAGGATGAGCCCAACGCGACATGGCGGGCCGTGATCATTCGCTTCCTGATTGCCGTTCTGGAGCGTGGCCCCGTCCACCTGCATCAGCCTGTCGTGGATGCGATCGTGTCTCGGCTGGATGATGAGTCTCCCCTCGTCCAGGCGACAGCCATCGAAGCCCTCGATCCATACGCCCCTCGGTTCGTGGAAGAACTGGAAGCCAAGCTGGAACACCCCAATCGCCTCGTCCGGGTCAAGGCCGCCTGGGCATTGCGGGCGACGCTGGACCCGCAATGCCGCGCCGCCAGGGACCTCCTGAACCGAATGGAGGTTCACCAGGATCAGCCCCTGGGAGCCCTGCAATGGGCGACGTTCCTTGCCGATCGCGGCGCCCCGCTGAATGCGATTCCCTGGTTTCGCAAGGCCATCGCCTGGGATCCGAACTCCGCCCCGTTCCGGCACAGTTACGCCGTCGTCCTGAGCAGCCTCGGCCGGATTGATGCCGCCGTTGATCAACTCCTCGAGGCCATCGAAACCGATCCCGAATCGTCGATCTATCCCTACTCGCTGGCGTTGCTCTACAGCGAACGTGGCCAGATTGCCGAAGCCCGTGATACGCTCCTGGCGGCCATCGATCGCGATCCCGAAGTCAGTCGCTACTGGTACAATCTCGCCCTGGCGGAATCCCAACTCGGCAACCATGATGCGGCGCTCTCCGCCATCACACGCGCCGAATCCATCGACCCCCACTTACCGGACTACCCCTACGTGCGAGCAACCCTTCACTTCGGAGCGAACGAGTTCAACCGCGCGCTGACCGCCGCGCGTCGTGCCCTCGATATCGATCCCAACCACCAGGCCGCCCATCACTTGATCGATTCACTCCGTCCCTGACGTTGTTTTATCGGCATCCGATGACTCCGGACACACACTCCCAAAGCCCTTCCTCGGCGCTTACATGACCTCCCGATTTGACCGATGTCTTCATTGGGGTCCGAACGATCGGAGCCGATTCAGCACGGGTGGGATTATGGGGCGTCATCACCGTCACTCGAGAGTCCTGCGAAACGGATTCTCTCTACTGGAACTCGCGGTCGTGCTCGTCATCGTGGGCGTGCTCTCCGCCATGGTCATCCCGCGTTTCGCGCGATCCATCGAGATCCATCGCGCCAATGCCGCTGCCGAGCGCGTGAAGCGCGATCTCGGCCTGGCCCGCGAATCGGCGATCGTGACCAGTCAGAACGTGACCATGACATTCAACGTCGTCAGCGACGAATACATCATCGAGGGGTTGACGCATCTCGATGATCCCAATGCGAAATACAAGGTCACCTTGAGTGAAAGTCCGTTTCGCGCGGATCTGTCGCAAGCCGACTTTGGAGGTTCCACCCAGGTCATCTTCGACGGCTACGGCCTCGCCGACAATGACGGAAAAATCCTCATCGAGGCAGGTCGTCAGCAGACGGCGGTCAAGTTCGACGCCGAAACCGGAAACACGGCAGTCTCGTCTCAGGGGAAATAAAGCATGACGAGCGAACGACATCCACGCAGGCGCGGACTCACGCTGACGGAACTCATCGTGACCCTGGGCATCATGACCCTGGTGATGCTTGGCATGGGTTCCGCCATCATGCTGGCCCGGCATGCCCTCCCCGATGATGAGCGCACCGGCACGCAGATCCTGGGCTCCATCGCTGGCGTACGTGACCTGATGGAAGAGATCCGGATGGCGGTCTATGTCTCGGAGCAGACGGCTACCGCCATCTCGTTCAACGTTCATGACCGCGACGGGGACGGCTACTACGAGCGGATCCGTTACGCATGGTCCGGCACGCCCGGCGACCCGCTGACCCGCACCTACAACGACGAAACTTCAACGAATGTCCTGGAATCGGTTCAGGAACTGTCGTTCACCTACGATACCGAGAGCGTGACTGAAACCTATCAGGGCGCCCCGGTGTGGAGTACGGAGCAGCGACTCGCCTACTACATTGACGAAGTAAATAATCAGGAGTTTACGCAAACGGCCCTGAATTGGACGGGGCAATACTTTGAACCGGATTCCATGCTCTTTTCCGGAGACGCTCTTGCCTGGCGAGTCTCTCGCGCCCGCTTTGTGGGCAGGAAGACCGGCCTCAACACCGGAGAGATGCGCGTGCAAATCCGTTCCACACAATCTTCCTTACCGACGAACACCGTGCTTGCCGAGAAGACATTCTATGAATCCTTCATGAACGATACGCTCAACTGGTACGACGTCAACTTTGTGAATTCCAAGTCCCTGCAGCCCGGATCCGGCGCGGCGCTGGTCTTCAAACACTGGAGTAACTCACCCACTGCGATATTAAGGCATGACACGGATGGCCCGGACGGTCGGTTGCTGAGCATCACCGGGGGATCACTCTGGACGAAGCAGACCGAAGACAGCCTACACTATGAAATCTACGGCCAGATCTCATCCCCGGGTCCGGACCAGACCGCCACCCGGCATTACCTGACCGATGTGGGCCTCGCCCTGCGGACGGGATCGGATTCGGCCACCACTCTCTCGCCGTCGACCCAACTTCCCAATCGTCCTGAGATACTCTCCGCGTTCTGGGAGGCGGATTTCGACGTTGTCCCCACCGCTGCCGATCGCAACGTCGATGGCGAGAACGATTGGGAAACTTCGGATGGCCTGCCGTTCGTCGCCCTGTCCCTGAATGACGGGACAATGGCCGGCCTGCAAGGCCTGCTGACCACCCCCGATCACGACTTCAACGAACTGATCACCATCGACTGCCGAATGCGGGCGACCACCATCGGTTACCCCCTGACGAGCATATCCATCTATGCCGACTGGACCGGCGACGATGCCGTCCTGCTTCAATTCGTCAGCATGAAACAGGCCGATGGAACACAGAATCTGCTTCTGGTGAATTCCCATGGGGGATACTCGCACACGCTGATGGAAAAAACGGGATTGTCCCAGGACCTGTTCGACGTGCGCCTGATCATCGATCCGGGAATCGATACCGTGGCGGTATTCATCAACGACGAACACGAGGCGACCGAGTACTACACGCGGAAGACCATCATCCCCAACCTCAAGACCTGTCACGTCTCTCCCGGCGGCAACACCGGGGAATTCGACTTTATCTCCATCCGGGTCGGGGGGGAGGGTTCCTCATGAGGCGATTGCGAACGTACTCCGTCCTCCGCCGCGCACGGGCGATGACCATGGTCGAAGCGGTCATGGCCACTCTGATCGTGAGCCTCATGCTGGTGGCCGCCCTCAACCTCGTTGGCGGTGCGCGTTTGAGCGAACGCATCCTGGCTGACCGGGGCGTCGGGCAGGCGTTGGCCGAGGGGCTGCTGGCCGAGATCCTCACCCAACCCTACGTCGACCCGGACGACGTCGTCGACACCTTCGGGCTGACCTCCTCGGAAAAAGCGACAGGCGACCGCAGCCTGTTCGATGATGTCGACGATTACAACGGCTGGTCCGCCACTCCACCCGAAGCAACAGACGGTACGTCGCTGACCGAGTACAGCGGATGGACACGATCGGTCGAAGTGGACTGGGTCACGCTCAACGACCTCGAGAGTGCCGCCGGCGCCGACAACGGTATCAAGCGTATCGTCGTCACGGTGAAAACAGGCGATCGCATCGTGTCGACACTCACGGCCTATCGCTCCAGCGCATGGCACAGCGGACGGGAGATCGAAGAATGAGGATCGTCCTGGGGCAAAGCGACTCGATCGGTAGGATGACCCGAACGCACGCCGCACGGCAGGCGACGATCCTGCTGGCTGTGCTCGGCGCGACCCTGGTCGTCGCCCTGATCGGCCTCTCCGCCATCACCGCCATGCGCATTCAGAATCGGCGGCAGGTCCTCCACGAGGACGTGATCCAGGCTTCGCACTATGCCCAGTCCGTCATCGACCTGGGGCTCTACCGAATCGCCGCCGATTCGAGTTGGCGTACCAACTACAGCGGATGGACGACCACCTACACGATTGGAGATGCGGAACTGACCTTCACGCTGTCGGACGACGACCTGGATCTCTCGGACAATGCCTACGACCGCGTTGTGCTCACCGGGCAGGCGCAAGTCGGGATGGCCCTTCGTGCTTATTCCGTGGCGCTGGATCCCGCCCCGCCTGATTCGCTCGAGAACATCCTGAAGAATTCCAGCTTCGAAGATGGACTCGACGACTGGCACGCCTACGGGACGAGCACGCTCAACGCGGAATCGTCCGAGGTTCAGGACGGCAGCGGTTCCGTCTATATCACCAACCGGCCGTACACCGCCTCCGGAGTCAGCCAGGTGATGTTTGATGCGCTGTCGAACGATACCCCCCACTACGCGGAAGCCTATGTCAAGATGAAAGACAACGCCGAAGGATTTCGCATGACCCTCATGGTCAACTCGAGCGACGGGAACCACACGTTCACGCAGGACTACGCTTCGGTCGGCACCGATTGGACGAAAATCACGTTCTCCAGGAAGCTGAGTTGGACCGGCACATTCACCTACAGCATCTGGTATCTCCACTCCTTGAGCAGCACGCAGGACTTCTACGTGGACAACACCCTGCTTGTCGAGGGAGCATCGGCAACCGCGGATCCGACTAAGGTCCGGATCGTGCCCGGTACCTGGAAGCGTGTGGTCAATGACTGACGCCGCGAGGTCCTCTTCCTCAGGCGACCGCCGTGTACGGGCAATGCGTCGGAATGTATTCCACGCGTAGATCGCGATAAATGCCTTGAAGGTATTCCGCAAGGCCGATCATCCCCGGCTCCTCGCTGACCGTGTGGTCTACCACCAACGTCGGAATGCCCGTATCCCGCGCCCACGCCGCATCACGCCACCAGAGCAGTTCGGTCACGATACCCAGATCCGCACCCATCCGATGATACTCCCGCGCACTGGTGATTGCTCCGGTCCCCAGGGCCACCTTCGACACGGGCTTCGATCCTTCCCCGATCAGCAGGGCCGTCTCCTGGCCGTACTGTCGGGTCCGCTCGATCACGTGCCGTGCATACGTTTCGACGGTCGTCGGCTCGACCGAGTACACGCGCATGAAACGCTCTCGAATCAGCGGTTCGTGCGTCAGGCCCAGGCATTTCGCCCAGCGATCCTGGATCCCCCAGGCCGGCATCTGATCCCACACGTCATGGCACCGGTAGATCACCATTCCGGTCTCTTCGAGGAAGGCCCGCTTCTCGCGCACGCAGGCATCACCTTCGACCGCAGGATCGTCCTCCATGTGGGCATAAAAGGTCGGCTCGTGGGTGATGAACATCTGGCACCCCCGCGCATGAGCATCCCGGAGTGCATTCGTCGTGCTCATCCACGACACCGCCACGGCGTCGATTTCCCGTTCCGGATCCCCGCTCTTGAACGTGTCGCAGGTCCCCGACCAATCCACCCACGTGCCGATCGACCGCATGTGGGCGTCGATTACCTTCGCTTGAAAGCCCATGATGAATATCCTTCAGCAGCTGGTGGAAACACCACCCCGATGACCAGGAAATCAGGACAAGAAAAAACGTGTTCACACCAAGCACCAACGTACCATTGCGCCGCATCAATCACGCCCGGTGATTTCATCACGTTTTGAGCGAATAATAACCTCCCCACGCCGGCCCATCCATTCTCCAGGCCAAAGCGAAAATGGGTCAATCGAGAAGAGCGAGAAGCCAACCTTGTTGCCCCACGTGTGTCTGACTGGTGCAAGGACCCGGGTGGGTACCGGAACTCTGCGAGTTGTGCGTGGCCGTGTCATTCGCTGACTTGAAGTCCGGGCGCAAAACGAGTAGAAATTGCCATAGAGAAGTGTTTCATCTCCAGGGTGCCGCGATCGCATGAAAAAGGCCATACGTCAGACAGCAGCAGCCGGGGTAAGCTGTTCCGTTGGCGTCCAGCTTTCGCCGATATACGGGTTCAAGCGACTTCATCGGTCGAATCTGACCGTACTCACAGCGTTACTGGCATTCACGACGAACCTGACCCTCGCCTCCCTGATCCACGGCCAGGCCCCTGCCGCCGAAACAGCACCGGCAACCGAACCCGCCGCGCAGATCGTCGTCCTCTCGGGAAGTGAGGATGCCGAACGGATCCTGAAGCTCGGTACCGACGAAGCTATCCAGTCGCTGGTGCGCGTTCTGAACGAGAAGAACAATCTGCCGGCCAAATTGGCCGTCTGCCAGGCCATCATCAGCACACGCTCCGAGGCCAAGCCGTTCATCGAGCCTCTCCTGGCCCTGGCGCAATCGGCCGAGCCCCAGCTCAGCGCCGCGGCGCTCACCGCCCTCAGTCATTTCGCCGACCCCGTTGTGGCCCAACGCACGCTTGACATCAAGGTGAAACGCGAACGCCAGGAGCTTCTGGAAGCCATGCGCCAGGCGGATCGACGCATCTACGAACTTCTTCCCGAAGACGAGCGACTCGCCTTCCTCGAAGCGCTGCTCAACAAGTCTCTCGCCGTTCGCCGCGTGACGGCGCTGGAGATCCTCCATGCCCAACTCCCGACGCGCAAACCCCAGGACAGTCTCCTGAAGAAGGTGCGAGAGCTGCTCCAGGATGAAGACCCGATGGTGGTGCGCGGCGCGGTTGTCGTCTTGCGCGACCTCCGGCAAACCACGGACGCCGCCCTGCTGCGAAATGTGCTCGAGGTTCGATCCTCTCCTGATGTGCGCATCGCCGTTTTTCAGGCCCTTGGCTACCTGGCGGACCCGGAATCCATCCGTGTCTGCGCCACCGAACTCGACAACCCCAATCCGAAAGTCGCATCCCAGGCTGCCGCCAGCATTGGACGACTCGCCGGGCATAATCCAGGACCGGGAGAAGAACTGCGCGGCATCGCCATCCAGGCGCTCCTCAAGAGAGAAGAGGCTCCCTTGGACGATGCCCTCCTTCGGACCAATCTCATCGAGGCCATGGCAAAGATCGCGGCCCCCGAGTTCGCCACGGTGTTCATTCGCCATCTCAATCCCGCACAGGAACCGGAAGCAGCCATCCGCCAGTCGGCGGTTCGCGGGTTGGCAGCATTGGGCTCAGCGGAGCATCTGCCGTCGATCATCGCGGCCATGAACGAGGATACCGAGGCACGGGTCCGCGAAGCTGCGGCAGTATCCCTCGGGACCCTGGCTCACACGGCCGACGTCCTCCTCTCCCTGCGCGATCGCCTGTCCGACGAGAGCGAGGCCGTGCAGAAGGCCGCATGGACCGCCTACTTCGCCGTTGTGGCGAAGCTGGCTCCTGAGGATCGAATGCGAGTGCTCGATTCCTGGTCCGGTTCCGAGACCACCACGCTCGGCCGCCGCGTCGAATTGCTTCACCACCTCGCCAAAGTGCTTGCCAACGAAAACGCGCCGGCCCCGCAGCGGGCCGCCATTTTCGAACAGGCCGGTGATGGATTGAGTCAGTTGGGAAATTCAGCCGAGGCGGCAACTTCGTATGTGCGGGCGTTGGAAATCCTCCCCTTGGAGAACGCAGAGGCCCGAATCCGTGCAGCCGGCAAAGCGTTCGACGCCTTCCTGGCCGTGCCCGATCTCCCCAGAATGCTGACCGAAGCTGCCAAGCTCAAGCAACAGCCGTTGCTCGATCTTGCGGCGGAAAAGATCCTTCAGCACCTCAGCGGCATGGATGAAGCGGCCCGCAAAGTCGCATACGATCACATGGCCGCCGCCATACCCGATCTGTTCGGCGAACAATGGGCGCCGAAATTCAAGGCACTCCTCCCGACAGCGGAGGCGCCATCAACGAGCACCGCTCCCTCCGAAGCATCCTGATTTGTCCAATCATGAGGGGAAGCTCGCGTGTCGGCAGGGCGTTTCACCTGGCGCTGGATGCGATCTCCTTCCCGCCGCCTCGGCGTTGTCAGCCCATGTTCGCCACGATGTCCTCCCCGAACTCCGAGCATTTACGGAGCGTGGCCCCTTCCATCAGGCGGTGGAAATCGTAGGTTACCTGCTTGGCGGCAATGGTCTTTTCGATGCCTCGAATAATGAGGTCCGCCGCCTCGTGCCACCCCAGGTGGCTCAGCATGAGCACGCCGGACAGGATCACCGACCCTGGATTGACCTTGTCCTGGTCGGCATACTTGGGCGCCGTACCGTGTGTCGCCTCAAAAATGGCGTGGCCTGACTGATAGTTGATATTGCCGCCGGGTGCGATGCCGATGCCGCCCACGCACGCCGCCAGGGCGTCCGACACGTAATCTCCATTGAGATTGAGCGTCGCGATCACGTCGTACTCCGCCGGGCGCGTCAGGATTTGCTGAAGGAAGGCATCGGCAATGACGTCCTTGATGATGATGCCGCCCTTGTCCTCAGGCAACTGGCACCACGGTCCGCCATCGATCTCCTTCGCGCCATATTCCTCTTTGGCCAATTCGTATCCCCAGTCGCGGAAGGCGCCCTCCGTGAACTTCATGATGTTGCCCTTGTGGACCAGTGTCACGTTCCGCCGCTTGTGCAGGAGGGCATACTCGATCGCCGCCTTGACCAGCCGCTTGGTGCCCTCCACGGACACCGGCTTGATACCGAACCCCGCGGTCTCTGGAAAGCGAACCTTCTTGAAGCGATCCGGGAAGGCATCCGATAGCAGCTCTTTGAACTTGGCGGCGTCGTCCGTGCCTTCCTGAAACTCGATTCCCGCGTAGATGTCCTCGGTGTTCTCCCGGAAGATCACCATGTCCACATCTTCCGGCCGCTTGACGGGACTCGGCACGCCCTCGAAGTAACGCACCGGGCGAAGACAGACGTAGAGATCCAGCAATTGCCGCAATGCCACGTTCAGTGAACGAATGCCACCGCCCACCGGCGTGGTCAGCGGCCCCTTGATGCCGACGAGATACGTCCGGAACGCCTCGACAGTTTCATCCGGAAGCCAGTTCTGCACCGCGTTGTAGGCCTCCTCGCCCGCGAGCACCTTGTGCCACGCGATTTCCCGCTTGCCGCCATACGCCTTCTCGACCGCCGCATCGAACACGCGCTGCGATGCCCTCCAGATGTCCCGGCCCGTCCCGTCACCGGAAATGAACGGAATGATCGGCTTGTCCGGCACGTCGAGCCCATCGCCCTGCTTGCGAATCGGATCACCTTGGGGAATCGCACTCATCGCTCTAACCTTTCCATCAAGAACAGCACATTTTCGGGGCACATGATGTTGAGAATTGCAGCCCACAACCGGGTCAAATCTTCGGGGAGGTAAGATAGCGGTTGATCCCCCATTTGTCGATGCTGATACCGGTCCGCAGCTGGTGAGGATCCGCCCGGCGGGATGCATCGGAGGCCAAACGGAACCGATATGCTTGCCACCCCATAGCCTCACCGGTAGCCTGTTTCGATGAATCTGCGGGAGTACACGGCAAACCGCTTCACCGGTATTGGAGTTTCATTGTGGAATTGAATCCGGCGTCAAGCGACGACATTCCAGGCGAGGACATGCACGCGTGGATCTCCGGTCTGTATCCCATCTGCCGCAGCATCACCGGAGACGGCGTCCGACAGACGCTTCAGGCCGTCAGGCAGCGTATCCCGATCGAGATCCATGAAGTCGCAACCGGCACGCCCGTCTTCGACTGGACCGTGCCCAATGAATGGAACATTCGCGAGGCATGGGTCAAGGATCCCGACGGCCGCAAGATCGTCGACTTCGCCGACCACAGCCTTCACGTGCTCAACTACAGCGTTCCCGTGCACGAGACGCTGGCGCTCGACGAACTTCAGGCTCATCTCCATTCGCTCCCCGAACACCCCGTCTGGATCCCCTACCGTACCTCCTACTTCCAGGAGCGCTGGGGCTTCTGTCTCCCGCACCGGCAACGCGAAGCCCTACCCTCCGGCAACTATGAGGTTTACATCGACTCCACGCTCGAAAGGGGCCACCTCACTTACGGTGAACTGGTGCTTCCCGGCAAGTCGCAGCAGGAGTTCCTTCTCTCCTGTCACGTCTGCCATCCCTCGCTGGCCAATGACAATCTCTCGAGCCTGGCCGTCAGCACGACGCTGGCCGAGCGCCTGGCGAAGGTCGAACGACACTACACCTACCGATTCCTGTTCATTCCCGGCACCATCGGCGCCATCACGTGGCTGGCACGTAACCAGGAATCCGCTACGAACATCCGCCACGGCCTGGTCATGGCCTGCCTCGGTGACGCCGGGTGCTTTCACTACAAGCGAAGCCGTCACGGTGACGCCGAAATCGATCGCGTGGCGGAGTACGTTCTGCAATCGTCGGGGAAGCAGCACGCGATCGAGGATTTCGTCCCTTATGGATACGACGAACGCCAGTACGGCTCACCCGGCTTCAACCTCCCCGTCGGCTCGTTGACGCGAACCCCCTATGGCCGATTTCCCGAGTATCATACCTCGGCGGACAACCTGGACTTCGTCAAGCCGGACGCCCTCGCGGAGTCGGTGCGCACGTACCTCCAAATCATCCGCGTGATCGAAGCCAATGCCGTCTTCAAGAACCTCAACCCATACTGCGAGCCGCAGCTCGGAAAACGTGGTCTCTACGAGACCCTGGGCGGAGCGTCTGACGCGAAGGAACGCCAGCTCGCGATGTTATGGGTCCTCAACCTCGCCGACGGGACGCGTTCCCTTCTCGACATTGCCTGTCAGGCCGGCGTCGCGTTCGATCAGGCACGAAGCGTCGCTGAAGCCCTGTGCCGGGCGGAACTGCTTGTCGATATGCGCCCATAATTCACCAGTTGCCGAAAGCGAGTTCGATTCCTGTCCGATACGGGCGGCATACCTGGATTCATATTTGGATCGCATTTCACATAGAGCTATACTCAGCATTCGTAGCGGCCTGCGACCGAGTCGGAAGGGGTTCAGCGAGAATGGCGGCCAATCCCAACGCACCCATCCCACCGAAATCCTCGGCAACGCCTTCGGGCAAACGCCTGCTTCCCTTGGACGTCCTGCGCACGGTGGCGGTGCTCCTCGTGCTGGGGAACCACATGCTTCCCGCCCCGACCGAGTGGAATGACCTGATTGAGAAGTCGATCAATCGGCTCCAGAGCGCCGGGTGGGTCGGCGTGGATCTCTTCTTTGTCTTGAGTGGCTTTCTCGTCTCCGGCCTGCTCTTCCGCGAACAGATGCGCTCCGGCAACATGGGAATCGGGCGGTTCCTGATCCGCCGAGGCCTCAAGATCTACCCCGCGCTCTACTTTCTCGTGCTCGTCACCGTCATCGTCCGTGTCTCCATGGGCGACATGCCCAGGGCACATCAGGTGATCGGCGAACTGCTCTTTTTTCAGAATTACATCGGCGCCCTCTGGGGGCACACCTGGTCGTTGGCCGTCGAAGAGCACTTTTACCTGACGCTGCCCCTCTTTCTACTGATCCTCGCCCGGCTGGCGCGGCATGCGCCCCATCCCTTCGCCTACATCCCTCAGTTCTTCCTCGCCGTCGCTGCGATCGAGCTGGCGGCCCGCGTCTTCACGAACCTGATGTGGGAATACAGGCATGGGTCGCATATCCTGGTCAGCCATCTGCGCTTCGACTCGCTGCTCTTCGGTGTTTTCCTCTCCTATTACTACCACTATCATGCCGAGGCTTTCGTCCGCTATTTCTCACGCTGGTCGCTCCCGCTCCTGGCAGTCAGCGGCTTGCTGCTGTGCCCGGTCCTTCTCGTTCTCCCACGCCAGAACATCATCGTGCCGACCATCGGGCTCACGATCATTTACGGCTTCAGCGGCGTCCTGCTCAGTTGGCTGATGATCATCAATTTCCCCCAGAATGCATTCACCCGGTTCATCGGTTACATCGGCTCCCATTCCTACTCGATCTATCTCTGGCACTACGCCGTGGTGCATTGGTTCATGATGCCCCTGGATTCATGGAACGTCCCATGGCTCGTCTACACACCGGCGTATGTAGCACTGAGCATCATCGCGGGCATCCTGCTTGCCAAATTGGTGGAGTTCCCCGTGCTTCGCCTGCGTGACAGGTGGTTCCCGTCGCTGACACAGCCGCTGACCCAACCCAACGAGTCCGGCCCTCTCGGGATCCACTCGAAACGGAAGCCAGCGGCCGACGAATCCACTTCGGCTCTGCGCGGCACAAGCCAGACCAGTACCCTTGCAGGGGGAGCGATGCACTTACCGGAATCGGGTATCAGGAGAGAAGATCGGCCGGGCGCATAAACTTATTATCAAAAATATGTGCGTCACCTGAGCCGGAAGTTATCAGGACTTCTTCTTCGAAGGCTTGTCGTCCAGACGATGCGCCATCAAGAGCGGGTGAGGGCCGACATCCCGTTCATGGCCCTGCTCACGTTCTGTACTGGTCGTGGAGTAGGAATAGAATCGCGAGTTGTGCGGCACATTGGACGTGACTACGCCGAGAATCTGCCCCCCCACACTTTCCAAACGCTCCCGGGCCATCTGCATGGCGACGCGATCCGTGTGGCCGATGAAGGATGACAGAATCACACCGTCGACTGCCGACGCCCACACCAAGGCGTCCGCCGTCGATAAAGTGGGAGGGGAATCGAGAATGATGTAGTCGTATGTCTCGCGTAAATCATCGAGGATGCGTTTGGCGGTCCTCGTATCGAGGAGGCCGGACAAACTCTGACCGTTGGATCGGCACACCATCACTTCCAGGCCGGTGACCCCGGAACTCATAATGCACTCGCGTGGAGAACGCTTCCCCTCCAGTGCGTCTCGGAGTCCGACCGTCGGCTTGATTTTCAGGATCCGTCCGGCGTTCGGGCACTGCGTATCTCCATCGATCAGCAGGACACGATGGCCGGGCTCGGTGAGGCTGATCGCAAGACTCACCGCCAGGCTCGTCTTACCCTCTCCCGAACGGGCGCTGGTGATCAGGTAGACCTTGTCGTTCCGTCCTCGGGAACAGCCGTTCAGCGCGGTCCGGATCAGCCGGTAGCTTTCCGCGAAATCCTCTTCGTTGATGATCTTCTTCTCGAGATCATGGATCGAAGGGACGGCGCCGAGCAGCGGCAGGTTCCCGAATTGCTTCAACTGGTCCGTCTCACGCAATCGCTGATCCCGGAGTTCCAGGAGCAAGCCCACGATAAAAGCGAATCCGAAAAATCCGGCGACGGACATCGCGGAGTACTTCTTGCGGGGATCGTTGATGCCGCTCGGACGAATCTCAGGATTCGAGGCCACCCGAATCCGGCTCAACCGCCGGCTCTCGATATCGAGTTTGCGAAGCTCGTTCTGAATCTGATCGTAGAGCCTCTCGATCTGGTCGCGCGACGCCTTCTTCTGTTCGATTTCGATCCCTTGCTTGCCGATCTGCAAGCCTTTCTCTTCCAGGCCTTGTACTTCCATCCGCAGTCTATCGCGCTGCAGTTGAGCGGACTTCAACCGGTGCTCCAGCGTGGCCTTCATCTCGACATGCCGCTGGGCCTGCTGCTGAACGAGTTGAGCATCGAAAGCCTCCATCGCATCGTTCCGAAACCGCTCATGTTGCTGCCGAAGTCGCTCCAGTTTCTCACGCGTCCGGGTCACGGTCTGGCTTTCCTCGGGAAGTCGCGACAGGTAATCCGCCAGCTTGGAGGAGACATCCGTAATCTGTTGGCGAACCGAGATGACCATCGGGTCGCTCTCGATGAAGCGGCTTCGCTCGGCGAACACGTCCTCCGACCAGACCGCAGCGGGCTGGCTCGTTGAACTATTCAAGACGCCGAGTTTCTGCTCGATCTCGAAAAGCTCATCTTCAGCAGCACGCAATGCGCTGCGGCGCTCCATAGTGTCCTGTTCGTGAGACTCTCGAAGAACTCCGAACAACTCCTCCGTGGCCGCGCCGTAAACGTTGGCGAGGTCGTAAATGTATTGATTCAGCTCCTCAAGCTTGTCATAGAGTTCATCCCGTTCGGACTCCAGTACCGCCTTTCGCCTCGCACGGGTCGTGGCACCCTGGTCACCTTCCCGCTCCATGTAAGCCTGCAGAATGGCATCGGCGATTTTGACCGCTTCTGCGCCCTTGTCTTGCGTTACCGAGAGCGTGATCAGGAACGAATTGGGGACAAGCTCCGCCTCACAGGCGAGACGTAGATTGGGCAGCGGGTCCTCTTTTTGCAGAATATCCAGTTCCGGAGAATCCACACGCAACTGCGACAAGGCGGCCTGAAGCACGCTTTGATTCAGAATGGTATTTGATTGAGTGCGCAAATCGGCCTGGAAAAAGCGGGAGTCCGAATTGTCATCGCGATAGAGAATCTTGTCCTCGATCGGACGTACCTCGACGATACCCGTAGCGGTATAAGTCGGTTTCCACTTTGTCAAGATCAAAGCCACCACGGGAACGGTCGGAATCAGCCAGAGCAGCGCAATCAGCAGCCATCTCCGACGCAAGAGACCGAGAACATCCACTTTCGTCTGACGGCTTTCCTGAGCGGACTCCTCCCCCGTGGGAAGTGCCCCCAACGGATCCGAGTCCTTGCCGAATAGTTGTAGATTATTGCTCATGATCGATTCTCTGGACGCGGATTATCGGACGATTGCAACGCCATATGTCATAGGGCATTATTCGCCTGCTCCAAGAGTGTTTCCACCTCAGCCTGAATATCTTCAGGGAGGTTTTCCCACTGAGTTCCTGCCCGCAGGCGCTGGAGCAGCCGGCGGCTCTCCAAGACATCCCTCTCCATATAGGTCTTCGCCAAACCGAGGGTAGCCACGGCCTGCGTGACGGAATCGGTCCGCCAGTCCTGGATGCATCGACGAAATGCCTCCGCCGCTTCGTCTTTCTGCCCGCGTTTCAGCAACACCATGCCCCAGGTATCCAGGAGATACGGGTAAATCGGGTTCGAAGAGGAAGATTCGATGACCGGGGCAAGTAGGCGATAGGCGGACTCCGGGTCATCTTTTTCCTCGGAAAGCAGCCAGGCCAGGTTGTTCAGGGCGTCCAGATTCGACGGATTCAGCTCAATGGCACGGCGAAGGCGCGCCACCGCCTCGTCCGTCCGGCCCGCCCCGATAAGAACTCTTCCGACGAACGCCTGGACTCGGTCGTGCTCACTTGCCCGTCGTGCCAGCGCGTCGGCCAAGCGAACCCCCCGTTCCCGCTGAGCGGCCTCCGAGGATTCCATCAATAACTCGACTGCACTCATGGGTACGTCCAGGACCTCGGGATGGTTCTGCGCGAAACGCTCCGCCGTCGTCACCAATTGATCCCATTCCCCCTTCTGCGCGTGCATGAACAGCCGCGCCTGAATCAGTCGCGGTTCCTCCGCTTTCGTTGCCTCCAGTGCTTCCAGGTGCGGGGCAGCCTCGTCGACTTGCCCGTCATTGAGCAAAATCTCAATCGCGAGAAAACGCACCTCTTCGCTCATGGCACCCTTTGGAACAACGTCCAGATAAGCTTCGATTGCCTTGAGTGCCTCGGAGGCTTGTCCCGCAAGACGGAGGGCCTTGGCGAGGTTCATGACCGCCGATCCATTGTCAGGATTTCTCCGCAGGGCGCGACGCGCCACGTCCGCCGCCTGAAGACCCGACGAGCGCGAAACGGCCGGATCATCTCTGGCCAGCAGCTGTGCGCGCAGAAGCAGCGTCTCCATGTCTTCGGAGTCGGTCTGCAGGCAACGCTGGGCGTAGGTTAGCGCCTGTTCCCGGTTGCCCTGCTGGGCAGATAGAAAAGCCATTCGGCGCAACGCATCGGCGTATCGGTCGTTTAATTCAAGAGCGTCTAAATAATACTCCTCGGCGCGACGTGGATATTCACGTTCGAGCGACTGCCCCTTGAGGGTCAGCAATTCTTCGTTGCGCGGAAACTCCTGAATCAGTTGATCGAGCCGGCTCCGTCCCTCGGTTATTTCACGATCCTCGCCCCGAAGCAGCAACTCTACGATCGCCTGCCGTAGCGCAAGATTCCCCGGCAGCTTGTTCAATCCCTCCTGCCAGACGCTTAGCGCTACCTCGCGCTTGCCGTGGGACAGGAAAAACTCGCCGAGGCCGAGATGGCCGCGTTCCTCCCACCCCTCGGTCTCCGCGACACGACGGAGATCCGCTTCCGCCTTCGCCCTATCGCCGAGCAGGTTATAAGCTGAGCCGCGCAGCGCGTAGGCTTCCGGCAGGCCGGATGCCTCGATCACCTGAGTGCACCGCTTCACGGCCGCTTCGGGCTGCCCCTGCTCGAGAAGGAGGCGTACCTGAACAGTCAATACCTGGGGCTCCTCCGGCGCGATGCGAGCCGCCTGATTCAACAAGGTTTGCGCATCTTCGTGGCGCCCCTGCGCTGTCCGAATTCTTGCCAACTCCAGGCGCGATACCCAATCCTCCGGTCGATCTTCCACGTTCTCGACCAGCATGCTTTCCGCGCGTGCTGGGTTGAACTGGCGCTCCAGCGCCACGCGATACGGATCGTACCGTGGTTCTTCCTCGGGTAACGCGCGAAGGAACGCGCGAACGTCTGTCCAGCTCCGTTGCGCCAGTGCCGACGGCAGCGCCCGTTCCGCCACGTACTGACTTCGACGCTCGCCTGCCCGAAAAGCTTCCCGATAGGTTTCCAGGGCCTGTGCTGTTCGGCCCGCTTTGGCCTGATAGTCCGCATAGGTCACCAGCGCCGCGACCCAATCCGGCCGAGCGGTCACACACTGGCTCAGCATGCGTTTGATCTCGGGTTCGTGCCGCCGCCAATCCGGCTGATCCAGCCAGATCCGTGCCTGTGCCCGCTGCCACTCGAGCCCCTGGTCGCCCTCGATCTCGCGTAACCGGTTAACGATCTGCTGACGTGTCAAGCCGCGATTCTCAGATGGCGGAAAATTGAGCAGTGCTACCCATAGCTCCGCATGGTCCGGAAAACGGGCCACCCCACGCTCGAGCATGGCGTAGGCGCGATCGGATTGGTCCATGTTTGCCAGCAAGCGCGCAGCATCCAGATAGAGCTCCGGACCGGGCGCCTCTTCGTCCGACACCACCTGCTCGATCACCTCGACACATTCATCCGCCTTGCCCAAGGCCTTCAGCATGGAGGCCGTTCGAAATCGAAGGAGACGCCGCTGATCGTTCTCCTCGGTGAGGGCCAGTGCTGCCCGATAAGCCTCGAGCGCTTCGCCGTAACGATCCGCCCGTGCAAGCAGATCTGCCAGGAGCACCAGAGACGGTAATCGTACAGACCGTTCCTGGGCGGAGTCGTCCAGGAGGCGCGAGACCTCGGCGTAATTCCCCCGCAACGCCTGCACACGAGCGGCGAGCCTGAGTACAAGCATGTTCTCGGGCATCGCTTCAAGCATCAAGACGGCTTGCCGCTCCAATTCCTCGAGAAACATCGGTTCCGATACTTCCCGTCCTCCCTCCTCCGCCGCGACCACCTTGATATTGAACAGGGATACTCCCACCTCGCTGAACACTATCGGCAGCGCATCTCGAGCGACGGCACTCACCAGTGCCAGCGCCTCACTGTGTTTGTCCTGCTGCGAGAGCAGCTCAGCCAGATCCAACTGGGCGCGCACCCGTGCCAGGGGAAATGTCTCCGCTCTCAGATACGCCCGATAGGCTTCCTCTGCTTCGGCAAGCCGGCCCATCGCTCGCAGGGCATGTGCCTTCATACGAAGTGCACGCGTGAAATGAGGCGCCGTCGCCAATGAAGATGATGTCTTGGAGAGCGCTTCCTCGATGTCTCCCTGATGCCAGGCATGGAGACTTTCCGCATAGGCCAGAACGGCCTCGTTCCGTTCCTTCTCGCTCAACTCCTTCGCACATCGCGTCGCATCCTCGGCACGCTCCGCCAGGTAATACAATTCCATCGCCGGCAGGAGGATATCCAACCGCTGTCCTCCCAGTTCCGCGCTCATGGCAAGGTCGGCGACAACGCGCGCCTGGTCGCGAATCCCCAATGCCAGCACGCACTCCGACCATGCATTGAACGGAGTGGGATCTCCCGGATGGGTTTCGATCGCTTTCCGAAAGATGGACTCTCCCTGCTCGATGTTCCCGGCGAAGTACCACAACGTTGCCAGTTCGAGGAAAGAGGCCAATTCCTTATCCTCACGTTGGGAGGCTCGCGTCAGGGCTTCCCGGACCCGATTCCGCCATGGGAGTACGGATGGAGCATCGCCCCCTTCCTCTTGCGGCCATCGTTTCAGCAGATGGAATCTCGCTTTCGCCAGAAGCGGTTTCATCGTCTCCGGGCTCAGGGAGACGATCTGCGTGTAGAGTTGCTCGGCCTTCCGATAAGCGTCGGACTGTCGCTCGCCTTCCGCCTCCGTTCCGATTCTGACATGAATCTCAGTGAGGCGCAGGGCCAGCTCCAGTCCCAGGTCTTGCTCTATGACTTCTTTGGCGAGCTTCCCATCGGCATCCAGCAGAAGCGTTCGAAGAACTTCCTCGGCTTGTGTCACGTCGTCATGCGCTACCAGTGCATCGGCATAGGCCAGCGCCGCTCCGGCTACGTCCGAATGTTTCTCGAATCGTTCACGGGCCAGGTCAATCGCCGCTGTGGTCTTGTCCTCGTCATTCTGTTCGAGCATAGTGGTAATCAGCCGCTGATGCGCTCTATGGCTGTCGGCATGAGCACGTATCCATAAACGGGCCACTCGTTCAGCATCAATGGGATTATCCAGCAGGAGATACAGTTCCGATAACTGTTCCGAGGCGCTTGGGTGGCCTCGCTCGACACGGAGGACCTGCTCGTAGGATCCGATGGCCTGACGTATGGCCCCTTCCGTGCGTGGGCGTATACGTAGCTGGGCGTCCGCATACTTCAGCAGGATGTCCACGTCTTCAGGGACGGCTTTCAGATAACGACCCAACTCACGCCCGGCAATGAGATAATCCCCCTCCTCATACGCCCGAAGCCCTTCTGACCGGGCCCGATCCATGGTGGAAGACTTCTGGTAGCGGTGCGCTGTATAGAGACCCGTGACCAGTGCCGCCACAATGACGACAAGGATCGTCAGCTTTCTGGCGATGCCCCCTCGTTTATCAATCCGACCCATGAAAGGCCTCCTTGGAATGCTGATTCTCGGACTTCATCCCTGATTGTACGATGTATCTTTGACTTCCGCTCCGGGAAAACTGGACGGCCATTCCAGCGGAGACGGAATGACGGCCAGGAGAATATCTACCGACCTTATCGACTGTTCGGAATGCTGTGAATTCAGGAATCCTGGCTCGAGATCACCTTCGGCTGGTCTTGGCGTGTTTTTTTTCCGAAGAACCCCATAATCGATCGATTCCTCGCCGCCCCAGCCGCCTGTGGGAAATGAGAGAGAAGTATCCTGCGGTTTGATTTGCATACCTGATCAAACATTTCCTATTTTTACATGAGTTTCCGATTATTCGGATCTTCAAAATCGTCTTCAGACCATGAAAGGCAGCACTCCTCCATAGCGAAAGTACTCCGTTCCGGTTTTTGGCCTGTGAACGAGGTGCTGGATGAGTTCTTGCATAGGGAAATTGGAGAATCTCGTGAGGGACACTTCATCGCCCGATAATGGCCTGAAGGAGGGGAACGAGTACAAGGGAAAGTTGCATCGGATCGGGCCCCATCGCCAAGAGAATGCATACACCGGCACGGATCTGATCGACTCACTCGGAAGTATCAGTGAGAGCACCATGAGCCAGAAAACCCGCTTCGTCAGTACCGTCGGTAAATCCTTATTTCCCATCACTAAAAGGGGTTTGAACATTCCTTTGTGGGGCCGTTTCGCCTCGGGGATGGCCCGGGCCGAGCTAAGCCGCTTCATCCTCGCAGGCCTGGTCCTGTTCGTCTGTGCAGGGCAGTCCTGCATGGTCACCGTGACAGAACTCCCAGAAGACCCAAGTCCCGCTGGAACGGATGACACGGGAACGGACCTCGGTACGGATACGGGGACGCAGACCGAACCGACGGGGGGTGATGGGGACGACGACGAGGTCGCCGGTTTCCACCCGGAGCCGGAAATCGTGATCGACGCTCCCTCCTCCGTGGTGGAGGGCGAGCTGGTTGTTCTGGATGCCTCCGGCAGTTTCACGCCTCGCTCCACGGCATTATCCTACATGTGGACGCAAATCGCCGGTCCCAGTATTGATATCATCGATCCTGAAGCCGCGACGATCGGCTTCATTGCCCCGGAGGTCGACGAAGCCACCGGCATCTCGTTCGAGCTCAACGTTGACGACACCGTGGCCACGGCTTCGGACGTCGTCAGCGTGACGATCGAGGATTCCATCGATCTTGCCGGCCTGGAAACGTTCGTCATCGACTTCACCGTCGGAGAAGGCGAAGAATCGCTCCGCGTGGATTTCGTCGGTTCGACGGAATCGGGTGATCCCCTGCCGGCAGGATTGTACTTTTGGGACTTCGGCGACGGCAGTACAGCCGAGGGAGCCAGTGTGAGCCATAACTACACCCAGGCAGGTCTGTTTCACGTGTTGTTCTGCGTGACGGTCGGCACGACCGTGGTGGGCTGCGATGAGAGTGAAGTGGAAGTCGTCGACCCGCCCGTAACGGATCCGCCCGTCGGTGGTGGTGGTGGTGGCGCCCCCCCGCCGGATGGAACCTCCGGTGTACTGACGGTGGATAATCTCGGTGACCTGGAAAGCTCGGGCGTCCAGAAAAGCGGATCATACACTCCGGCATCCAAGAGCTATACCCTCTCCAATAGTGGAGATGACTCGCTGAACTGGCGTGCCGAGAAGAACGTGGATTGGATCACGCTGTCCGTCACGGATGGCACGCTGGATCCCGGTGCCTCCTTCACGGTCAATGTCCTCGTGGACGATGATGCCGACAGCCTCGCCCCGGGAGATCACACGGGCACTATTCAGTTCATCAACACCAGCAATGGAGCCGGCAGCACATCCCGGCAGGCCACGATTTCAATCCTCGCGCCGGGGAGTATGGCGATCACGGCGGGCCCGTTCAGTAGTTCGGGCGAGGAAAATGGGCCGTTCAGCCCCACGTCGAAGACGTATTATATCAGCAATCCCGGCACGCAGCCGATCAATTGGGCGGTGAACAAGTCGGCCACCTGGTTGACACTCTCGACCAGCAGCGGCACGGTCTTGCCGGGTGGTGTCAAATCGGTGATCGTCAGCCTCAATGCGACCGCCGACAGCCTGTCTGCGAATATTTACAACGATACACTCACCTTCACGAACACGACGAATCATCAGGGCGATACGACCCGCGGGGTGGATCTGACCGTCTCGGCGCCGGGCGGACTGGTCGTGACACCATTCGGCGATTTTTCGTCCAGCGGTACGGAAGGCGGTCCATTCTCCCCCACCAGCAGGACCTACACTCTCGCCAACACGGGTCAAAGTCCCCTGGCGTGGAACGTCAATATCAACGAGAACTGGCTGTCACTCTCGAAGACCAGCGGAACGCTCGCGGCTGGGTCGTCGGACACCGTGGTCGTGAACCTCGTTGCCGACGCGGGTCTGCTCACGGCCGGCGATTACGTGGATACCCTCGAATTTGTCAATACAACCAGTTCCATCGGAAACACGACGCGCGATGCCGAGCTGTCAGTGCTCGAGCCCGGCGCGATGGTCGTCACGGCCGGTGACTTCACGAGTTCCGGCATGGTGGGCGGACCGTTCTCCCCCGCTACCAAGACCTACACGATCGGCAATCCCGGTCAGATCCCGATCAACTGGTCGGTCAGTAAGTCCGCCAACTGGATCTCACTTTCCAGCAGCAGCGGCACGCTCAGTCCAGGTCAGTCGCAATCGATCCTGGTGAACTTCAATGCCAATGCCGATGGGCTTTCCGCCAGCACGTACAGCGATACGTTGACCTTTACCAATACCACGAATCATGCGGGCGATGCCACCCGCAACGTGGAACTGGCGATCCTTGCCGCGGGTCAGCTTTCAGTGACGACCTCAGATCACTTCGTCTCGACCGGCCCCGAGGGCGGCCCCTTCTCGCCGACCAGCAAGTCCTACACGCTTTCCAACACCGGTGATGTGAGCATTGACTGGAGTCTCAACAAATCCGCCACATGGCTGAGCGCTTCGAAGTCCGGAGGAACCATCGCTCCCGACGCCAGCGTGACCGTGATTATCAACGTCAACTCCAGTGCCGAGAGCATGGCTGCGGGCGACTACAGCGATACGGTGACATTTACCAACACGACCAATCACCTCGGGGATACAACCCGGGATGTGGATCTGACGATCCTGACGCCGGGAACGCTGGCGGTCACTCCGAGTGGTGATTTCGCGGCGAATGGATACGTGGGGGGGCCCTTCCTTCCGATCAGCAAGACGTATACGCTCACGAACACGGGCGACGTCAGCATGAACTGGTCATTGAGCAAGTCCGTGAGCTGGGTCAATCTCTCGCTCACCGGCGGGACACTGGGGGCCGGTTCGACGCAACAGGTGATTGTGACCGTCAACTCGAATGCGAACGGGCTGGTCGCGTCTGATTACTCCGGTACGCTGACTTTCACGAATACCACGAATGGACTCGGCAACACCAAGCGGACGGCGAATCTCTCGGTGGTCACTCCCGGTTCCCTGGAAGTGACACCGGCCACCGCCTTCGACGCATCGGGCACGTATGGCGGTCCGTTCAGCCCGGAAAGCAAGACTTACACGCTGTCGAATCCCGGAGGCGAGAGCATCAACTGGGCGGCGACAGTCTCCGAATCGTGGATGACGGCATTCCCGAACGGTGGCACCCTGGCTGCTGGCGGCACCCAGACGGTGATCGTGAGCCTCAATGCCAATGCCGATAATCTGGCGGCCAACACTTACAACGAGACCGTCACCTTCACGAACCTGAGCAACCATCTCGGAGATGCCACGCGTGACGTGAATCTTACGGTGAACGCGGTGCCCGGAGCGCTGCAGATTACTCCGGGTGGTGGATTCTCCGCGAGCGGCACCGCCGGCGGACCGTTCAGCCCCGTCGACAAGAGCTATACAGTGACGAATTCCGGGGGCGTGAGCATCAACTGGACGGCGAGCAAGACGGCCGCCTGGCTCTCGCTCTCCTCGACCGGCGGAACACTGGCGCCCGGCGCCAGCACGACAGTGACCGCCGGTATCAATGCCAATGCGAACAGCCTGACGGCAAACACTTACACCGACGCCATCACGTTCACGAATACCACCAATGGATCCGGGAGCGGATCGCGCGACGTAGATCTGGTGGTCATCAACGAAGTGGCTGATGGACGTGTCACAGATGACCTCGTCGTGCTCTACGATTTCAATGAGGGTACGGGGACGACCGTTCTCGATCGCGCAGCCGGCGGTACGCCGATCCATCTTGATGTGGCCGACGCCGGAAACGTGTCATGGACGACGGGTGGCCTGTCGATCGATGCGGACACTGTCCTTCTCTCTTCGCAGCCGGCCACGAAGTTGGTCGATGCCGTGAAGGCGAGCAATGAAGTGACGATCGAGACATGGATCAATCCGGCCAACACCACGCAGGGCGGCCCGGCACGATTGTTCACCGTCTCGGAGAGCTCTTCGAGCCGGAACATCACACTGGGTCAGGACACGGACAGTTATGAGATCCGTCTGAGGTCCGCATCGACCTCCATCAACGGCATTCCTGCCGTCAATACCCCTGCCGGTGACGTCACCACGAATCTGACGCATCTCGTGTACACGCGCTCGGCTTCCGGAGTCGTCCGCGTTTACATCAACGGCAACGAGCGTGTGGATACGTCGGTCACGGGGAATCTTTCGAGTTGGGATGCCACCCACAAGCTCGCGCTGGCAAATGAAGTGTCGCTCGGCCGGGCCTGGTTGGGCGAGTTCTATCTCGTTGCCGCCTACAGCCGCGCCTTGAGCCTGACGGAGGTTCAGCAGAACTTCGCCGCCGGGTCGGAGGCGGACACCGGCGAATCGGCCGGCCCAGGCGTGCTGACGTTGTCGTCGAGTACCGGGCTGACGTCATCCGGTGACGTGGGCGGCCCCTTCGCTCCGACGTCAAAGACGTACACGCTCAGCAACACCGGCGGCGATTCGCTCGACTGGACAGTCAGCAGGTCGGCAAGTTGGCTCGCTTTGTCCTCGGTGAGCGGCACGCTCGCTCCCGGGGCTACAAAGAGCGTTACGGTCAGCCTGACCTCGGCTGCCGATGCCCTGGCCGTCGATACCTACACCGATACGCTGAGTTTCACGAATACGACCGATGGGTCCGGCAGTACGACGCGCTCGGTATCGCTGACGGTCAAGCAGCCGGGGACGTCGCAGGCCATGACGACCGCCAGCCGCACGAGCGGCGTGATGCCGCTGGGCGTGTTCTTCGACGTGATTAATGACTCGGAGACGTCCTGGAACAGCAACGTGATTCAGCCTCGCGGTTTCGACGATCAGCCGACTATTCCTGGCGTGCGGATCACGCGGGTCGAGTACGGCACGCCGCTGGGCCAAGGGACCTTGAGTTACACGGCATCGTCGAAGTCACTGCGATGGCAGGCGTCCGGCGAGGCGGCCGGGACGACCGTGAGTGTTAGCGATGGCGGATCCTTCGCCCTTCCGAGTGGCGCCGGACGCAACTTGCACGTGTGGGTCACGAAGTCACAATTGGCTGCAAGTAATCAGAGCGATACGATCGAAATCGTCGACGGCGGAATCAATGCCGACTGGGCCAGCTTCCACTACGAGTGGGACTTCGGCAATCCTGCTCCCGGAGGTACGCCGAACACGGATTCACGCTGGTACTGGGAGCACGGAGCGAAGAAGAGCGACGGTTCCAGGTTCGCTAAGAACAAGGCGTTCGGTTGGAATGCGGCGCACGTTTATGAGAATGCGGGTACGTACAATGTGACGTTGCGCGTAATCGACGATACCGGGGGCGAACATGAGTACACTCAGACCATTACCGTTTCGGAAGAGCCGACTGGTGGCTGGACCACGTATTACTTCGCGGCCCACGGCAACGATACGACCGGAGACGGCAGCCAGTCTAAGCCGTATGAGACGTGGGACAAGGCTGTCAGCTTTGTGGGCGAGAACGTGCGACTCCTCTTCAAGCGAGGTGATACATTCGCGTTCGATTCCGATTCGAGTATTACGGTGACCGGCCCTTGTCAGTTCGGTGCATATGGATCGGGAAGTAGGCCTCGCTTCATCCCAACGACGGATGCCGGGCTGATTGGAACCGGACGCGAAAGCAACGATGTTCGCTTTGTGGATCTTGATGTCCAAGGCGGCTACCCTACTCGAATCAGCCAGAGAACGGCTTTCCATGGCTCAGGGACGAATGCCCTGTACCTGAGATGCACTGCGAATTCTATGAACTCTGCATTCGGCATGACCGGAGAACCCTACAAAATAATTGCCGACTGTACTGCATCGAATAACAAGAGTTACGGTTTTTGGGATTCCAAGGGAACGAATGTCGCCGTTTTGGGATGTCAGTTCACAGATGGCAATACGGAGCATCTCCTTCGCGTTTATAACTCCAAGACAGTAGTGCAGCATTCTAGCTTTGCCCGTCCTCTGGAACACAAGCGCTGGATTAGATTCATGACGGGGACGGCTCATGAGACGTGGTGGAAAGCCAAATGGAATATCGCCTCCTTCAATACGGCGCCGTCAGATATGTCTATCGCATGCGATTTGGATGATGATTCTCGACACCGACATATGCTGGTCGAGCACAATGTCGTTGGAAATGTCACTGCTCGATCTAACGACCGTATCCTGATTCGCAATAACGTGTTCACAGGGAAGACAGCCATCCATCTAGATACGCAGAACCACATCAATCACTATGAGCAGGTATATGTATTCAATAATACGAGCTATAGTGATGAGGGAAGCGGGCTTCGATTCTTCAGGACGGAGAAGTCAGCGGAGATCGATGGAGATGTGAGCGACTGGCGGATCAAAAATAACGTCGCGTACTACCCGAATTCCAGCCCGGGAGTTGCGGTCCTGGATTTTGCCACTGATTCCGCCGCCAATTCGCTGCTCGACAGTGACTATAATTGCTGGAGGGCCCCCAACATGAACTTCGCTTATGATGCGAATGGTTCGAAGTCATTCGCGGCATGGCAGAATGTCGGACAAGATACAAATAGTACCACCAGTGATCCCTTGTTTACGAACGTCACCAACGGCAACTTCACGCTGAAGTCCATAAGCCCCTGTCGCGAAGCCGGCACGCTTTCGATTGCTCACTACGTAAGGATTAGTTTCGACGGATTGCGACGTGGCTCGGCAAAGATCAGCATGGGAGCTCACTGATCCTTCGTCAGATGCGGATGATTGGGTCTTACTGATGGGCTACAACAGTGCGGTAAATGTCGATGATTGTATCGATCTTGCGATCCCAGGCGAAGTGCTGCTCGATAAGTTCCCGCCCAGCGTTGCCCATTTTTCGGCCTAGCTCGGGATTACGCTGTAGCGTTCGCATCGCGTCGACAATACCGTCGCGAAGCACTGATGCGGAGTCAGGCTCGATGAGAAAACCGCAACTGTCATTCAGGTAGTCCATCGGGCCTCCCCAACGCGTAGCAATCACGGGAATACGCATCGCCATGGCTTCGAGGACAACGGCCCCGCCGCACTCATATAGACTTGGTAAGACAAGGACGTTTGCTTTCGCCAGTCTCTTGCGGCATTCTGATTGAGATAGAAACCCCCAAAATCGCACTTTGCCCTGCAGTTCCAAGTCAGCACTCTTCTTCTCCAGTGATTGCCTCTCGTGACCGTCGCCGAAAATGTCCAGAACGCACTCTGTTTCGCTTACCAGAATGGCAAACGCCTCGAGGAGAATATCCACAGCCTTCCAGTCCACTAATCGCCCCATGTAAGCCACCCTGAAAGAAGAGCGTTGTGCAATAGGGGATTGATTCTCGGACTCCCACAAATTCAAGTCTACCCCGTTTTCCACGAGTTCGACCACTGTCGAGCCGACACCTGGAGGCAGTGCACGACGCGTACGGTCATTTGCCACTAATAGCATAGCGGCCTTGCGTTTCCCAGGAATCAGCCAGTTCAATATCCCTGAGAGGGAACGTCCCGCAGTTAGTAAATAGCGTTCCATGCTGCTTTGTAAGTGTAGGAAGTTTGGTGGATACGTCATTCCTCCATTCATGGGTCCAATGATGACGGGAGCATCCACTTTGCACATCAACGACGGCATTCGAGGTGAGACCGGAATAGGTTCATGGACCAAGTTGACTCTCCCATCCTTCACAAGAGCGCGTACAATCGAACGTTGATGCACTTGCGTAAGAAGATGCATTAGCCATCCAATGCTCACGGTGCGGATTCGATGTGGCAAGACTTTGCCCGCACGCCATAAAGCCCTGTGGAGCCAGGAGTCTTTCACGTAAATGATGCGACTCACCTCATCTGGAAATACCTCACTTAGCTCTTCTCGAGTGCGTTCATGAACCACTAGATAAGCATCAATTCCACGCTTTCGTAAGAAGCGAAAATAGTGAAGTGGAAGGATCGCCTCACCTCCGAATCGTGCAGAAGCGTGCTCTGCTACGATCGCTACACACACCTGATCCGATACGTCTCCATCTTCAACTTTCATTCACATATCTCGCTTAAGTTTATCCCCACACCGATATAGAATATTCCTCATGAGAAAGGGTGGTGTGTGGCGTTTGGAGTTTAGCAGGCTGTTAAATAACGCATGTTTAGCAACGGTGCCGGTTTGTCCTCGGTCGTTTTTTATTCGGATGTCACGCAGGATACGGCTCCAGGCGGTGTCGAATGAGTGTTTTTCTTGGAGATCGAGTATCCTTCGGTGCCCGCCAAGGCACCGAATCTGCACCTCGAGAAAGGCCGCTGGTGCCAGTCTTTCTTTTCCGTAGAAGGTTGGAGGCCGATGTCGTCACCTCCGCCTGTTGCTTGATCTTCTACCGGCCGACGAAACGCGCTCGGGCCAGATCTCCGACCTGCTTGCACCAGCCGATGATCTCCTCGACCCGCTTGCGGATACGCTGGCTCAGCAAGCGTGTGAGAAGCTCTTCCAGAGAAAGGGACGGTTCCTGAGCTTCTCATACACTTTCCCAGAGCGTCGCCTTGTGTTGAGCGGCGACGGCGCGCCTCGCGTCGCGATAGTTATCGGTGGGGTTGCCCTTTTCGTCATCATCCCTGCCGTCACTGACTTTCTCGTCCTGGCTGCCGATGAGCCGAAGGCTCTTCATCGAGGCGAACGACTGGATCAGCGTGCCGTCCACACTGAAGTGCTCGGTGCTGACCAGCCCCTCGAGAACCGCCTCGCCGACCACCCGCTTGAAGAATTCGCGGATGAAGCCGTGCGCGTCGAAGCGCTCACGGTTCATGCTGAAAACCTCCGGCGTCCAGACCGTATCGCCGGGGTTCATGTCCAGGAACCAGCGGAAGAGCATGTTGTAGCCGATCTGCTGGCACAACTGGATCTCGCTGCGGATGCTGTAGAGGGCCTGCAACAGCAACGCCTTGATCAACCGCTCCGGCGGAATGCCCGGACGTCCCGTCGTGCCGCAAGCGGCGTCGAAAGCCGGGGACATGTCGGCCAGAATCTTGTTCGTCCGTCCCTTGATTGCCCGGGCGGATGATTCGCCGGCACCAGATCCTGAATATTGAAAACGTGCAGAACGTCGCCTTGAAGGTCCACCTGACCGCGCATCGACTATCCTCCGCGATAGCGTCGAGGCATGTACTCAGCGTACGGGTGTCTCAGGGTAGTTCTTTAGCAGCCTGATAGCGTCCTTGGGATACCAGGCAGGATTGGACGCAAGGATGCTTATTGTGCAAAACCGATTGTCGTATTCACAACTTTGGCTCTGCAGCCCAAAATGCGCGTCATTGCCTTGGCGACATATACCTTCGATCTCTGTTCTCTTGAAAACGGAATAATCGCCCGCGTGTTTGGAATCTGATTCATGTATTCGCTAAGCTCACGAATGACCGATTTCACCTCGTCGCCTGCGACCAAGCGGCTGAAAGGAATTGGCAGTCGACTGGTTTTTCTCCAATACGAATAAAAGGAATCGATGGAATTACGAATCTCTTCGGTGTTACCTATTAATTCGCGTAGTTGAGTGAAACGCTCTGTGGATCTGATGATCTCATCCGTATCACGTTCCGTTGTAATAACAAACGCCTGAGTCAGAAGCATACGCATACTCGCTTCCCGCTCTGCACTCTGCCTTACTTGCGGATAATGAGTCTTGACGACGTATCCACCATATTCTGCCAGTTGATCCACGATTCTCGGACCATCATCGCGATCGAGTACACGATCTAAATCCACATAGAGTGGCTTGCGTTTATAACCCGCAAAGTTGTTCAAAATAAGGTCTATTAGGAGGTGTGTGCCCGAACGCATCACCGTTGGGACTATGATCAAAGGTCGCCACGGACCGGACGCTGGAATCAGACTGCCAGGGGGGCACACCGTCCTAGGGTTGTTGTGCTGCAGCCAACAACGCCCTATTGTATTGGCCACGTGCTTTAGCATCACTAAGCTCCCCAAAACATAATACAATTAGCACGACAACGCGGGTTAAGCTCAAGTATCTGGTAGGGATTGTACGATAGTTTCTCCAGCGACATCAAGCTGGAGGACGTCATCATGGACGCACGACGTATCGGTCGGCTGGCGGGTGATCTGCGCCGGTTCTTACGATTGTTTGACGACTGTTTCGCGCGCAGCGAGGGGCGCGAGCATTTGCAGCGTTATGTTGGCGGTCAACTTTCGAACGTTCGTCGCAAGTGTGTGGAGCCGATGGCTGACGCGCTGGGCATCGCCCCGAGAACGTTGCAGGATTTCCTGGCGACGCATACGTGGGATCACGGACTGGCGTTGGATCGCCTGCAGCAGTTTGTGGCCGAGGCTCATGGGTGCGATGAAGCCATTGGCCTGATTGATGAGACCAGCTTTCCTAAGCGTGGCGATAAGACGGCAGGGGTTCAGCGTGAATACTGTGGCGCGACGGGCAAGCTCGACAACTGCGTGGTCACCGTAGGCCTGGGCTACGCGGATCTGCGTGGTGAATTCCGCTGTACGCTGGATCATCAATTGTTTCTGCCGGAATCGTGGGACCAGGATCGTGATCGTTGCCGCGAAGCACACATTCCCGACGCCATGGCGCATCGGCCCAAGTGGCGCATTGCATTGGAGATGATCGAACGCGCACAAGCCAATGGGATTCGATTCGCCTGGCTGACGTTCGATGAAGGTTATGGCAGCAATGCCCGATTCCTCGACACGCTGCACCGCATGGGGCAGACCTACGTGGCGGAAGTGCCGAAGTCGTTCACCGGCTGGTTGGTGGAACCGACGGTCTTGCAGAAAAAACAACGTACCGAGAACGGACGCCCACGGCGCTATCCGCGCCTGGCAGCGCGATCTGCCAAGCCGAACCGTGTAGATCGGTTATGCACCTATTCCTATGCCATGCGCGATCAGTCGTGGGAGAACTTTCATATCAAGGACGGCCATAAAGGTCCGATCGTCTGGCAGGTCAAGAGTGCACGCTTTCGTATGAATGTGCGCCCTGAAGGCGCGGGCAGGAGCTTCACGCTGCCGTCGGCTCCCCTGTGGTTGATCGTGGCGCTACATCCGTTGACCGGTGAGGTCAAATACTTCGTCTCCAACGCGTCAGCCACCACATCGGTCGAGCGCATTCTGCATGTCGTCTTCTCACGCTGGCATATCGAGCGATCTTTCCAAGATGAAAAAGGGCTGTTGGGACTCGATGACTTCGAATGCCGTCGCTATCACGCCATCCAACGACACTTGCTCCTCACCATGATCAGCCATCTGTTCCTGGCACGCACGCGATTGAAGCTGATCGAGGAAGGACAAGTCGGGGGGGAAACGCCTGACGCTTCAGCAACTTCTCCGAGCAACCAACGTATCGATCCAATCGCAAAGCCTGACCCATTCCGCGAAGCAACATCTGTTAGCATACGTGGCTGAACGCATCTGCATCACCCAACGCCGCTACGCAAAAGCACGCCGATGCCATCGCCGAAAAAGAATCCGCCAACTCCATACACTCGGCATTACACTCAAAAACTGACGACGATGCATCCCGCCCGATCAGTAACCCGCGTTGTCGTGCTATTCTCTTTTTAGCACTGCAATATTGACTTGTTTGTCGCATTCAAGGATTGTGAAATTGTCGCGAATGAGTGGTATTCGGTCATGCCACAAGGCGATGCCGATCCAGTCGGCCAGGTATTGGATGGGTGTGGAGAGGATGTATCTTGGGATGTCATCCTTCAGCTTGGCTTCGAGCGCGTATGGATTGACCTTGCCGTCAAGATTGATGGTTCGATCGTGATAATAGCCCAGGGTGCCCGTCTGGATGGCGCCGACCCACGTCTCGTCCGGCACATTCTCTTCCACCCATTCGACCACCTGGAAGTGAGCGTGCTCGTTGCCCTGTCGATACAGGCGTACATTCAGAAAGCCCGCCACCACGAGCACCGCCACCATAAAGGTTGAACGGATCAGCTGGGAGGGTCGCTTCGCCACCTTCTCCGCCACCATCCACAATGCCACCACCACCGCGATCGCGAAGAAGGGAGAAAGGGGGAAGAGATAACGACTGAGGAAATGATCGGCTCCGAAGAGAAAACCGTACCACCCCACGAGAAGTATCACCCAGATGAGCGTCATGGCCGCGCCGACACGCGCCTGCATCCACAGCCTCCTCCATCCCAGGGCCACTACGGCGACGATCGACAGAAAGGCGGCAACGCAGCCGACGATGACGATGGGATTTCTCTCCAAAGCCGCTGGGATCATCGCGATGACGGTCACGTATTCTGCCACGGCGGCGGGAATCCCAATCAGATTCTCTCCGAAGGTCGCACTGGCGGATTGTGCCGTACCGCTGATAGGCATAATGCTGCCGAACTGGGTCTGGTTGTAGATCAGCCAGGGTGAAGCAAGGACGACAGAGGTCATCCCGAAGATCAGGACTTCCTTCAAACGCTGACGCAGCGCCTCGGCAGTTCGCTCAGGCAGCCAGCCGACCAGTCGGACGAGACAGAGCGACGCGATGAACAGACTGGCATCGATTCGTGCCCAGAACGCGAGTCCCAGAAGGCCGCCGAGAGTAACGCATCGTGGCCACGACCACGCGGAATGGTGTTTCCAACTCGAGAGAAAGTACCAGGCGCATCCGATCAGCACGACCGCCACGGTACCGGTCTCGAGACAGTTCATCGAGTGGCGGGCGGCATTGGGACTAAAGTACCAGATAGCGGCGATCAGCGCAGCCAGGGAACCGCCGTCCTTCCAGTCTGAAAGCAGCATCCTCCCCAACCGATACAGCAGATACGCTCCCAACAACGCGATGCCCAGACTGAGAATCTGAACAAACAGAACTCCCTGGATCTTGTCGCCCCCGGCAATCAAGAAGCAACCGGCCCACAGAAACGTGCAGAGCGGCTGCGTCCCGTTGGTCGGGATTGTTCCCTCGGCGGTACTCATGCCGTTCCCGATCGCCATATTGCGGGCAATGGTCAACATGAGGTAGCCGTCTTCCGTCGGCCACTGCCGGATCAACCGGCCATCCTGGTTGAGCAGTGGAGCCACTCGAAAGAGCGTTCCCGCGCAAAGTAACAGCAACGCAGCCACCATCAAGACCGAGTACCGAGAGGCACTCGCCGAAGTTTCGGAGACGGAGGCGGGCATTTCAGTCATGGATCACTCTCCACGAACGTTCAGGCAGGGGGAATCGGGTACTCAGGATTCGGCACTCGCAGCGATACGGGATGAGTCGACGCCATTGACTCACACTTTTCTGAACCTTCGCACAACTGAATGTGCCATCAGTTTCGCTGCGATCGGCATGTCCTCGACGAGATAACGCCGCCAGAGTCGCTTGGGTTCTCTTGTCAGGCGGTGCATCCACTCCGTGCCGCTGCGCTGCATCCATCGCGGGGCACGCTGCACGTGTCCGCATACGAAACTGAAGCTGATGCCGATACCGATCCACCACGCTTCGGGGAGAAGATGGCGGACATCGCGTATGAAATACTCCTGCTTTGGCGAGCCAAGCCCGACAAAAACCAGCCGCGCCGGGGATGACTCGATGCGGTCGCGAAGTGCGGCCAAGTACGCTGGATCGTTCTCAAATCCTCTCGGGGGACAGTCCACACCGGCGATGCCGAGGCCCGGATACTTGTCGCAGAGACGCTCCGCCGCCGCCTGGGCAGTGCCCGGCTCGCCTCCGATAAAGTAGGCTGAGACTTTTTCCCCGGCTGCCGCTTCGGAGAGATCGAAGATGAGATCGGACCCTGCCACGCGCTCGGGCAGCGGCGTGCCCTGGAGCCGACTGGCCCAGATCAGCGGCATACCGTCGGCCACACACATATCCGCTTGAATGACGGTTCGGCCGTACTCCTCATCCTTCAGCCAGCGGCGGAGATGATCCAGGTTGGGCGTCACGATCCATCCCCCCTGACCGGCACGCCAGGCCTCACGAACCCGCGCCGCACATCCCGCTCGCGTGATTGCATCACAACGCATTCCGAGAAGATCGATCGCGTGCACCGACGCGTCAACCGTCTCTACCCCCGCCAATTGTGCTGGCGACTCGATTAGCGTTTCATCCGTCATCCGTTCAGTTCACCGACAAGCGGCTTCAGCCCGTCACCCTTTCTCCATCACGATTGCGAATCGCCTGATGATAGGCATCGACCACACGGTTTTTGCCCATGAGTAGAGATTTATACTCATATTCGCGCAGGAATCGGCGGAAGGCGCCGTTCTCGTAACGTGGAAGGCGCTTCACCATGGCACGCAGGTACCCGAGCAGAATCCCCGCTCCGCCGACCACATACGGCTTTTCCAGGGAGCGGTAGATCGAGACGGCGAGCATGAACGGCAGCGAGGATCCCATAAACCATTTGCCGAAGCCCCATCGCATGCGGCCGGTCCAGAGATTCTTGTAGCTCGATCCCATCTGACGCAGGTGGATGAAACGCAGTTCCGGCTCATCAATGGAGCGAGCGATCCACCCTTTCATGCGGCAGAGATGTCCGTCGATGCCGTCCCACATGACCTCGCGGACAAACCCGTTGATATCCTCGAAGCACGGAACACGATAGAACTTCGTCATGCCGACGGCGTTCTCATCTCCCATACGCTCGGACACGGTGGTACCATCGGCCATGCGCAGGTAAGGCTTGCCGGAGACGTTCCCCAGTCGCGGCTCACGTTCCATCTCCTCCATCAGTCGCTCGAAGTAGCGCGGCGGGAGTTCCAGGTCACCGTCGAGTTTGCACAAGTACTGGAACTCATGCATATCGATCGTGTCGAGCCCGGCGTAAAAGGCGTCGATCACGCCCGGACCGACCTTGCGCACGCCGCGATCCTCGCGCCGGATGATCCGGATGAAGTCGTATTTCCCTGCCGCCTCGGCCAGGAGCTTCGGAGTCTCATCCGTCGAGCCGTCGTCAACGATAATCCACATCGATGGCGGAACGGTTTGCTCCGCCACGGTTCGCAATGTCTGCGGCAGGTACTCCGCCTCGTCCCGGCATGGGGTGATCAGCACGTACTTTCGCATAGTGTTCATGGATTCCGATGGTTTGGCGGTCACGTCGCTTCACTCCCCGACCCGGAGCACTCAGGTTGACGATCCAGTTTTCTTGCCTGCTTACTTTAACTCTGCCACAGATCTGCTTTCGGATTTGTGGACCTCTCCGGAGGATCCCACAGAACGCCCGTGCCGACCCCGGGTGATTGCGAACCGTCGAAAGCAGGCGGCGAGACGGTGTGCGTTGTCCACGGCTTCAAACTCATCGATCACGCGCTGACGACCGGCGGCCGCAAGCCTCGCTCGATCGTTCCGATCCGTCAGAAGCCGTTCAATGCTCTCGGCGAGTGCATCCATGTCTCCCGATGGTACGGTGATCCCGGTTTCGTCATGCGTGACCAATTCACGTATCGAGGGGACATCCCCGCTGATAACAGGTACTCCCGCCGCCATGGCCTCCATGAGCACCACGGGGATGCCGTCACGATCGCCCGCATCGTCCGTTCGGCACGGTAAGGCGAAGAGATCCGCCAACTGAATCTCCTCAAGAACCCGATCGTGGGGCTGCCCGCCGACCAGGGTGACCGTATCGCTTATTCCCTCTCGGTGAATCAGCGCTTCGAGTTCGCCTCGCATGGGACCGTCCCCGATGATTCGACAGGAGAATCGTGTCCCCGAGGCATGCAGGCGGGCCAGTGCCTTGATCAGCACGTCGAACCCTTTTTTCTGCACCAGCCTCCCGACGCCGAGAATCCGTGGTGGGGACACCGACTCGCCCTTCAGCACCTTCGGAACCGTGACACCGCATCGGATGACCGGCAGGCGCTCATCGGAAAGATCCGGCTGGTACGATTTGTATAGCTCGCGATGCCAGCGGCTGATGCAGGCGGCGAAACTCGCCCTTCGAAGCTTGACCGGCAGCAGAATCCGTCGCTGGAAGAGATCGTTGGCATGTCCGGTAAAGCTGAAACCGATGCCCAGGTGCGTGGCGGTGTACATGGCGATGGTGGTCGGGACGTGGGCGAAGTGGGCGTGGATGTGGTGAATCGCCTTCGCGCGGATCCGACGAGCCAGCGCCAAACCCGCCAGTGCATGCCAGAACACTTTGGGCCGGTCACGCAGTTTGACATCCCCCCCCCAAACTGCATCCGCGAGGCCCCGGGATACTGTCCGCAGAGAGGCTCCCGGATGGGTCAGCCCTTCGCTGAACACGTCGTGCCACAGGGCGAACATCCCCCCTGCATAGACGGGTACGACCCCGCCCACCATGCTCTGAAGCCGCTCATCCTCAAACTCTTCGGTGGCAGGATTCACCGAGGCGAGTTCAATACTCACCCCCGATTCGCGCAGGCGCAGGACTTCGTTGTAGACGAATGTCTCCGACTGCTTGGGCAGGATTGCGCTGATGTAGAGGATCGACATGGACTACAGATGATTCGTGGACGTGGCCGGGGCACTTTCCTTGTACTCGATCAGTCTCGAGGATCTGCCGCTCAGATGGTGCGCGATACACGTCGCGATACCGACAAGCTGAGGGAACTTCCCGAGGACGCAGAAGAACGCGTACTGCCAGGAATCCCCCGCTGCATCCGCCCGATCTCGTCGGCGATGACGATAAATACCGATTCCCAAGCGTACGTAAAGCAGCAGGATCGTCGCCACGCCGATCCAGATCCACGGTGAAACCAGAATCGCACGGACAACGCAGACCAGGAGCAGCACAGGCATGAACAGGGCCCAGAGCAGTATGCTGATCACGTCGCGCACGTTGTGGCGCTCCGGAGGTCTGCCGTGAAGCAGCGCGCCCTTGGCATACGCGTAGCCGGCTCGTACACTGCGACGCCACCACTGGCCGAACCGGGTCATGGCGGCATCGTGCAGCGTCATTTCCTCCGCAAGGCGCAGGATGATTCCACCCTGCTTGCGAAGCCGGACACAGAGCTCGGGCTCTTCGCCGGCGATCAGATCTTCACGAAAGCCACCTACGGTGTTGAATGCCTCGGCACGAATCATGACGTCCCCGCCGGTGGAGCGAATCTCGCCGATCGGGCCGTTCCACTCCATGTCGCAGAGCTTATTGTAGATTGACACCTCCGGATGACGCTCACGCCGACGGCCGGTGACCGCCACGACTTCCGGTTGGGCTACAAGGGTTTCCCGCGCCTTCTCGATCCACCCCGAAACGACTTCGCAATCTCCGTCGACAAACTGCACGTAGTCCAGTCCGGGCACGTGATCGACCAGGTGACGGAATCCGGCGTTGCGGCCGCGCGCCATAGAGAAGGGAAGTGAAAGATCCAATTCGACCACTTCCACGCCGAGTGAGCGGGCGAAGTGTACGCTGTCATCCGTCGAACCGCTGTCGACGTAAACGATCGACTCGCTGCGATCCACCAGGGAGTACAGACATCGTTTCAGGCGATCACCTTCATTGCGGCCGATAACGACGACACCCACCTTAGCCGTGGACGCACTCATGCGGTCACCTCGCCGGTGCGACCTACGAAGTCCAAGGTTTGACGGCGAACCATGTCTTTGAAATTCGAGCAGTTCAGGTCTACGTTGAACCACTCACCGAGAATCGCCAGGTCTTCATCAAAAATGTTCTCGAGGCACTGCCGCGTCGCTTCGTCCAGTTTCGGGCGCTCCTTCAACTGCCAATATCCACGAATATTGTCGCGCCAGGATTTCGGCAGACAGTTGCGACGAAACCACACGGCCAAAGGATTCTCGCAAAGAGCATCCCGCAAAGCGGATTTCCGAATCCGCTGCTCGGAGACATTTCGCCGATCATCCTCGTCATGCCAGACAGGTTGGCCATCGTAATCCAAATAGGCGCACACGCGCTCAAGCTCGGCTTGGGGTTCGGAAATCAAGCGTTCAAAGAAGACCGGCAGCACGCTGTCCAGTCCATACGTATTCAGAAAAGGCGTCATCTGGAAGCTGTACCGGCTGTAATCGACGAGTCGAGGGCACTGCTGAACCGCTGCACCGAGGTCGTCGGGAACCGTACGTTCCGACCATTCGTGAATGTACTGCGAGATCAATCGATCGATAGGGTGACGCATGACATAGATGAAGCGGGCGTTGGGAAGATGCAGCTTCAGTCGACTCACCGTTTCCGGATAAGTCGGCAGTTTCGTGTAATGCGTACTCGATTCTCCGGCAAGGACGCCCGGTCCGGCCTGCTCAAAGTGAGACGCGTACCATTCGATGCCTTTGTCGTACACATCATCATCACTGAAGAAGTAAATCTCCTTCGGGTTACTCATGGAAATGCCTGGCTGGCGAGCGAGTTGATCATGAAGTGTGCTCGTCGCGCACTTCATCGCACCGATAATGATGAAATCAGGGAGTCGCACGTTCAGTCGTCCTGCCGGCTGGTCGGCATGCGGAGAGGATCCCGCCAGTTGGTCCAGATGTCGCGCCAGGCGCCTTCGCAGATGTGGGGCTTCTTGGTGCCGAGGAGTTCGCGTACCCAGGACACCGCCCGTCCCAGCGTCCAAGCGACGTTGGCCAGGATCGGGCCAAGCCGTCCGTAATACTTCGCATAGTAGCGCGTCCGGGATTCGTACCAGTACTTCGGGGGCCGCTTCAGTTTCGCTGCCAACTCCTTCTGCGGATTGCTCTGCCCGCGCAGGTGAACGACACGCGCATCGGGCCAGTAGAGCACCTGCCACCCGGCCTCGCGTGTTCGGCGGCAGAGATCCGGATCGTCGAAGTAGAGATAGAAGCCTTCGTCGAGCAGGCCGACGTTCTGAAGTACTTCACGACGGATCAGGGCACATGCGAAGCTCACCCATTCGGCCTGGATCGGCTCCTCGGACATGGGAATGACCCCTCCGCGGGCGCCGAGAATTTTCTCGAGTACGCCGGTGGCGGCGGCCACGAAGAATTCGTGCGTCGGGGCGCGATCCAGAAACGCGCTGATCTGCGGCTTCCCGTCAGGCCACTCCAATCTCGGGCCGAGGATGCCGACTTCCGGATGTCGGTCCGCGGCGGCCATCAGCTCGACCAGTGCGCCCGGTCGCACAATCGTGTCGGCGTTGAGCAGCAGGAATCGCTCCGGGGGATCTTCACTTGCCATGGCCGCGCTCAAGATCACGTTGTTTCCGCCGCTGAACCCGCGGTTGGGATGAATGACCTTCATCTCGACCCAGTCGGACCAGCCGTGGGCTTCGATTCCCTCCGCGATGATACGCGCGGACTCCTCGCCCGTGCCGTTTTCGCAAATGGCCACGCGCGCTCCGGGGAGCGCCTGGATCTCCGGTTCCAGTGATCGGAGGCAGTCGAGGGTTAACTCAGGTGCCTTGTAGCAGACGATCACCACCAGCAGGCGGGGAGGAAGTGGCTCGGTGATGGAAGGTTGGGTGCGCTCGGCTGATTCAGCTTGCTGCACTTTGAACAACCTCGTAGTAGTTGGCGATATCGTCCCAGGCCTGTGTCTCATCCCATCCGAGTGCACGGGCATCGAGGGGATCGGTATTTACCCGCTTGAGCGGCTCGGTGAAGTCCGTCTGTGTACCGAGGCGTAGTTCGCAGGGCAGGTTGAGGCGGGGACGCATCTCCCGGGCGAACCGTTCGGCGAATGCGCCCTGTGTCTCGATGTAGCCGCTGGGATTGATCTGGCGGTACTCCGGCTCGGTGGACAGTCTTACCATGAAGTCGCGATACGCCTTTGCGAGAAGGCTGACATGGATGTTGTCCCGGACGTAATCCGGCGTCTTCACTCCCGCGACCTCGTGGGCCATCCACGTTCGGAGGAGATAGGCGGTGAAACGCGGCTCCTCGTAGGGACCGAAGGGGTTGGGGATGACGAACTTCCCGAGGCTCATCGCCGGCTCGCGCACGTAGTAACGGAACATGTCCGCCGTCAGCCCTTTCGACAGTCCGTAGGGAGAAAATGGACGCAGACCCCCGTACTCGTGCTCCCCTTCGCCTTCACGCTGCTCGAACACGCTGCCCGTCAGGATGACACGACGACATCCGCGGTCCGCAAGCGACGCCAGGACCTCCGCAACATTATACGTGTTGTTCGCGATGGCGCGGGGGACGTCGAAAGCGGGACTCTTGTAATCGGTCACATCGGCGGCGTGATGACAGAGCGCATCCCAGGACGCCTCCCCCTTGACCACGTCCATGAAGGCCTGCTGGCCGAAACTGCAGCTGTACACCGTCCGACAGAGATCATCGACCATCTGGGCTCGACGCGCTCGAATCCCGTCGTAATCCGCCGGGCCGCGCTGGAAGGTGGCGACAACCTCATGTCCCGCCTGGACCAGTTCCCGGATGAACCAGTAGCCGGTAAAGGAGCTTGAACCGGTAAAGAGTATTCTCATGAGGCGATTGCTCGATCCTTGATGTATTCAGCGGCGACTCAGTAGCTCAGCGTGTTCACCCTCGTGGGGCGAATCATAGAAGCCCAGGATGCCATCGACGAGGGCTTCACACAATTTTAGGACTCGGAACCGGGAGGATGCACTTGCCCCCCATTTCGCGATAGGCGCGCTCTTGATGCATGATCTCTTCGGAGAGATTCCAGGGGAGAATCAGGAGGTAGTCGGGACGCTCCTCGAGCAATCGGGTAGGATCGCAGACCGGGATACGTACGCCCGGGATCAGAAGCCCCTGCTTATGGAGATTGCGATCCGCGATCCAGGTCACCAGTTCTGCATCGACCCCAGCATAGTTAAGGAGAATGATTCCTTTCGCAGCAGCGCCGTAGGCCGCTACACTCTTGCCCTGGCGCTTGAGATCCTGGAGCATGGCGACGAGATCGTCACGGAGCTGCTCGGTACGGCGCCGTAACGAATCGTAGTAGGCGGGCGTGTCGATCCCACACTTGGCCTCTTCCGCCTCCATCGCCTTTACCGACAACCCCGGCGCGTCCTTTTTCTCTGCGAAAATCCGGAGTGAGCCTCCATGGGAGGTGAGGTGCTCCACGTCATTGACGTACAAACCGTGACCGGCGAGAAGATGGCGCACCGAGGTCAGGGAGTAGTAGCACAGGTGTTCGTGGTAAATCGTATCGAACTGGACCCCGGCGACGAGGTCGCAGAGGTAGGGGAACTCGAACACGGCCAGCCCATCGTCCTTGAGGAGAACGCGTACACCGTCGAGAAACGAATGGATTTCAGCGACGTGAGCCAGCACATTGAGTCCGAGGATGACATCCGCCTGCTTGCCTTCGTCCGCAAGCCGCCGCCCCACACCTTCAGCAAAGAATTCACAGAGCGTCGGTACGCCGACTTTCCCGGCTTCGCGCGCCGTGCCTTCGGCAGGATCGATGCCCAGCACCGGGATCCCCTCGGCCACGAAATTCTTCAGCAGGTAGCCGTCGTTGCTGGCAATCTCGATCACCCGGTGCTTTGGGGTCAGCCCTTTCCGCGCAATCAACTTTCTGGCGAGATCCGCGGAATGGCGCAGCCATGCCTCCGAGTAGGACGAATAGTAGGGATAGTCGCTCGAGAACATCTCCTCCGGAGGAACCGTTTCCAGAATCTGCACCAGGGTACATTCCGTACAGAAGGCCAGCTCCAATGGATAGGCCGGGGCTTCATCATTTCCCTGGGGTGAAAGAAACCGAGCCGTTAACGGCATGCGCCCCAGGTCCAGAATCAATTGCAGACCCGCGTGTCCGCAGGAACGGCACGACGCCGTCATGCTGCGCTTTTCTGCGGATGCTGCTTCTTCACGTATATCTGCCATCCGGTCGCCTCCACAAGGTGGATACTATGCCGCCGCGACTTTGCAGGTGACACTCTCGGCAAGATGCCGAAGACGTCTTTCTCTTTCGACCATTTCGTCGGTCGGCAGAAGATCACATAACTCCAGAATCCGCCGCCAACTGTGTACCCAGTCGAGTCGCGTCAGAGAATTGATAACGTTATTGTAGCGAATCCGGGCCACTCTTTCAGGATCGTTCTCCAAGGCGTCGATGACCTCCGCCATGTCCCGCGACCCGAACGGAACATCGATCACGGCATCAGGCCAGTTGAATAACTCATGGAATGCCTCGGAATGCCGCGGTGTCTCGCCCATCATGATCGTCCCTGCGGCCGCTCCCTCGAAATAACGTAAACCGATCTCGTCCTGGCCAGCCGTCACTTCCGGATTATCGACGCGCGCCTTGTTCGCTGAAAAGTACCGCGTGCGCTGGATGAGCGAGGCTAAATGCGTGCGATAGGCGTCGATACCAAGCGCCGCCAGGGACTGGACTGTATCGTACATGTAGTATTTGTCCCGATCCGACGCCCATTCCAACAGCGCCTCATGGGTTTCTTGAGATCTTCTACCCATGCTGTAAAAATCGATAAAGCGCTGCGGCGGATTGGGATAAGGGCAAAACCGGATCGCATCAATGCCTGCTTGAACATAATCGCAGGGAACCCTCAGAAGTTCTGATAATTTCGACCTTGAACTCTTCAATCCAACAATGACCCGGTCGAATCGTTCAAGAACCGGCAGAATACCGTGTGTCCTGGGATCCGCTAACCACGAATGCCAGACTTCGTGGACCCAGCAAATGGCCGTACGTACATGATCTCGCCACCCTTTGATCTTTTCCAGAATCACCAGGGAGTCCGTCCATCTCGGGAGAATCACGAAGAGTAGATCATATTCGCGGGTCAGTTGGATCTCCGGAATCTCGGCTCGCCGGCTCACCTCGAAACCAGTCCTATTGGCACATTTCGAGATGAAGTTCGTCCATCGAGTTTTCGGATTCTCTTCCGCTTGCGGGACGCACAGTTCGACATGATCCACTTGGCACACCACATCTTCGAATTCGTAGAACGCCAGCCGAGGTAATTGCATCCTCAGCCCGCGTTCCGAGATGATCAGCATTCGTGGTTGTCCGTGTACGCTCATGATCGGTCAGATTCTCACGCCCGCCTTTTCAGGATCAAAATCGGGATAACGCTTGTCTTTGTCCGACAGCGCGATCGGTGAGGCCGGCCACGCGATGTTGAACGCGGGATCGTCCCATCGAACTCCTCGCTCGGCGTCGGGCGCGTAGTACTCGTCCACAAAATAGAAGGCCTCCGTATCATCCTCGAGCGTGATAAAACCGTGGGCGAAGCCCTTGGGAACATACATCATGCGCCGATTGTCCGCAGAGAGTTCAGCGCCGTACCAACGGCCGAAGGTCGGCGAACCGAGTCGGAGATCCAGGACGCAATCCCATAGCGCCCCCCGGATGCAACGCACGATTTTCGTTTCGGCATGCGGAGGAATCTGATAGTGCATTCCGCGAAGCGTGCCCTTGTCCCCGGTGAGCGAGTTATTGACCTGGACAAAATCGGTGACCAGGCCGGCCTCATTGAATTCATTCGTGCAGAACACGCGTGCGAAGAATCCGCGGTCATCTCCACGCTTTTCCAGGTCGATGACAAAGACGCCGGGGATCGGCGTTTCGTTGAATTTCATCCGTCACACTCTCCTGACGTTAGAATTCTTCGACGAAAACGGGGGCCGTCGTACACCACCGACGACCTACGCCACGATACCGATGCGATCCAGGCGATGCTTCAAAGTCCGGAATCGAATAAACTGATCTCCCTCGAAATCCTTTGCGTCGAATCCGTGATCGACCATGCGGCGGTGCAGATCTTCCATTCCGGAAGCCAGATTGTACTCAAGCTTGAAGTCCGGAAGAAGGCGATTCAGTTTGTCGAACCGTACACGGTAGTCTCGGGGATCCTCCCCGATCTCTCCGGTATACACGATTTTACCCGACGGGATCAGCGCTTTCACCCGGTCTGCAACGTCTTTGACCTGATAATTCTCACTGTTTCCGCCGATGTTGATCGCCTGGTTACGGACCACGTCCCTCGGGGCCGTCATCAAGGCCACAAACGCGTGTGCGATATCGCGACAGTGTATCAAAGGCCGCCAGGGTGAACCGTCACTCTTGATTCGTATCTCTCCGTACGACAGCACCGACGCCAGGAGGTTATTGACTACCAGGTCGATTCGAAGCATGGGAGAATACCCATAGGCCGTCGCGTTGCGCAGGTAGACCGGAATGAAATCCTCGTCTGACAGGCCGCTCACGAGTTTCTCGGTCTCGATTTTCGACTGGGCATAGGCGGTGAGTGGGTTCAGCGGATCGCTTTCATCGAGATCGAGGTTGGCCCCCTTGCCGTACACAGAGCAGCTTCCCGAGAAGAGGAACCGGCCGACGCCCGCCTGCTTCGCCGCCTGGGCCACGTGGACCGAGCCGTCGCGATTGATGTTCAGCGTGATCTGCGGATCCAGTTCGCCCATGGGGTCATTGGAGATCGCCGCCAGATGACACACGGCATCATGCCCGTCAAGATCAGCCGGTGTCAGGTCGCGCACGTCCTTGACCAGTTCATGGTCGGGAGCGACCAGCGCATCCCACTCACATCCTTCGAACAGGTTGATGTCGCAGCCCGTTACCTCATGGCCCGCCTGCTTGAGCAACTCGACCAGATGGACGCCGATGTATCCCTTGTGTCCCGTCACCATTACTTTCATGCGATCCCGTCCTTCCCGTGATTTATCGGATCATGCGCCGGCATTATCGATTCCAGACCGCCCAGGGCGCTTTTCCACTTGACCACGTCTTGTTCAACGTATCCAGATCACGCTGTGTATCCATACAAGCCCAGAACCCGTCGTGCTTGTACATGGCCAGTTGGCGGTCCGCGGCCATCTTGACCAGCGGAGCGCGTTCCAGCACGCAACTTTCATCCTTGGAAAGGTAATCCAGAACCCCCCGGCGGAAGAAGAAATAGCCGCCGTTGATCCACTCATCGACAAACTCGGGTTTCTCCTCAAACTTCAATACCTTGTGCCCGTCGAGCACGATCTGGCCGAATCGCGACGGTGGGTGGATGCCGAGGACCGTGCCAAGCTGGTCGTGACCCAAGTGAAAGGCATATTCCGCCGCCAGATCCACGTCGGTCACACCATCCCCATATGTTACGGCGAAACACTCGGCGTTTCCCAGGTAGCGGTCCGCCGCCCGGGCCACACGGGCCCCCGTCATGGTCAATTCGCCTGTATAGGCCAGCGTCACTTCCCAGTCCTGCTCATGGTCGATCGAATGCACGGTCACGTTGTTGCTCACCAGCTCGACCGTGAAGTCACTGTTCATGGATGCGTAATTCAGGAAGTAGCTCTTGATCACCTCCGCCTTATAGCCACAGCAAAGAACAAAGCGACGGAACCCGTAATGCGCGTATGTGTGCATGATGTGCCACAGCATCGGCCGGTTCCCGATGGGCACCATCGGCTTGGGGATCAATTCGGTCTGTTCCTTGAGCCGCGTCCCCAGTCCGCCGCACAGAATAAACACGGGAACACTGGAAATAGAAGTCATCAGTAATAGCCCTTACTTCAAATGAGTAGTATTGATCTCATTTATTTGAAGACGAATCCGTTTCTGCCAGGATCGCATACCCAACCGCCGGGAAAGAACATCCTCTGCCCATAACAGGAAGCCGTAACGTCGCCACCGGCTACGAATGCGGGCAATCCGATCCTGCACATACAAGTAAGCCTGATAGGTAACCCCTAATCTCAGTGGCTTTAGACCACTTGGTTCATAGCCTCGCCGCTCTAGAAGATCACCGACGCGATACTCGACGAGACGAACTTCCAATTCAGTGGCCTTACTTCGCCACTGCTCCACGAGTTTCGGATTTGGCGCATCGTAAGTCGTGTTGTCCGGATATGATAGCATTTCAGCCGAATACTCAACGCCAATGAAGTCGCAAATGATGTTCAATGAAGTCACTGGTTCTCGGATTAAATCCTCCTGGCGTACTTCCTTAACGCGTGATGGGCACACCTTAGCCCGCAGTTGGTCCCAACATTTCTCTACCTCGATCCATCTAGCGATGCCAGTGTAGGTGTTGCCTCCCCATCCCATCGCCACGCATGATCGAGCTACATCACGAGGATCCCGAACGATATGGATAAATCGCGCCTCAGGCCAGATATAGAGCACGCGATCAAAACTCCTGTGCACCGTGGCGCCGATTATCGGCTTCCCTTCACGTTGCTGGTACTGAGTAAGAAAGCTACGGACCAAGTCCGGATAATCAAGGTTTCGATCAATATCTAACTGACGCGCCAAAAAGATTCGATGAGTGCTAAGCCATTCCACGTAATCACTTAAATCGGGCCAGTGGCCATCCGGGGTTACCTGATCAACTGCGTATTCAAACTCTTGCATCCAACAGATTTTCGGATGATGCCCAAGCATGAGTCGGAGCACTGTTGAGCCAGAACGCTCCGCGCCCACTATGAAGCAGATGTTGTTATTCATGATTCCCGGTTCATTCAATTGTACCGCTGATTTCCCATACAATTCACACCCGTCCCAGCGTCGGCTAGCGCTCGAACAGAGATCGCCCCTTCAGCAAAGCCAGTGAGACCTTCTTCAACATCGATCGCAGGCGGCGATCATTGAGCCCCATGTATACCCTCGTCTTGGTTCTCCGCACGAATCCCTTCAAGTCGGAAGGATCAACCTGGCTGACTGTAACGGTATACCGAGCGAACGCAGTCGGTCGGTGATATCGCATGGCGACCGTGCATGCATCGTAGTTGAAGGGTTGATAGAGGTCATTCAAACCGACATGAACTACGTCTGCCTGCTCGGCATACAGCGATATGTCCTTCAACCAACGACTTCTGCGGCTCAGCCAATAGGTTCGAGCCCTCTCATATCGAGCTACGCTGGGCTCGTACCGAATGTCATCCAGATGCTCTGCCTCTCCCAGTGATTGCCTAAGTTGTATGTGCTCATCTCCACGGTCGGCGCCACACAGACAATCTCACCGCACCTTTCCCGGAGGGAGTCGCGAAGCAGTTCCAGAGACCTGGACCAGTCTGTGGTGACAATCACTTTACCCCTGTCCACATACGCCAGCACATGAATGGTCTATAGGCACACAATACCAGATATCTCCGCCTACGGAAATACCGCGACGATCTCTCCATCGGAGGCATGGCTTCTTTCCACGATCAGTTCCGCATGTATGCATGATGAAGCGGTGAGGATATCAAGCCCCATGGAAACGGTAGTACTCGATACACATCGCGATGCCGTCGCAAGGGCTTCGACAAGTACTTCCGCGCAGGATTATCCGGGGGTTCCCTGTGAGCCTGCCGACACCTGTGGCTGCAGTTTCAGCGCCGAACGGGATCGACTCACCGCTCCGCCCTGCTGCAGACCGATAGCCAGACTGTAAACCGATCCAAACATGAGGTGATACACAGGGTTAATCATGGCATTCATGAGGCTATCGATCATGTACAGATTGATGACCACTGCAATCGCCGTCATCGGAGCGACCATGGGCTTCATCCACGCTTCAGTCGGGATGTGTTTCCAGATCAGGACCGAAGGGACCACCGTCAGGGCAAAGACCGACATGAGCCCCACGAATCCATACTTTCCAAAGATCAGGATCCACAGGCCGTCCGTTGTGGATAGATCATTTCCCGCATCATCGTAGACTCGATTTCGGCCATGCCCACCCCAGCCCAACACAGGTCGTTCCCACGCCTTGGCGATCAAGTGGTTTTCCTGCTCCAAGCGAAAGTTGAACGATTCTGCTCGCTCCTCCTCGATATCCGATGCCAATCGAATCACCGTATCGGGATACCAATCGAATCCCACCCTTGCACCGACGTAAAGGATGGGGCCCAGGAACAGAAGAAGCAATGGCAACTTCGTTCTGACCAGCCGCACCGAAGAGAGGGCAAGAATACCGAGCCCCAACAAGGCCAAAGCCCCCAGGGAACGACACATGACCGTCACCAACAGGAGCCCGACGGCCAGCCACGCAACGGGGATCCCGTAAATCTGCCGAAGGGCGCCGGACCGCCACAAACAGAACCCGGCAATACTGGTTGCACTCATCCACAATCCGAGTTCCAAGCCAGTATTCATAAAAACACTCGGTCGATAGCCACCTAGTCGCATCCCACCCCATCGCCATCCATATCCATAAACGATGTTGTGTAGCTGAGGGCTCATTCGTATCTCATACAAACAGAAAGGAACGTAAACGAGCCCCGCAAGAAAGAGCGCAAATGCAAGATCTCGAATGGCGTTTAAGTCTCGGAAATAAGCCCGCCCTATCCAGTACGGAATGCCCCAGTAAAGCACATGTTCAATGACCCCGGACATGCCATCGTACCCGCCCAGCCCATTTGCAAGGGACGTCGGCAACGGACAGAGACAGAAGACCGCGATGAAACTGTCCAGCAGCACAGGCTTAAAGGACAACAGCGTCCCGCGATCCGTAAATGCCAATCCTAGGAACGCGACGCTGTTCACCGCGACGATGCGATCGTAGTCCGGCAAACCCGGCAGCCAGTACGCCGCCTGTGGCAAGAACAACCATCCGATCATGTAGCAGCACAAGATCGCCTTGCGCGACGGCAGCAGAAAGAAAAGGGTAAGGCCGAAGGGAATCCAGCCGAACATTGCGAAGTTTGCTGCCGTGGTCAACTCATCTCCTGCCGAACCTGTCCCGCCGAGGGCCGGCGGATCAATTCCGCATAGAACTCCGCCATGCGCTTCGCGATGGCATCTTCCGAGTACTCTGATTCACTTCGCGCGCGAGCAGCCGCTCCGAGTTCAGCGGCCCTCCCCGGATTGCTCAGCAACTCCGAAGATCTGGAGATCAGGTCCGGGACGTCTTCCGGGGTAAAGAGCAATCCCTGTTTGCCGTCGACGATCATTTCGGCGATGCCCCCGATCCGAGAGGCTACAAGCGGAGTACCGGATGACATGGCTTCGAGCACCGAATAAGGGAAATTCTCATAGCGCGACGCCACGATCGCAAAACCGGACTGGCGACGCATTACCGAAATGTCCTCGGGTCTCCGGCGTCCCATGATATCGACGCGGCAGCGAATCGCTTCATCCGAAATGACATGTTTCAGGTAGTCCTGAATGGACCACACGACACCATCATCACCCTGGAATCCCTGGTCGGGACCCACATACTTCAGTGTAGCCTCGGGATGATCACGAAGAATTGATGCCATGGCACGTAGGACCAGATCCCCTCCCTTGAGGCGATCGAAGCGACCGACGAACAACATGAGGTTGGGATCGGCCTCCTCTTGCCGCCAGCAGCGATCCTGGGCGGTCGTTGCGATCGGATTGGCTATGACCGCCGACCGCGGAAGGTGGATCCCATAGAATTTCTGCGTCTTCTCCAGGACGTCGTTGCTAGGGGAAGTCACGGCGACCGCCTGGAGAAGTCCCTCTTTCTCCCATCCGATGCGTGCTTTGAAACTCTTCTCAACCTGGCGCTTCAGCATGGTACCGCTGAGAAACCAGGGACCATGCAGCCGAACAATCACGGGAATCGAGGTGGCCGCCGCCACGTGCCGTGACCACCCCCAGGTCTCCTCGATTTCAATAAGATCGCACTTCGCCGCTTCGGCCGCCCGGGCAACCCCTTCCCCGATGCGGCGCGACAACAATCCCTGTCGGCTCCTCTCCAAGCCGAACCGTCGAACTCCTCTTTCCCAGAGTGAAGCTGCGGGTGCGTACTCTCGCCGATCCTTGATCCTCATGCCGTTTGACTTGTGACCGCGAATTTTCCCGGCCAGGATCACAGGTTCCACGCCGTGGCGAGCCAGACCCCGCGAAATCGCATCCACGTAGGTGACGATCCCATTGGCATACTCCGACGGAGGCCATCCCGGGCATACTAGGCCGACGCGCAATTTGTCGTAACCACTACTCAACGAACAGGTGCCCCTATCTCCGCAGCGGCCGCGGAATGTTGGTGTACTTCAACCTCGTCCGACGGTGTCCCACAACGATACTTCCAATCCTGTAAGGGTATATCACAGAGTCGAGCCGTGCGATCATTCGAACTAAGGTATTCATCGCCGACAGCCTGCACGATGCGATGCACCATTTTCGAGCGGATCCGCCGATTCCACGACCGGGGAATTCGTCGATCCAGTTTCCTGACGAGTGAGATCAGTCGATGCCGCCTGCGATGCTCGGCCCCCAGGGGGTCGCGAAGCGCCAGCGTGTTCAGCCGGCGAAGCGCATGCAATGCGACGAACCCAAGCCCCTGGTACACGGGTCCCGTATCGAGTCCCTTGGGGATGGGGCGGTTGAGAAAAGCCATGAGCCTGGCTAAGAAACGGTCAGGTGAATGAGTTAGTTCCTCCATCGCGAGGCAAAGCACGTTACTTTCCCCAAAGTACTGGGCATATGTCTGATAGGTGAGATCATACTCCAGGAAATCCCTACGCAGTATCGGTGTGTAACCCTGGCGGCGCTCACCGAAGCCGGCGTAGCCGGACAGATTCTGGAGCCCACCACGACGCACGTATTCTCCCCAGCAGGAGAGTATCATTGAAGCCTGTTCTCGGATGCACATCAAAATACGCGCCTCGGGAAACGAAGTGTGAAGTCGGCGCGCCGTTTCATCACCGTGAAAGACGCCGAGAATGGGATCGCCTACCAGTACTTCCGAAGTGATGATTGGAATCTCACCCTCGACAAGGGACTGCTGAGCCAGGCTCTCCTGAAAACGCTGACGAATGCCTTGGGCATCGAAACGCCGGGCACGGGGAAGCACCAGATCCTCGATGATACGATTCTCGCGATTCGGCCAAGGTTCTACGAAACCGTGTTCCCTGAGAAAGAGCCTCGCCTGGAGCCAGGAACTGGCGCATTTCGCGAATCCGACGTGGATGAGCAGCGGCGTCGATGAAGACGCACCGGTATCGGATGCGTCCGACTGGACGCTCTCTGTCCGGTCCGTGGATGAAAGCGGATTCATGGCACCATCCATTCCGACAGATAGTGGCTCATGGCGATGAAACCAGGGATCATGCTCCCGGCCAGAATCAGCAGCGAACGTACCTCCGCGAGGGGACGTAACACCTTCTGCCTACGAAGCCCGATCCACAGCACCGGCAAAACGACCAACTCTGCCAGGGCAACGGGGATGACCAGTCCCAACGCGCCGAACCAGTACCATCCCAGGGGCAGTGCGGAGACTATCCATATGAGGCGAATCACCTGTTGCAGGGTTGCGTACCGCGGGAAACCGAGAGCGACGAGGCAAGTCTCCGCCGGCTCGAGAACGCAACGAAAGGCCGCTTTCATGGAGAGGGCCTGAAAGATCCATCCCGCCTCGTAGTAGCGATAGTCATAGAGGAGCATGACGACGATGGTACCCCCGCCTCCTGAGATCAATCCGAGCATCGGGAGAAACAACCAATCCAGCGACTTCCTCGCCTTGTAGAATGCGGAACTGACGTCTTCCGGGCGTTCCCGTTTCACTTGTACCAGGGCGGGATAGAGTACGCGTCGAATCAGTTGCTGATTGATCACGCGCGGCGCCTCGGCCAGCGTGAAGCCGATACTGTAAACACCAAGCATCCCCATTCCGAGATAGGCGGCGATCAAGGCGCGGTCCAGTTGATCCGCGACGAAGAAGACCGCCGTGGCCAGAAAAATCCACTTGCCGAAACTGAAGAGATCGCGGGCACTCGATCTTTCCCAGCGAAGCTTGTTGCCACCCCCCGGCACGAAATAGGACATGAGCGCAACCTGGACCACAATTCCCACGACTGTGCCCCAAGCCAGAGCCCACACCGATGGATACAGGTAGGCCCACACCACCATGACGGAGACTCCGATAAATTGAGAGATCACCTGGGTAAGAGTGACCTCCTTCAGCTTCAGTGAACGCTGGGCGATAATTACTTTGGTTGGCGTGAAGCCCAGAACCACGGCCGTGATTCCGGTGATTGGCAAGAGGTAAGTCAGGATGGGTTCGTCGTACAGCATGGCGACCGGAATCGCCAGCGCGCAGCAGATCAGCCATAGCGCGAAGCCCCGAACCACCTGAATGCTCCAGGCCGTATCCTGGAAGATTTTCTCTTCCGCACGTGGGTGCTGCATCACCGCGGGTCCTGTCCCGATATCCGAGAACATCTCAAGCCCCCTGCGAAACAGGTGGACCAAAGCCATGAGGCCGAAAGCCTCGGGAAACAGGAGGCGCGTCAGGACGAGATTACTTCCCAGGCGCAGAACCATCCGGGCACCGTGCCCGCCAACCGTCCACGCGGCACCATGCATTGCTTTCTTTTTCAGACTGGGACGCGGCGCGGAACTGGCGTGGGCAACGGCACTTTCCGGCGTGGCTCCCGGCATCGGCAACGCCGCACCCGCCACACCCGGAAGTTCCTGGGGCTTCGTCTGGTTGGTTGGCTCGGATGTCACGTTGTTTTTTGTGCCTTGGCCGTGCGTATCACTCACGATTTTCCTGTGGCATACGCTGCACCACTTCGGGGATGACCCGGCGGACAAAGTCCGTGAGAACCGTCTCGTCCGCATTCAACTCGCCCGAGGCCGCTATCCCCACCTGGATGCGGGCGAGATACGTGACCTGCTGCGAAAAAAGGTTCGGGCGTCGCGAAGTCATCTGTTCCAGGTTGTCCCCTGCCCGCAGGAATCGGCCGTTGCGCAGGTAGGTGCCCATGACCACCTGGCGGCGCGCGCCGGCGCGGGGCTGCGCGAACTCGTAGAGAATGGCGGGAACGAACCGGCCGTTCTCCAGCGTGACCTGCATCGGCCGCTGTCCGCGCTCCTCAAAGCCGAAGGCGCGATAGCAGACGTCCGGGCGATGGCCGAGCCAGCTTCGCGGCTTGCCGATGTACCCGATGTACAGGCTCACGACCTCGCCCGTTTCCCGGTGAGTGTATATTCGGTTGACAAAGTCGTCGTCGCCGCTGATCCGTTGAATACGCTCTTCCAGCGGCAGGTCGCGTCCTTCCCATGGCCCGAGGGAGAGTGGAATACTGGCCATGGGTTCCACCGGGGTGATCACGCGATCCATAGCTAGATTGATCTGCCCCAGCAGGTAGCGATGCCCGAGACCGCTCACGACCAGCACGATCAAGAGCACCCAGAAGGCCGAACCCCGTACCAAGGAAACAGGTTGTGCAACTCGGGTCATTGGAACATCAACTCATCGATTGAGCTGCGCGGGGCAAGGAGTTGGAGGGACTTCGACCCTCCCCCGACGTAAGCCAGCGCAGCAGATACAACTCGCCGATCAACAAGAAGAAGGCAAACGGGACCATGGCGAAGCCACCGAAGTCGTGAAAGAATTTCTCCGCGAATTCGCTGCCCAGCGCGTCGAACAGAATCGCGGTGATGATCAAGCGGATCGAATTGGTGAAGATCGCTACCGGCAGACTGGAAAGCACGATCACCAAGCGCTGCCACTTCGGACGATTCAGGACCAGGGCAAACGCTCCAGCGATGATGACGAAAGCCGTCATCATACGCAACCCGCTGCACGCCTCTTCCACGGCCACTCGCGTGCCCTCTCCAATCAGAATGACGTGCCCCTGCCGGGCCACCATGTATCCCAGCAATTCGAGACCGAATACCGCCGACGAGGTGGCAAAGGACTGCAGCGGCTCACTGACCCGGATATGCACCGAGTTTGGAAGCGGCATCATCAGCAACAAGAAGGCAAACTTCCAGGAGAGCTGCCTGACGGCGGCGGGGCCGAGCAGGAACAGGACACCTCCGAAGATCGTCAGCAGAAACGAGTAGCGTTCCACAGACCCGAACATGTAGAGAATGCCGAAGAAACGGGCAAGCTGAGCCAGTAGTACCACACCCAGCCCAGGCCAGAATATCCGCTTGGGGGTGTCGATCAGCCATTTACGCTTCTGCCAGAGCGCGTATCCGATCACCAGGGGGACCAGTACGCCCGCCGAGTAATCCGGATTCCGGTTCCAGAACAGCCACAAGTCAACCAGCGTCGGCCAGTAACTCCACAACAGTACCACAACGGCCAACCCAGCCACCCACCACGTCGCGCGACGGGACCGCGATGATTGGTCTCCAGGATTACCCGTCTCGGCTGTCTCGATCGCCTGCTTCCCCGGCCTTCCCTGACGATTAGATGATTGCATGGTCTTCAGTGTGTCGAGTTAAACGAAACGCCAAGTAACACTACGGGATTATCGTAGAGGATTCGCGTGGATTTGGCGCCGTCCGCGCGCACTCCGTCCCTCTCAGCCGCGCGCCGAGGCCGTGAACCGTCCCCCCCTGTCGTGTGGATCGTTGAGAGATCCGCTTGATCAACTGACTTACTTCGAGCATGGCTCAGGACAAAACCCGTCCTCACCCTCTCTTACGTAAGTCATTCACAAATCGTGCGCTGCTTGGAAGAATCCAACCCGAGTGATATCCCCCACTCTCATCGCCCTGATTCGAGGTCGAGCGAACTGGATCGTTCGCATTTGCTTTTTATTCAAAGCGAACAGACGAACTCCAGCCGAAGTTTAGGCAGTTTACCGGGCGAAGTCGGTTAAGGCCTTGAGGCAAACTTATTAAGGATTACCCAATCCATCCGCCTCTCAGCCTTATTCACAGGGTCGGCGCTCACCTTCTCAGCAAACGATTAGCCATTGCCAACATTGAACTTAGGTACTCGACCCCGAAGCTGTGCATGATACCGAAGCCATGGCCCTGTCTCAACCTGTTCATCGCTGCAGATGCTCCTCGGGCGGGATATTTTCCCTACGCAACACAGGCATTTTCCGTATCGGCTGAACCAGTCTGCCAATCGAGACTCCGCCGAGAATTCGGAACCTTCAGTCCATGACAATTTCGTCTCCCAGAATCCATGTAAGCCTTTTTAATATATATATTTATGAAACTTTTCTACGCCGACTCTAGAGTTCGTACGCCAGGGTGTACAATTCTGCCACCTAGCAGGTAAGGATGATGCCATCTCCGCAGATGCCCGCTCCCATGATGGAGTGCCGCCTTGCCGCCCAGCCCATGGGCAATTCGTTCAAAATCTGCCCAGTTGCTCTACAGGCGATGACCAGATTCAGGGCAAACCACAGGCACGTTCTGGTTCCTTGCGTCGAACAGCCAGGACGACGTGCGGGGCAAAACCGACATTCCATGCCATCCCTACGATAAACAGTCCGGCGTTCATCGGCGTGAGTGATTCCAGTTTCCACGTTCGAAGATTCCGGAAGTTTTTGAAATCGCCGATCGACCGTCGCATTCCGGACGTCAACAATAGGATAGACACGGCGAACCGCATGATATGCTGGGCGGCAGCTTTTGAGGACACATGATGTTGACGACGAGTTCGGACAGGTCGTTGGAAATGCTGGCCCGTCAATGGCGCTGGGAGCGGGACTCGCTCGAGGAGTACCTGCGCCGTCGGGACTCCGGCCTGGATATCTGGATCTGGTGGGTTCGCATCCGCATTCGCGTGCTCGTGTATCTCCTGTCGCGCTACGCCCGGAATGATCTGGATCGCCTTGGCCCGCGACCGATTGATGATCGGCGGGCGGGTCCGCCGGTGCGCTTCGGGCCTCTCCCGCGACGGGGGCCGATGCTGCGTGGCGTCCTCGAACGCATCTCCCAGGAAAACCACGTGCGGCTTTGCCCGCTCTGCAGTCGTCGTGAGACGCAGCGGGATCGCTGCCGTTTCAACTTCTGCCCGCGGTGCGGCCGGCGTCTTTCGGCATCACGGCATCAAGTCCAGCCGTATTCCTCCTCCGCCTCCTCGAAGCTGCGCAGGTAGGCCATGGCCTCCTCGATGGTGCAGACCTCGACGCCGCGTGCGCGGGCGCGGTCGTCGATACTGCGCAGCGTCATCAGGTCCTCGAACCACTCGCTTTCCGAGAGCCGGCGGCGCTGTTTCGCGCCGAGTTCCCCCTGCAGAAAAGCCTGGGCGTCCATATGGTGGGCGATGAGAAATTCCTCGCGCTCGGTGAGTGTGCCCTCCAGAGCTTCCAGCCCCGCCGCCACATGATCCGCCGGGTCGATGGCTTTGCCGACGTCATGCAATAGCGCAGCGGTGATGAGTTCCTGATCGTAAGGGATCTCGTCGCGAGCCAGTTCGAACGCCTGGAGCGCATGATAGAGGGCGTCGCCCTCGGGATGGTATCGCGGATCCTGTTTGACCTTCTCCAACGGGGCGAGCAGCAGCGGCCAGATGAGGAACGGATCCACCTCGGACGCTACGTCATCTTCTTCGAGCGTGACCTCCGAATGTTCGCGAGCGATCAGTTCTTCAACGGCGCAGATATCCGCTCGCTCGATGGTCTTGCCGGTGATGGAGCTTTTGAACGGGTAATTCACCAGATCGCGCGAGTAGACGGTCAACTCCGCTGGGTACTTGCCCATCAGGTGGATGTGCGTAAAAACCCGCTCGGTGTTGTGTTTGACGATGCGCTTGTGCTCGACGTTGAAATCGTGGCCGTATGTCTCGAGCAGATCGGTAACGGCGGCAATGTCGTTGCTGAACACGTGGATGTCGATATCGGAACCCTGGCGGATGTGGCCGGTGAGCGTGCTGCCGATCAGTCTGGGTGTGAACGCTTCCAGCAGCCGCATGAGCTTTAGTGCCGTCACACGCATGTCCGCCAGTTTCTCGAGCCGCGCCTGCCCCTCGTAGAGTCGGGCGAGGTTCTGGATCTCGTCGCGGATCTCGCGGTTCGAGGGCAGATCCTGCGGGTTGAAGCGTGCCTTGGCGCCGAGTTGAGCGGCGGCCTTGCGCTTGGCGGTGTAGTACTCCTTCTCGACCCGCTCGTACATCAGGCGGGCCGCCTGCGTGGCGATGTGTCGCCGCAATCGCTGGTCGGACATGGGAACATGTGCGCCCGATATTGGTGAGGCCATCGATGCGAGCGCCGGCCTGGATGAACCGACCTGCGCTCGATGCATCGTGGTGTGCAGATCGGAATGCTCAGTAGTATACCCTTGGGGCCGCGGTTGACCAATGACTGTCACTTCTTCCTGTCGAGGCCACACCCCTAAACCGCAAAGCGAGCGTCAACTCCCGTCGTGATTGAATCGTCTTGAATCCCGCCTCTATAATCGCGGCTCGATCACTGCCGCCAGGCCGCAGTGACGGCATCGTGGCCGGTTGCCTGACCCGACGTTGAGGAGAGAAGTCTTGAGCAGTACCGATCCCCATCCGCCCGCCGACGAGGTCTCGCCGGAGGCCACTCAATATGCCTCATCTATTCCTGAAGCGCCGGTCGAGCGGCCGTTGCCGTGGTGGTATCTCCACCGGCGGATGTACGACTGGGTGCTGAGCTGGGCGGATTCTCCGTACGGCACGTGGGCACTTGTCCTCATGAGCTTCGCCGAGTCGAGCTTCTTCCCGATTCCGCCGGACACGCTGCTGGCGCCGCTGGTGCTGGGCAACCGGAAGAAGTGGATCACGTTCGCGCTGTGGTGCTCGGTGGCGTCGATCGTCGGCGGGGCCCTGGGCTATCTCATCGGCATGACCGTCTGGGACGGGATCGACGACTGGGTTTACTCGCTTCACATCCCCGGCGTGAACACCGACAACTTCGACAAGGCCACCGGTTGGTACGAGAAGTACAACTTCTGGATTGTCTTTGCCGCCGGTTTCACGCCCTTGCCCTACAAGGTGGCGACCATCTCCGCCGGCGTGTTCTTCGGGGCCGATCTGAAGATGTTCCTCATCTTCATGCTGGCGTCGACCCTCAGCAGATCCGCCCGGTTTTTCCTCGTGGCGGGGTTGATGGGCGCGTTCGGGCCGACGATCAAACCATTGATCGACAAGTACTTTAACCTGGCGTGCATCGCCTTTGTGATACTGCTGGTCGGCGGCTTCGTGGCGTTGAAGTACATGCCGCATTAGGGTAACTCTCGACGCACGTCATCCGGTGCGCGACCATCGCGGGCATGTTGCCTGCGTGGGCCTGTTCGCATGGCGCTGGTGTGCTCGGTATCCGCTCCCTCACCGTCGCGCTACTGACTGAGCGGCATGGCGTACCAGTTGGGCACTGCGGCGCACAGACAGGAGAATTTACCTGTGGGGTTACGTCGGTACGGTTTCGCTCTGGACGTCCTGCTTGTCGGCGGTGAGCTTGAGGAAGATATCCTCGAGCGTGCTGTTGAGTTCGGAGCGATGGCGGAGTTCATCGAGGGTGCCAACGGCGATGAGCTGACCGTGGTTGATGATCCCGATGCGGTCGGCGACCACCTCCGCCACTTCGAGCGTGTGCGTGCTCATGAATACCGTATTTCCCTGCTGAACCATCTCGTTCATCAAGTCCTTGACCGTGCGGACCGTCTTGGGGTCCAGGCCGACCATCGGCTCGTCGATCACCAGCACGCGCGGCCGGTGGAGCAGCGCCGCCGCCAGGGCCACGCGCTGCTTCATGCCGTGAGAGTAGCTTTCCGTCAACTGATCGAGGTAGCTCGCCATCTCCAGTTGCTCGGCCAGCTCCGCCACACGGTGCTTGATCTGCGCGCGGGAGAGCTGGTACATCTGCCCCACGAAATGAAGAAACTCCGAGCCGCTGAGCTTGTCGTAAAGGAAGGGTTGATCCGGCAGATAGGCGAGCAGCGCCTTGGCCTCCCGGGCATCTCGGCCCATGGGATGCCCGAAGACGTGGACCGAACCCTCATCCGCCAGGAGCAGGCCGCAGATCATCTTGATGGTGGTGGTCTTGCCCGCTCCGTTGGGTCCGAGGCAGGCGAAGAGTTCCCCGGCGGGGACATCGAGGCTGAGATCGCGTACGGCGGTAAAATCGCCATAACGCTTCGTGACGTTCCGCAGGGAGATGGCGGGCTCCATGGTCAGTTCTCCTCCAGTGTCGTTGAAGCAGCTTCGGGCTGGACAGGGTCCATGTCCTGAGGAACCTCAATAGGCTTGTCATGCATCCACCTTGCGGGGACGCGGACCTGGGCATCCTGGAGTTTCTCAGGCTTGAAGGTCTCCATGATGACGACGATCTCGCCGAAGCCGGGCAGCTTGGTGGACTGGCGCAGCACGCGCCCTTCTTCATCGACCCAGGCCTTGACCTGTTCGGGTAGCGTTTCGACGATGTAGCAGGATACGGACTCGCCCTCGTAGGGAATCGACTCTTTCCCGGTCACACGGGCCACGACAGAGGTCATCTTGGCGTTGCGGCTGAGAATGGCGGTCATGGGATCAAGTACCTGCATCCGCCAGGACTGGCCAACCTGGAGTTTCGGCAGGACGGTGAACGGCTGGATACTCTCGCTGATGAGGCGGCTCTCGGGGAGGTGCAGCCGCTTGTGTCGGTTAAGCGGGCCGATCTGCATATCGATAGGAAAATAGATCCCGCGGCGCTCGCCGAAAATGTGGATCTTGGTCATGGGGATGCCGTACACGTCGAGGCGAAAGCTGTCGAGCAGGCCCTCTTTGTCAAAATCGGTCTTGGTCTGAATGCGGACGACGGGCATCATGCGGAAGCCCTCGATCAGCACGTTGCCGGTCATGGTCGTCAGCACCGGGCCGTGGCGCACCTCGTGCCAGGCGGTGCCGATCCGCTCACTCCGGCCAGCATCATTGACCTGGAAGATGCCGAACTGATGCTCGCGGTTGTCGAGCTGGGCGAGCTGTTCACTGGTGATGGGAGGCACATCCTGGGCACTGAGCATCGGCCAGACGTCCTTCTTGATCAGGAAATACATGGCGCTGATCCAGAGCAAGACGACTGCCGCCCCAAGCAAACGCTGCATGCTGCCTCCCGGGCAAGAAAACTGCGTTTCGAACCATTTCACCGGCTGCAGGGCCGATGGCGATGCCCACGCATCACTCGATTCTATCCCTGCAAGTGTGGCAGGACAATCACGCGTCTGGTGTGGTTTGCATGATGGCTGATCGTTTCGGTCCCGTGCAGAAGATCAGAGATGGCATGGATCGACGCTTCCCTTTTGACAGCCTGGGCAACCCCGCTGAGAATGAAGTGAATGCATCCCTCGGAAGCCAGTCCCTCCACATCGCCCGCTCGTGAGAGGCATGGTTCATAAGCCACTCAACGGACAGAAAGGATGGCCGACATACTCGATGAGCACCAGGAACGGAGCTTGCTGAGCCTCGCACGGGAGACGATGCGCTGCCTGCTGAGCGCACAACCGCTCCCCTCGGCCACCGCTTTGCCGGAACAGGATGAGCCGTACGGCGGCGCGTTCGTGACGCTTCGCAATCGGGGCAGGCTGCGCGGATGCATGGGCCGGTTTCATCCGGAGGGCTCGCTTGCCGAAACGGTGCAGACTATGGCGTTGCACGTGCTCGACGACCCGCGTTTTCGTCGACAGCCGGTCACGCTCGATGAATTGCCCCGCTTGACGATCGAAATCTCGGTGCTATCGGCCATGGAAAGGACGACCGAGCCTGCGCGGCTGGTGCCGGGCACCCACGGTATCTACGTTCGTCGCGGGCAGCACTCCGGATGCTTCCTGCCACAGGTGGCCACCGAGCATCATTGGAACGCCGAGCAACTCCTCAGCAAGTGTTGCGAGTTGAAGGCAGGCCTGCCCGCCGATGCCTGGCGTGAACCCGGTACCGAGGTCTCCCTCTTCACGTCGCACATGATCTCGGAGTGACCGTACACCAGCGACCTGTCGGGGTATGACCATGAGATTACTGAGCGGGTCTCCCATCCACGAATCGAGGCCTGGGTTGATGCCTGAGCCGTGGGTCGGGATAATCAGTTCGTCCCTGAACCACGAGGACTTCGCCAATGGCGGGCCTGAGCCGAATGCACCCAGACATGCGGTCGTGGCGGAACGTCACCGCCTCACGATGTCACAACGCACAGAAAGATCAGCATGACCGGATTGATCATCTGGACCGTCTTTCTCGCCCTCGTGGCGCTGATCTGGCTGTCCCGTCACCTGGACGTGAACCGCGCGAAACTCGAGCAGATCCCGCTGCGATCGGACTCGTATGACAGTCCCCCCGCCGACGCCCCGCTCGTCTCGTTCCTGATCGCGGGCAAGGATGAAGAGGAGAACATCGAGTTGGCGGTCCGCAGCGTGCTCGCCCAGGACTACCCCCATCTCGAATTGATCGTCATCAACGATCGAAGTGACGATCGCACCGGCGAGATCCTCGAACGACTTCGTCAGGAAGATTCCACGGGCCGGCTCCGTGTCGTGCACATTACCGAACTCCGCGACGGCTGGTTCGGTAAGAACAACGCCATGCGCGAAGGCATGACGCATGCGGGTGGTGAATGGCTATGTTTCGGAGACGCCGACTGCGAGCATTCATCACCTCGCACCGTATCGATGGCGATGCGCCACGCGCTCGAGAATGACGTCGACTTTTTCTCGCTGCTGCCAAGATTGGACACGCGAAGCACCTGGGAACGGATCATGCAGCCGGTGTGCGGGGCGCTGATGGTGTACTGGTTCCATCCGCGGAATGTGAACAACCCGAACCACTCCGCCGCCTACGCCAACGGCGCGTTCATGCTCATGAAGCGCTCCTGCTACGAGGCGGTGGGCGGCCACGACGAGGTCAAGACGGAAGTCAACGAGGACATGCACATGGCCCGGCTGGCGAAGGAGCGTGGTCAGCGGCTTTTCGTGATGCAGAATGACGACCTGTACACCGTGCGAATGTACTCGAACTTCCGCGACATCTGGCGCGGCTGGAGCCGGATCTTCTACGGATGCTTCGGGACGTTCCGGCGCTTGCTGCGGACGCTCTTGATCCTGCTGATCATGAGCATCTTCCCGTACGCGAGCCTTGTGATCACGGGCCTGGTGTGCCTGCTCCAGCCGTCGGCGCTGGCATCAGGTTGGATCTGGCCCCTGCTCGGATCCGTGGCGGCGGTGCTGGCAAACCAGTCGCTGCTGGTGCGCTACTACCGGCTGAGCTACACGAGCCCGTGGCTGGCGCCGACGTGGATCATCGGGGCGACCATCGGCGTCGGCATCCTGATCAATGCCATGACAAAACTTGGGGGGCGAAGCTCCACGACGTGGCGTGGTACGACCTACAGGGGAGATAAGCTGGACCAGCCCGGCACGCAGCCTCCCACCCCCAATCCGCGTGATGCGGCCGCTTGACAGCCCCCTTGCGATGCTGGAAGCCTCGGAAGAACAACCATGCATGCCTTATTGACATTCGTTCCTTCAACTTGGTTTCTAGAGAACCGTGGCTGGTTGCTCCCGCTGCTGGGGATATTCGCCATTCTTATAGTGCTTCGCGTGATCTGGTCGCGTGTGCGACGCTCGATCCGGAGGCGCCGCGGACCCACGATTCATCCCAAACTGCAGAAATACAACGTCGATCTGGCCGCGCTGCAGGCGGAACGGCGGGAATTGTCGCGAGGCATCGTTGCGACATCCACAAGCGGCCGACTGGCCGGGTATCGCGTGGTTCGGCAGGTTGAGGCGGTTTTCGTGGAGGGATTGCCGACGCCGGATGACGCTTTGATCGCGCTCAAGGCATCGGCCGTCGAGCGTGGCGCGAATGCGATCCTGAACGTACAGACCGGTCGCACCGCGGCCGGTAAATGCTCTGCTTCGGGTGACGCCGTCCTGGTCGCCGAGGTGCAGCCTCGCTCCCCCCAGCCGCCCGCATGAACGTCAGGAAAGTTATCCCATCTTCTCGAATTCTGTGAAATGACCTCCGGGATCGGTTGCCCGGACACCGATATTGGACGTAAGATAGCCTGAGCGAATCAGCGTGGATTCCGGCCTAAGCGGTCAGGTCGGAATCAGGAAGCACGCTTCGGGCTTTCGCCTGCAAGATTTATGTAACCATGGCGCGAAACATCAGGCGTGACAACCTGCGCTCGCGGTTTTTGCATCAATGCGTTGATGTGATGATCGTGACAATATCTATGATCGTGGCCTACCTGACCAAGGAGAGCTTCGGGGTCGGTATTCCCACGAACCCCATCGATACGCCGGTAGTGATCCACACGTTCGTGATCCTGGGGGTGATCTGGCTGGCCGTCAGCGGCGCGATGGAAAGCTACATCTACAAGCGAAAGCTCTTCAGTGACATCGCCAATCTGCTGGCGTCCCTGCTGGTGGTGACCGCCTTCTTCCTCAGTTATGCCTATTTCACACGGCTCTTCGTCTTCCCCCGCTGGCTGGTCATCTTCTTCGTGCTCTACGCCTCGACACTTCTGATCTTGTCTCGAGCGTCCAAACATATCGTGCAGAACGCCCTGCACCGCCGCGGTGTGGGCATGCGGCGAACGGTCATTGTCGGCACGGGTACCACCGCGAAGCGACTGGCACTGGCATTCCAGGAAAACTCCGCCTGGGGCTACACCTTCTGCGGCTTTCTGGCGGTGGACGGTGAAAAGGATGCCGATCTCGCCCGACTGGGCGCGGTTCATGATCTGGAGCGGGTGATTCGAAAGCATCGTATCGACGAGATCATCGTGGCGTTGCCGGGGCAACTTCACGATCAGGCGCTGGACATCGCGCACCGCTGCCAGGCCGAGCATGTTCGACTCCGCCTGGTGCCCGACATCTACGAAGTGACGATGGTTCGGGCCACGCTCACGGAAATTGAGGATATCCCGCTGATCGGGCTTCGCGATCCGGTCTTGACCGGGTATCAGAACTTCGTGAAGCGCTGCTTCGACATCGTCGTGGCCTCCTTCTGCATCATCCTCGCCCTGCCGCTATTCCTTGCCCTCCCCGTGCTTATCTGGCTGGATTCGCGTGGGCCGATCTTCTTCGCCCAGGTCCGCGTCGGTGAGAACGGCAAGCGCTTCAAGATGTTCAAGTTCCGATCCATGGTGGCCGACGCCGAAGAGCGCCTGCGTGATCTCGTCGATCTCGATCGCCTCGAGCAGCCGGCGTTCAAAATCAAGGATGATCCTCGGGTCACGCGTATCGGCCGGCTGCTTCGCCGAACCAGCCTCGACGAACTGCCCCAGTTGATCAATGTGCTCAAGGGCGAAATGAGTATGGTCGGACCGCGACCGGAGGAGCTTCAAGTCGTGCAGCGATACGAACTCTGGCATCGCAAACGGCTGAGCATCAAGCCCGGCATTACGGGGCCGATGCAGGTCAACGGACGGGGTCTGCTGCCGTTGAACGAGCGCATCAATCTGGAACTCAAGTACATCAGCCGCTACTCGCTGCTGGAAGACATCAAGTACCTGCTGAAGACCATCCCGGCCATCTGCCGGGCGCGCGGCGCGTACTGAGCCGGTACCCGACGCTGTACTGATCTCGCTGATTCCTAACGGAGAACCGGCATCGGCACGCCATCACCATCGCTTCGCACGGGCGGCCGGACTTCCCACACGCCCGGCACGGGCTCCCCACACGAAGGGCAGCATTCTCCGTGCATGCGGTTGTTCTTGACGTAGAACCCGTAGCGCTCGATGAGAAGGCACTCACAGTGCGGGCAGAACGTGTTCTCACGCAGGCCGACACCGCCAGCGATGTTCCCGGGATAGACGAAGTGCAGCCCCGCCTCCCTGCCGATCTCGTACGCGCGGATCAGCGTCGAACACGGCGTGCGGCCCGGATCGGTCATCTTGTAATCGGGATGGAAGGCGGTGACGTGCCAGGGAATATCGCGCGAGATACCGGCGAGAAACGCCGCCATGCCTTGCAGGTCCTCATCTCCGTCGTTGAAGCCCGGCACGATGAGCGTGACGATCTCCACCCAGTAACCCATGGCCTTCAACAGCTCGATCGTTTCCAACACTGCCTTCAACGTGCCGCCGAGGCTTCGGTAGTCGCGGTCGTTGAAGCTCTTGAGATCCACCTTGTAGAGATCCACGCAGGGACGGATGTATTCAAGCACCTCCGGGGTGGCGTTGCCGTTGGAAACGAAGCCGCAGACGATGCCTTTCTCCCGGGCGGGCTCGAAAATCTTCATGGCCCAGTCCGCCGTGATCAGCGGCTCGTTGTAGGTGCTGACCATGACCGGCGCGTCGTGCTCCGAAGCGATTTCCACGACGCGATGCGGTTCGATGAAACGGGGCATACTGATCGCCTGCTCATCGCGAAGGGCCTGACTGGTGACCCAGTTCTGGCAATAGGAGCAGTGCAGATCGCAGCCGAGCATGCCGAACGAGAGCGCGTTGCGACCCGGGTAGGCGTGGTAGAACGGTTTTTTCTCGATGGGGTCGACCTGAAGCCCCGCCACGTAACCGGCGGGAACATGCAGCGTGCCGTCCTCATGAAAACGCACCCGGCAGACGCCGGGCCGCCCTTCCGGGATGCGGCACCGGTGACCGCACGCCAGACAGCGGAGCGCACCGTTGGGTTCCTTGCGCACGAGTTCAGGCGCAGAAGGCATGGTATTCTGAGCCAGGAGTGTCTTGAGTGAGATTCCCATGAGCGGATTCCTGTGATCATTCGAACGATTGCTGACCTCTCTGATTATAGTCAGACCTCGCGTACGGCAAGCCGTCGTGAAGCCCTCATCTCGACGGACTGCACCGGCTGAAGTAGAATTGCCGACTGCGGGTTTACGCCGCGCGTCGGGTCACGCCGACCCTGACACATCGACCATCATGAATAGATTTCATCTTCAATTGCTGTTTCCGCTGCTTCTGTTGCCGCTGGCCTGCCGTGAGGAAGCGTCCACCACCACGCGACCGTCCGCTACTGCCGACGGCTCCGCGAGCACCCCGGACGACACCCGGACAATCGCGTCCACCGATGCACGAGATACCGGGAACGTGCTTCCTCGCGAAGATCGGAACGACGATCCCGAAACGCCGCATGTCATTCCCAAAACCGATCAACTCGTCGGTTGGACCAAGATAAAGGCCGCGCGCATGCGTGCCCCCGGGTTGATGGATCAACTGGTCACCGATGATCGGCTACGCGAGTTCGCACAACTCTATCCCCTCGAACGCGTCGGTCATGCCGTCTATCGCAGCTCGGATTCGATAGCGGAGTTGCTCTACTTCGAGGCCGAATCGCCCCTGGATGCGTATGGCTTGTTCAGTGTGGCAACCGGGTCTCGGGGCGAATTCAATCGTGCCGACGGATCCATTCGGACACGTGAGCCCACGCCGGACGGCGCGCTGTACGCGGCGTGGCAGGGAGATGCCACCATCCTGGTGCGTTGCCGTACAGGAGTGGTCGATGGGGCGATGAGCAGGCCTGCTTCGGAGAACACGCCTGGCACTTTGCCCGACTGCGATGCGGTCCTGAAGAAGGTCGTCTTCGAAATCCCCGGCAGCGATCCTCCCTTCCTGATGATGAGCATACCGCCGGAGGTACGCGAACGATGCCGCGTATGGGTCGTCCGCAGCACGAAGGCGCTGATGATGCTCGATCCCCCGCTGCTGACAGCCATCCCTTCCGATGTGCTGGACCTTCGGTTCGGGCTGGATGGCGATGCGATTCTGCAAGTGGCGGAGATTCAAATCGATTCCGAAGGCGAGAAGGAGGCGAACCTACACCGGCGCGTGCTCATCTGGTTCGTGGAATATCCCGACGAAGACGCAGCCTTGGCCGCAGCCCGGCGGTATCGGGAGGCCATGGCGGACTCCCAGATCCCGCTTGATCGGCACACGCGGGTGCTCGACGCACAAGGACGCTGCGTGCCCGGAACGTGGACCGCCGGAAGTGGGGAGGTTGAGGATCTTCTCGTGATGCTTCGTGAGTTGCTTGCCACCCTCTAAGCATTCTGGCCCGCAGCATCTTGGGTCCCAATGCACGATGCGGGCATGACGACCGGGGAGTCCCCCCTCACTTCGATGTAACCAGATCCCAATCCGGGCGGAAGCGGGGTGGCGTTCCGTCGCGATGCAGATGCCAACCTCGGGTCCGCATGTCGACGCGATAAAGCGACTTGCCCGCCGTGATGAACAGCGCGTTGTTCTTCTCGCCCCCGAAAGTGCAGTTGCGCGGGTGTTCCAGCGTTTCGATAATGCCGATCCAGAGTCCGTGTCGATCCAGTACCCAGACGCCCCCCCGGCCGGCAATGTAAAGCCGGCCTTCCTCATCCATCGTCATTCCCCCCGGTTCGGCGACGTGAGCAATTCTCTCGCCCTTGGCGACGACGCCCGGCGAAAGTATGCGGTAACGCCGGATCTCCTGGCTGCCGGCATCGGCTACGTAAAGCATCCGCCCATCGGGCGAGATGGCCAGCCCGGCGGGCCGCGCGAGTCCACCCACGACCACCCGGGCTTCCTCGATGCCCTTGCCGGAAACGTACAGCACCGACTGTTCCTGCTCCGCGGTCAGTTGGCTCGGTACGTCCGTGAAGTGCGTGAAGTAGACCCCTTGACGCTGATCCAACCAGAGATCGCGGGGCGTACTCAGCGGTTTCCCGTCGATATGCGAGACTAGCGTGGTCGTGATGCCGCCGGCGGTCGTCCGCGCAATTCGTTGGGCGTGCGACTCGCAGGACAGCATGCGCCCTTGGGAGTCGACCATGAGGCCGATCGCGCCGTGACTGTGCTCGGTGGAGACGTACACCTGCTGTCGTGTCCAGCGAAGCACCTGCGTTTTCGATAGATCCGTGAAATAGAGCGCCTGGCTGAGGGGATTCCATGCCGGACCATCGGGAGATTGGAATCCCTCGGCCACCTTCCTCACGCGCGCATTCTCCGAAAGCAGCCCCGGGAAAGCCGGATGCGCGGGAAGCATTTCCACATTCCCGATTTGTATGATCAGTTCATGAAACGCGCCGGTCCCTGAAACGTCCCATGCGACGAGGTAAGTATGCTCAGCGAAGTTTCCCGTACGTTGATTGCGCGCGGGGTAGATTTTCGCTCGATGATCCCCCGCGCCGTTACGCCGATTCAGGCCCGGGTGCAGATGGACATACTCCATCCGGCCATCACGGACACTCGACTCGCAGGCGACCCACAGTGAAAAGGTTCCCGGTCCGGGATCGAACATCGGTTCGCCGGAGGTCAGACGCGGGGCCGATCCGCCGAAAAAACTCTTTTCCGGGGGTGAAGCGTACGCGAACGACCAGACTTTCTTTCGCGTGGAAGCGTCCGTGTCCCGGGGCAAATGGTCGGCGCGCGGAGGCGTGGGATACCAGCCGGCATGCGTCGGTCGATCGGACCCCAAGGCGATCAGAGGCTTGAGGGTCACCGGGCGGTCGGGATCCACGCGGCGGAAGACCGCAGCCGGGTGAACGCGTTCCTGTTGTGGATTGCGCAGGTCGCGTTCCGCGTGCAGCCCCCAACGCCGCTCAAGCAGATCCGCAAGGCTGGGCTCGGCGACCACTGGTGGCTCATCACGGCCTTCGGCAAACAGTGGCATCGACACAAGGCTGATGGACATCATCCCCATCAGCAGTGACCATCTGTCGCAATCACAACGCATCTTCCGTGACAACTCCTTGATCGAGGCGCCGTCTGCGTTCCCGAGCGTGCCGGGAGTTCACGCCCGGCGAAGTCACCGAATTCTATGAAACTAGGCGGCAGCCTGGATCGCCTGGACGAGGTCGATCTGTTTCTCGTAGATGGCGCGACCGATGATGATGCCGCCCAGTGGCAACGCCGCCAGCCTTCGGACGTCGTCGATGTCCGTCACACCCCCCGAGGCAATGACGGGAATCTCCGTTCCCGACGCCAGATCCCGGACGGCTTCCAGGTTCGGCCCCAGCAGCATGCCGTCACGGCCGATATCGGTGTAGATCAGTGCGGCGACCGGAAGATCGGAGGCCCGCTCGGCCACCTGGATCGCGGTCAGGTTGACCTCCTGCGTCCATCCGTGCACGGCCAGTTTGCCGTCGCGGGCGTCCAGGCCGAGTGCGATCCTGTCCTGACAGGTCTCACGTTCCATCAACGACGCGAACCATTTCCAGTCCTGCAGGGCTTTCGTCCCGACCACGCACCGGCTGACCCCCGCCGCCAGTAGCGATTCGATCGTCTCCACCTCACGCAATCCGCCACCGACCTCCAACTTCAGCTTCGTGTTTTCGGCAATGCGCTGAATGGTCTCGAGGTTGTGCAGTCGGCCGTCCCGCGCGCCGTCGAGATCCACGACGTGCACCCAGGAAGAGCCCGCCACCTCGAACGCATGGGCGACCTCCACCGGATCATCGGCGTAATTGATCTGCCGCGCGTAATCGCCCTGCAAGAGCCGTACGCATTTACCTTCACGAAGGTCGATGGCAGGAAGGATATCCATGGTCAGTCGTCCGCCCCTCGTTAGAATGCCGTCTTCCTGAACTGCACTTCACTTCAGATCTGCGTAAGCGTGATCTATTCAAGTTTAACCTCTGAGGAGGGGCGCGAAAAGCCCGGCCCCGGCCGCCACTGCACTGTGGCAGGCCCCCCTGTAATCGGAACGCCCAGGAACAGCGTTCACAGATTCTGCAGGCGTTGCTCAATATCGTACCGCTGCAGCGCCACAATCAGTTCATCGATCTCGCCTTCCATGATGCGATCCAGGCTGTGAAGATCCATGCCGATGCGGTGGTCCGTGCACCGATTCTGAGGAAAGTTGTACGTGCGAACGCGCTGGCTTCGATCACCCGAGCCGATCATCGTCTTTCGGGTCGCGTCGCGCTCGCTCCGTTGTGTCGTCATGATTTGATCCACGACACGCGAGGCCAACAACCGGCGGGCCTTGGCCCGGTTCTTGTGTTGGCTCTTCTCGTCCCGCATCGAGACGGTAATCCCGGTCGGCTGGTGCTCGAGCTTGATCGCGGAGGCGACCTTGTTGACGTTCTGGCCTCCCGGACCGCCCGCGCGGCTGACGTGCTCGATCACGTCATTCTCCCAGTCGATCTCGACATCCACTTCTTCGGCTTCAGGCAGCACCGCCACGGTGGCGGCGGAAGTGTGGATACGGCCCTGGGTCTCCGTCTCCGGCACCCGTTGAACCCGATGCCCTCCCCCCTCGTAGCCCAGCATGCGGAACACGCCGTCGCCCTTGACCGTGACCACGATCTCGCGGTAGCCCCCCAGGTCCGATGGCGATGAATCCAGCACCTCGGTCTTGAAACCGTGCCGCTCACAGAAACGGAGATACATCTCGTAGAGATCCCGAGCGAACAAGGCTGCTTCATCTCCGCCGGTGCCGGCTCGGATTTCGAGAATGATGGCCGAAATGGCGGCGTCCTCGCTTGTCACCAGGGCCTGCTTCAACGCGTCGAAGAGCGTCTCCACCTGTCCCTGGGAAGCAGCAAGGTCCTCTTCGGCAAGCTCGCGCAGATCCGCATCGGCTTCGGGATCGTTCAGGATCGCCTGGCTCTCGCTCAGAGTCTCGCGGGCCCTGCAGTAGGCCGAGTAGGGTTCGACCATGCGCCGCAATTTGCCATGCTCCTTGGTGAGCCTGGTAATGTGGACGGGATCACCCGCCACCTCCGGTCTGGACATTTCCTCGCCGATCGCCTCGTACCGGGCGCGCAGTTCATCCATCTTGGCCAGGACCTTGTCATGTGAGCTGGTTGATGCCATCGACATGCCTCAACGGTGGTCGCGATGAGGAAATCGAAAAAGAAAACTCGCCGGGTCACAGGCGTTTGGCGTATGGCCGACCCGGCGAGATGGTGTATGTTGCTCGGCGATCGAGACTCGGCACGCGGACATCCAACCCGGCCCATCGGGCAGTGCCGAAACGTCGCTACTTTTTCTTCTTGCCTTTGAAGTAGTCCCCACCGAACTTCTTCTGGAACTTTTCCACGCGTCCCGCGGCATCGAGGAACTTCTCCTGACCCGTGAAGAATGGATGCGACGCGCTGGAAATCTCGACCTTGACCACCGGGTATTCCTGGCCATCCATTTCGATGGTGTCGGAGGTGGCCACGCTGCTGCGGGTCTTCAGTTTGAAGTCGGCCCCGACGTCGTAGAACACGACCTCGCGGTATTCAGGGTGTATGCCTTCTTTCATCGTCTCACCTGCATGGAAAACGTATCAACTCGTAGCCTCACAAGTATACTGCAGCCCATCGACAATGCAAGCCCTTGGGGCTTGCAGCATCAAGTGAGGCTGAAAATTGCCCTTCCCCCATTGTCGGTTGACCGTCAGGGCTCCGCCAGGCCACACCCGGCTCTGGCCAGTCATTCCGGGGACTGTTATCGTCCACGTCCATGGGCCTGAAGCGCACGATCTCCCGGATTCTTCCCACGGCGGCCAATCGCCTCCGCCGTGATGCCCTCGCCTGCGTGGAGGAGGAACTGACCGAAGCTGAGTTGGCAGCACTCGACGGCACGCCCGGCTGCCTCAATCGCGAGCAGGGCGCCCTCCTGTACTTTCTCTGCATGCACGCTCCGGAAGACGGACGCGTGGTCGAGATCGGCAGCTTCCTGGGCAAAAGCACACTCTGGCTGGGGACCGCCCTTCGCCGGCTGGGAAGGGAATGTCTCCCCCTGATCGCGATCGACCCTCACGACGGCCACGAGCGTCCCGACGTCCGACCGGAAGATGACAGCTTCGCGACCTTTCAAAAGCATGTCCGAGAGGCCGATCTGGAATCCTGGATCGAACCGATCCGCCGCCGCTCTCAGGATGTAGGCCGGGAGTGGTCCGAGCCGATCCGGCTGCTGTGGATCGATGGCTCGCATGACTATCCGGACGTTCTTGCCGATCTCGAAGCCTTCGCGCCCCATGTGGTCCCCGGCGGATACGTGGCCATGCATGACACGCGGAGCAAGTCATTTCCGGGAGTTCGCCAGGCCATGCTCGAGTACTTCGGCCGTCATGCCGAATTCGCGCCGACCCTGGAGCTTCGCAACATGGCGGTCTATGCACGACACTCTGCCTGAGCAACGGCCTTGCCGAATCGGACGACACTCGCAGTCAGGACATCTGGGCGCTTCTACAATCCGGCAGGTGTGATAGGGCTCATGAATACCAACATGGAATATGAAGGTGAATCGAGATGCGTGCGTTGCTTTCACTGCTGATTCTGGGTGGTGTGTCCTTCACGCAGTGTGATGTCGTTTGTACGACAGTCTTTGTCTACGGACTCAATGTCCGCCTGACCGATTCGGAGTCCGGCCAGCCGATTACGGGAGCCACATTGATACTGACTGACGGTGATTATACTGAGACCATGATGGAGACCGGCGACGGACAATACGTCGGCGCCGGAGAACGGGCGGGCACTTATGAGCTGACCATCACAGCGGATAGCTATGCAACGGAAACCCGGGGCATGATCGTCATCACCGCCGATGAATGCCATGTCCAGCCGGTCAACCTGGATATTGAACTGACCCCGGAATCCTGAGGAAAACTCAAAGTCCCTCGTTCCTCCTGAGCCAGTACCTCCGGAAATCGTCAAATCGGCTACAATGCGCTTTTTCCATGGTCGCGGTGAAAGGAATCTTCCCTTTCCCTCGTATGCGTGTCGGGGCTGAAACCACAGGAGCGGATGATGATCAAGCATCGAATCGGGAGACGCCTGTCCGTTCTGGTCGCCGTGCCGGCCATCTTACTTCTGTACGGATCCACCTGTCCGCCACCGAACGGTTCCGACGATCCCGATCCGACCCCGGATCCTCCCCCGGCGACCTTTTCGGAATCGGAACCGAACAACACTCCCGATCTGCTCAGCGCGGTTGCCCTGGACGCGGGGGATCACGTTCGCTTCTCCGGCAGCATCTCCGAATCGGGAGATATCGATCTGTATGATCTCGGCGCCTTGGCGGCGGGCGATCGCATCTCGGTGCAGGTGACCGCCGACGAAACCCAACTCGACGCGACGGTAGCCATCTTCGACCTGGACGCGGATCAGGTGGCGGGGAATCTTTTCGTCACGCAGGATGACGATCCCTCGGGGCTCAGCCTGAGTCCTCACATTGAAGAAGTCGTTCGTCATTCGGCGGATCGGTATCTCCTGGGCATCGCGGCGAATTACGGCACATTGCTGGAGACCGGAGACTACACGATCGATGTACTCGTCGAACGCGGAGGAACAGCGCCGAGCCCATCACCGCAGACCGTGTACGTGAATTTCGAGGGCGGCTCCGCCACGTCCACGGCGGGCATGCAGTTCACCATTGACGCTTTCGATCCTGCCGAGATCGACCCCGGCTACAACGGTCAAGACAGCGCCGTCAAGAGCCTGTTACTGGAGACCTTGCGCGAAAACTTCGCCGACTACAACGTCACGATTCTCAGCTCGGAGGAGAGCAATCCCCCCGCCGACGCCACAACCTCCATCGTGCATGTCGGTCAGGTGGCCGACACAGAGAGCATCGCCGGGGCCGAGGGGCTGGGTTTCGCCATCGACGGAGTGGATGATTACAACGCGAATCCCGGTGATCAGGCGGTCATCTTCGTCAACAATTTCACCGGTGACATCTTCGGCTTGCTGCAGGCGCTGGAACCGCAGCAACTGGCCGTCGCGCTGGCCAACGTAGCCTCCCACGAGATCGGACACCTGTTGGGCTTGAATCACACCTTCGATCCGGCCTCGCCGATGAACACACTCGACGCCGCGGGTACCCTGCTCAACGACCAGCTCTTCAAGCGTTCGCTGATCTCGTTCAGTATCTTCGATCCGCTGAACAATGTGCTCCATCACAACTCGGACCTGCTGCTGCGGGAGACGGTGGGCGGCGTGGTGCGGATCGCCGATGCGACCCTCGCCGTGGACGAATTGCCCCTGTCTGTAACCGCCGCCGACATGGATGGCGATGGTGATCCTGATCTCCTGGTGGCCAATCGTAGCACGCAGACCGTCTCCGTGCTGACCAACGACGGCAATGCAGGTTACGCCATCTCGTCGTTCGCCTCGGTGACGGGTGGGCCGATCGACGTGCGGACCCTGGATCTCGATGCCGACGGGGATCTCGATGCCGCCGTCAGCATGGGCGACACGATGGACATCGGCCTGTTGATCAACGACGGGACGGGCGTACTGACACAGGATGCGACGACGGTCGCGCTCGAAGAATCGCCGTTCGGCATCGATTCGGCTGACCTGGACAATGACGGCGATCTCGATATCGCATCCACGGTGTTCTTTGCCGACAAGGTGGCCACGCTGATCAATGACCAGAATGGAGGCCTGACCGTCGACAGCGTCAAGGAGGTCGGCGTCGCTCCGCGTGTCGTGAAAGCAGCGGACCTCGATGGAGACGACGTGCTGGATATCGTGGTCTCCAACACGGACGACAAGACGATTTCGCTTCTCTACGGCCTGCAGGAGGGTGGCTACGAGGATGCCGTCACGGTCAGCGGCAGCGCCCTGCCGATCGGCGTCGATGTGGCGGACCTGAACGATGACGGCCGCAACGATATCGTCGTGACCAGTGGGCTGCCCAATGCACTGACGGTGCAGTTCATCACGAACGTCTCGGTTTTTCTCAACGAAGGCGATCGCGTCTTCGCCACCGGGAGGGATTACTTTGTCGGGGCGTTCGCGCAGTCCGTGGCAGCGGAGGATCTGGATGGAGACGGCGATATCGACCTGGCCGTCGCATGCGGAGGCGATCTCTTTGTGGCGGCGGACCGGGGACGGTTGTCCCTCTTGTTCAATCGGGGTGACGGGACGTTCGGTCAGAGTGTGGACTACCTCGCGGGCCTCGAGCCGATCATGGTTATCGCCGAGGATCTGAACGGGGACGGCGCCGCCGACCTGGTCTGTGTCAACAGCGGGTCGAATGACATATCGGTCTTTCTGAACCAGGGAGACGGGTCGTTCGGGACCACGCTGGAGGACACCGACTCCGCGAAACTGCTACGTGCGTCTCGGCCGGTTCATTTTCATGCGTCCACGCTGAGCCTGCCGTATACGGGTTTCGAGCCGCGACTGCCGAGCCCGCGCTCCGAGAGTTACTGCGTGACCTGTCGCAAAGCCCTGTCCAAAATGCATAAGCGATGATGGCTTGACGTGCCGGTGGGAGACGCCGGTCCCGTCCCCTGGGAAGAGGAAATCCTCATGCGAAATCGAACGTCACAACAATCCCGATGGACCGTCGTCTTGTGGCCTCTGCTCCTGGCGTTGCTGGTCGGCCAGGGCTGCCCGCCAGATCCTCAGCCGAACCCCCAGCCCGATCCCCAGCCGGATCCGCAACCTGACCCGCAGCCGGATCCGGGCCCGAATGATGACGACACGCCGATCTCCACAGCGTGCGGGCTGAACGGGCGGGATTGCGTGGACGTCAATGGCGCGCTTCCCGTGGACATCGAATTCGGTGATCTCGACGGCGACGGCGACCAGGATCTCGCTTTGCTGCTGTTCGGCCGGGACCGGATCAATCTCTACCTCAACGACGGGACCGGGGTAATGGATCCCCTGTCCACACTGCCGGCGGGCGACTCTCCATCGAAGTTCGAGTTGGCGGACTTCAACGGCGATGGCACGCTTGACATTGCGGTCGCGGCGAACGTCACGGTGACCGGATTGGGATTTGCGGTTCTGGCGAATGATGGACAGGGCACGTTCAGCAATCTCAGTTCCGCCGCGGCCAACGGTGTGATTGAGGACATCCAGGTGGCGGACATCGATCTCGACGGCGACCAGGACGTCGTCGCGACAAGCAAGCTCAGCGTCAACATGCTGGTCTTCGCCAATACGGGCGACGGCACGTTCGCCGCCGCTACGGTGTTCGACTGCGGCGCGGCGCCGCGCGCCCTGGCATTGGCGGATTTCAACGGTGATGGCCTGCCCGATGCGGCGGTCCCGAACGAATCCACCGACACCGTATCGATCCTGCTCAACCAGGGCGAGGCGGTGTTCGGGGCACCGGTCAGTTACGCCGTGGGCGGCACGCCTGCGGCCGCTGCCGCCGGGGACTTCGACCAGAACGGCACCATCGACCTCGTGGTCTCACTGCCGGGAACTTTCGAAAGCGGCGACACGGAGTCGGTCGCCTTGCTGTTCAACGACGGCTTCGGTCAGTTCAGCCAGCCGTTCCCCCTTCCTTCAGGCGTGAATCCGGAAGGCGTCGACGTGGGCGACCTGAATGGCGACGGATTCCCCGACATTGCCGTGGCGAATCAGGGCGTGAGCGATACGACATCCTCGCTGGGTATCTTCCTCAATGCCGGTGGAGGATTCTTCTTCGAAGTCGTCTCGTGGGCCACCGACGGTGGATCTCTGGCGGTCGCGCTGGCGGATCTGGACGGGGACGGCGATCTGGACGTGGGCACTGCCAATTTCGCGTCCGACTCCACGACGCTGCTGGCCAACGACGGTTTCGGGGGATTCGGATTCTGACGTTGAATCCCCAGCGCTCCTTGAGTTCTCACCTCTCTCCGCTCCGCCACGGTCCGCGGTACTGATTCCCCATGGGGGCTCGGCACGGACAGCCTCAGCCTCGTCCGGAATGCGTGAAAGGTTCGGCCCTGCTTCTCCGTAGACCTTCCGAGCCTTCAATGACGCATTGCGACCGGTTTCGGAATGCGTGATGATATCGGAACGTATCGAACGGACGGAAACCCTCATGCGCTATTGCGGCTGGACCATGATTTGCCTTGCTGGACTCAGTGGCTCGATCTGCGGCTGCAGCTCGGGCGAGATCTTTTATCGCCCGAAGGTCAGCCGAAATGCACCGCCCTCGTCGGTCGTCCTGCTGAATGAGATGGGGAATACTCCCGGGCTCAGTCCTGCGGCATCCAACTCACCATCCGGCGAAGCGTCGAACTCCGGTCCACAGTCGAAGATGCGGACTGCTGACGGTGTTTCCCGCGCGACAAGCGCTCCATCCGTCGCGACCACTCAACCCGTTTCGGCGACACAACCCACGACCACCACTCCGCAGGCGCCTTCAACCACCCAACCGGCCCGATCGATGCAATTCAGCACGCCAACGCCCACCATTCGGCAGATGTCCTTGGTGCAGCGCGCGGCGGTGGCAGCATCATGGGGTGAGCTTCGTGGTCCGGGTCGCGAAGCAGGTGAAGCACAATTGTCCGGCGGTATCGGCCAGTTGACGTCGGCCGGCAATGCCCCGGGGCTCGGGGCGCCTCAACCGCTGACGAGCAATGTCATCGTCGGACAGGATGGCTTACAACCGGGTATTGCCATCGGGTTCGGTCCACCGCGCCCCGATAATCTTTTCACGCGGAACTTCTTGCCCATCAGCGGTCCGGGCGGTGCCTGTGAGGCACTCCGTCGGGCGGGCTTCCCCGTCACGCAATGCCCCCATCAATGAGGCCTTGGTCCCGGGCGGACGCCAATTCCTCAACCACGTGGTCTCATTGAGCGAAGTTCAGATCAAAGTAACGCTGCGGATCCTGAAGGATGGTGGTCTGTACGCGGGTCTCGACATCCACCGATCCGTCGTCCCGCATGACGGGAACCTCGATCAGGATCTGGCCGCGCTCGAAGCCGAGTTGCCGCTGGAAGGCGGAGGTCGGGCGGCGATCCATGATGTCCACGAGGGCAACGTGGTAGAGACCGATCAGATGGCCGATCTCGTGAGCCCCGGTGTGCGACAGCGCCAGCACGATGTTGTTCAGCGATTCGATGACCGCCGTCCGGCACTCTTCACCGCGACCTTGAAATGAACCCACGTAGACCACCGCCTCATCATCCTGCCGCGCGTTGCCGTGATCGGTGCCGGCACGCGAGGGCAGGACCTCGCCGAACAGCACGACCTCCGCACAAGGGGAGTCGGGATCGACGGCGGGGATGGCGGCATCGAAGGTATCAAGCCCCTCAGGCAGAATGCGGTCGGGGCGGTAGGTCAGACGCGACAAGGGTCCATCGGGCGCAGTCTCATCCGGGCCGAGAATCGATACCGGCGTCCCGGCGAAGATCTCCTTGAGCTTGGTGACGACTTCCTGGCGGACGATCTCCTCCAGATCGGTGAGAAGCTGGATCTCGTCGTCGGCGAACGACTCCGGATCGACGAGGCCCGGTTCCGTGAGGTAGCCATCCGCGAAGTCGACCTGAACGTACTGCGTGGTTGGCGGCTGATACGCTTCATCACTTAACTCGATCGTCAGCGTGGCGCGTTGCGCCGTCTCCGCCATGTCCGGGGCGAAGCGGGCGTGCACGAAGTAACGTCCGCCCTCGGCGATGCGGTAGAGGAAGGCCTCGTCGGGTGGCCCGCCGCCGACAATGATGCCGGCCTCGTTGGTCGTTTCATCCAACAGCAGAATCAAGGCCGCTTCAAGACCTTCGCCATCCAGGCGAATATTCAGTACCGTGCCTTTTTCCAGCTCACCGAGAGGCGCGATATTCGTCATCAGCGGTTGAGGCTCGCCATTCAAGGCCACCGCCGGAAAGTCCACGAAAGGATTGATGGGCGCGTCCGGTGTCGGCGTGCACGCCAAAGGCAACATCGCCAGGACGGGCAGCAGCACGAGCCCGACGCACAGTCCCAACGCCATGCATCGCTGTATTCTTCTCATGGTAACGGCTCCGCCAGAATGCGAATGTCTTCCAAGGGCGTCTCGATCTCCATGATGCCCGGGCGAAACGCATGATCGTCCGAGGCGAACAGAAGTTGATACACGCCGGCAGGTCGATTCAGCGTGAAATACCCGTCGGCGTCGGTCTCCGCGAAGTCGATCACGTCACCGTACCCGGCGTCGCCCTCGCGCGTGGGGTTCGTGCACTCCAGCGTGTTGCGGAAGCGCGGGTGCAGCAGAACCAGCACGTCAGGAACGCCTGATCCGTCGACCAGGACGACGCGACCGGTGATCGGTTCGACCTCCGCCATCGGCTGAGGAGCCGTCTCCGCCAACGCAACGTCGGCACCTTCGATCTCCCAGGCGGCGTCATCGCTCTCGAACAGACCGGCATCGCGAATGACCTGGTCCACCATTGAGCACTGCGCGAACTTGACACGCGCCATGCCGTCCGGGGCGTTCCAGTTGACGATGGTGAAGGTTTCCAACGTCTGCACGCTTCCGGCCGGGATCTCGAACACTTCCCCCGCCGCCATCGGCACGGGCTCGACCTCTTCGCCTTCGTCGAGGCCGATGGGCACGTCGTGATTCACGCGGCGATACACAAAAACCTGGACGTCCAGCGCGGAAGGATTGGCCACGTCGATCAATGTGCTGAAGTTCTCACGAACTACACCGCCGGGGGGCAACAGCGGGGTATAGCGATAGTCCGTTTCGAAGCCGGGCTCGGCGCTCTCGCGAATACCGAACATCAGGTAGGCATCCGTGTCGAAATTGAGAAAGCCCACGCGGGTTTCCACCGGCTGATTGACGAAGACCGGAGCGCATTCCATTCCCGCCAGCACAACCATGAATGGGAGCGTAGCCACATGGAGGCACCACGGTTTCCGGGCGCCGATTCGAGGTGATCGTGACCGCCCCCCGCTCATGACGCTCCCCGCTTTAACGGCTCGATAACCAGCCGCAATCCCCACCAGCGATCGGCCCCCATCGGATGTCCGTAGTTCCGCTGCGCAGCGCGGCAGCGCACCGCCGGCGAATACCACGCGCCTCCCTTCAAAACACGCAGTTCTTTCGCCAGTTCCGGCGCGACTTTCGGATCCTTGACGAGGAAATCGGGATACGGCGTCGTCGTCCACTCCCAGCGTCCGCCATGAATGTCGGAGAGCCCGAAGAAGTTCGGCATGCGGCGATCGGCACGATAGGGATCCTGCGCCCCTTCGCACCAGCCGAAGAAGCGGGTGTAATCGCTGTTGTCGCCAAAGCTGTATCGGCCGTCGCCGCCGGCCCGCGCGGCATACTCCCACTCCAACTCCGACGGCAGTCGATACTTCAATGACGGAATGGCTTCGGCCGACTTCTTAGTCAACCATTGGCAATATCGTGTCGCCACGTCGAGACTGATCCATCCCACGGGCATGTCGGCATACTCGTCCGGAGGCGTGACTTCCAACAGTCGCCGTACGTTAACCGCGATGATGGGCAGCATTTCGTTGGCGGGGGGATGGGCGGCATCGAAAGGGCCGAACAGGTCGCGCTGCCGGGGATCCCGTACGAACTCGGCGAACCCAGCCAGCGTCACTTCCGTCGTCGCCATGAAAAACGGCTCGACCGGTTGCGGTTCCACCTTGCCGCGAACGACCTCGTCGGTCCAGCGATCGGAATCGTCCATCGGCGAGCCGCTGTGGAAGGCTTCCGTGCCGGGAAGCCGGACGAAGGTCAACTTCGAAATATCGTCCTGGATCAGGTGCAGGTGAGCGGGCAGTTCGCCATCCTCACCGAGTCGTCTGCTGGCCCACCGCGCTGCCATCATCACGCCAAGATGCGTAGCTCCTTCGACGGAGCGACTGCACAGGGTGGCAAGCTGGTTTCGTGTGCCCTCATCAGCGCGTGGTGCGAGTTCGCCGATCAGGCAGAGGGCGACGTATTGCTCGCGCGGCGTACCGTCATCCAGTTTCTTGCCAAGCGCCTCGAACACGGCAGGAAAGTCGGGCCAGTCCACGCGGGCGATTTCCAGCCACTCGCCATGATGCCACAGCGGACCATCTTCCACGGATGCCCAGAACGCCTCCGGATTCACGAGCAGTCCGCCCCGCCCGCCGGCCACGCGATCCGTATAGGCGGAGGACTGCACGGCGCGGCCGACCATCGCCTGCACCTGCTGCGTCACCGCCGGTGGAGACAATCCGGCGCGCTGGACACCGGCAGTCGGGTCCGCCACAAAGTCGGTCATGATCCCCTGCGCCGCGCGGAGAGTCTGCTCCGCCTGATATCGACCGCGCTGGACCAGGCCGTACATGACCATGCCCGCGATCACGATCAGCGAAAGGACACTGACACCGATGGGTAAGCGGTAACGCCGGAGCGTCTTGCTCAGGATGTAAAAACTGCTGTCGCGCTTGGCCTCGATGGGGCGGCCCGCCAGATAATGGTCGACGTCCCGGGCCAGTTCCCCCACGCTCTGGTAGCGACGGGAGGGCTCCTTGGCGAGGGCTTTCAGCAGGATCGTTTCCACCTCGTTATCGATCGGGCAGAGCACGCGCCCGGAGGATCCCCTTTCAGGCGCGCGTCGCACGCCGGAGTCCGCCTTCCACACTTTGCTCGGCGGACTCGGCGGTGTCTCGCTGATGTGCTTGAGCACCTCCATCAGGTCGCCGACGACCGGGTAGGGGTAATGGCCGGTCAGCAACTGGTAGAGAATCACGCCCAGGGCGTAGACGTCCGTGCGGGTATCAATTTCGTTGGGATTGCCGCGGGCCTGCTCCGGCGAAACATAGGGCAGCGTGCCGACGACCTGCCCGGTACGCGACACGAGTGTCGTGTCCGGCCCGCCGACCATTTTCGCGAGACCGAAGTCCAGCACCTTCGGCTCACCGTCGGCGTCGACGAGGATGTTGCTCGGCTTCAGATCGCGGTGGATGATGCCCTTCTGGTGCGCGAAGTTGACGGCATCGCACACGCGGACGAACAGCTTCAGCGTATCGCGGAAGGTCAGCTTGCTCTGCCGGACGTGCTTGTGCAACGGCAGGCCGCGCACATAGGTCATGACGTAATAGGGATGACCGTCGTTCGTCCCGCCGGATTGGTAGATCTCGATGATGTTCGGGTGGTTGAGGCTGGCGACGAGTTCCACCTCGCGCGTGAACCGTTTACGGGCTTCCTCGGAGGCGAACCGCCCTTCCAGCAATACCTTGATCGCCACCTTGCGCTTGGTGGATTTCTGCAGCGCCTCGAACACCACGCCCTGCCCGCCGCGATGCAACTCGCGGATGATCTCGTGCCCGGTTATCTCCTGATCAGCGAGCAACTTCGTCTCGCGCGGCGTACCCGAGCCCGGCGTCGCCCGGGGGGAATCCATCGTCGCCTCGTCCGACAGGGATACCGCTTCGACCTGCGTGACGTCATCTCCGCCGGGCGGATCCGGCGCCTGGTCGCGGAGATGCGCCAGCGCGGGCATGGCCTGGGCTAGGTACTCCTGGTTCCGAAGACTGTCCTCGTACCGGCTGCGGCAGGTGTCGCATTCCGCCACATGCGCTTCGCACGAGGAGGACTCCGCGTCGGAAAGATCCCCCGAGGTCCAGCGTTCCAGGATGTCGAGGCTTAAACATTCACTCATCCGTTCACCAGTTCTCTTCAAGAAACTCCTGCATCTTGCGCAGGCGCGTCGTGACCCGGTTTTTAGCGATCCACACTGCGTTCTCGGTCATGTCGAGTTCATCGGCAACCTCCGCCGCCGAATGGCCCTCGATGGCGAACAACTCGAACGCGCGCATCGTCTGCGGCTTGACCTGCTTGCGCACCTCCGCCAGGCATTCGTTCATGACCGACTTGGCCCACTCGGCCTCCCAGACGTCGCTCAAACTCTTCTCGTCCGGAATCTGGTTCAGGAAGCGCGTGTTGTCCGCGTCGTCGGTCACCACCATCTGTTTTCCACGCTTGCGCTGGATGTCACGTACCTTGTTCGTCGTAATCGCAAAGAGCCACGTTCGCAGGCGGCCCTTTTCGCGATCGTACGCCCCTTCGCGATACGAACTCGCAAAGGCGACCAGTGCATCCTGCGCGGCATCCTGGGCATCGGAGTCGTTCAGCCCCAGCCGCTTGCTGAAATTCACCAGCAATGGCTGATATCGCGCGAAAAAGTCGCTCCACACACGATCGTTGTCCGGATCGCGCAGCCCGTTCAGCAGTGAGGTGTTCGTGATCGTCAGCATGAACCTTTCATCCCCGGAGGCAGTTTAACTTGAATCGACATCAGGCCTTGAACGAATTGAATCTTCCTGCCGCTCAATGATAGTCCGATCGACATCGGGATGAAACGGATCGACGGCTGACGGGGAATGCCGACCGCGGGGCTGCCCGGCAAAAATCCAACCGCCCCGAAGAGATGCTCGTTCGAGCGATCTCCCGGGGCGGCCGGTTGCTGGACAGATGGCTGAAGCAGCGTTCCGTGCGAGCTCACCACGTGCGGCGGCGATTCGCACTCACCAGGCCGATCAGCGAGAGCATGCCGACCATCATCGCCTGGGCCGCGCCTGCACCGCATCCGACACTGACGACCGGGGCACCCGGATCCACCGGAGCGGGGTTGCCCACGCCCGGGTTCGTCGGGAGCGTCGGATCCGTCGGGAGCGTGGGATTCGTCGGGTTGGTCGGTGTGGGCGCCGTGCCTGCACCATTCACCGTCAGCGTGTAAGTGCTGCCCTGGTTCTGGTACGGACCGACCGCGATGTAGTAGGTGCCGGCGGACACCTGCACGCTCACCTGCTCGTAGCTGCCGTACTCTTCCGAGGCAGCCAGAATCTGACCGTTCGTGTCGAAGATGTAGAGGTCGAGATCGCCTTCCGGGCCGCTCAGGCTCGCGGACAACTGGCCACTGGCGTTCACGGCGAACCAGTCCTCGTCGTAACCTGCGAGGTCGTACTGCCCCGTCGAGATCTGGGCCGCCTGACCCGAGTGGTTGTTGGGCTCGAACTGATCATCGTTGCCCACGGGAGTACCCGGGTTCGGATTGTTCGTCGGGGGCGTCACGGGCGTGCCGGTTTCGGTCAGGGCGCGGTAGGCGTTCACACGGCCATAACCGGTCCACGTGTCATAACCCGCGTCGTAGAGATCGTCCGCCGTGCTCGACAGCGTGCTGCGAAGCGTCTGCACGTCCATCTGCGGGTTGGCCGAGAGCAACAGCGCCGCCACACCGGCAACATACGGTGTCGCCATCGAGGTGCCGTCGAGATACTCGTAGCTCGCACCAGGGTACGTGCTGAGCACCTGGACACCGGGAGCGACGATCTCGATCCCCTCACCGGTATTGCTGAAGTCCCCGAGCTGGTCGTTGCTGTCCGTCGCACCGACGGCCACCACGCTGTTCAGCGAGGAGGGAAAACCGATCTGCGTGGCGTACTCGTTGCCCGTCGCGGCCACGACCAGGATGCCGTTGTTGTACGCCCGAGTGCACGCCTCATCGAAGGCGGTGTTGTACATGCCGCCACCCAGGCTCATGTTGATCACGTCGGCACCGTTGTCGATGGCGTAGTGAATGGCCGCGATGATGCCCGCATCCTCACCGTAACCGTCAGCCGAGAGCACCTTGCAGGCCATGACGCGGACATTGGCGGCACCGGTGATGCCGAGGCTGTTGTTCCGGGTCGCCGCCACGATACCCGCCACGTGCGTGCCGTGACCATTGTCGTCACCGGGGTTGTTATTGTTGCCCACGAAGTTGTAGCCGAAGGCGTCGTCGACATAGCCGTTGCCGTCGTCATCGATGCCGTTCAGTTCCTCGGTCGGATTGCGCCACACCTGGTTGATCAGGTCGGGGTGATCCAACTGGATCCCCGAGTCGATGATGGCCACGACCACCTCGGTGCTGCCGGGCTGAACGTTCCAGGCATCGTGCAGACGCATGATGTCCAGGGCATACTGCTCGTAGGAGTAGTCGTCGTTGGCCTGCGTGGCACCGAAACTGAACGACTGGAACGGCTGTGGCATGCTGCGGACGTAGCTGGGCTCCACGCTCGCGACGTCGGCGTGCTGGGAGAGCGACTCGAGTGCCTCTTCCGCCGAGACCGACCCATCGAGTTCAGCAACGAACCACGGCGAAGTGGCAACACCCTTGGCATTCCGACCGGTGGAGGTCCCGATCGCTTCCAGCGACGCCACGTGCGGCAGCGCCGGCTGGGCAACGCCCTTGGCGGCGGGGCCGGCTTGATTCAAGCGGACCAGGACGCGTTCCTGGCTGATGGCTTGCTCCGCGTCCTTCACGATAAAGGGGATGCGGGGCGAATCCGCCATGGCGGGGCTGACCAGCGCGGCCGCCCAGACTGCCATCACCAGCAGCGTACGACCCGACTTGCCCGACGTTCCCAATGCGTTGCGATTGCCCGTGTTCCGTGTCATGGTTCGTTCTCCCATCTTCAGCCCGGTGATCGCCGTCGATCACATTGGGCGGTTTACGGGGAACGAGGCCCGACCTTTCACGGTCCGGGATTATCGGCACAAGAGCTATATTCAGCATAAAGCTATGCCAATAAATGACTTACGGAATTCCAAGGGGATATTTTGGCGAGAATTCAGTAGAAATCGTCTTGAATTATCATCACTGAGACGATTTTTTCGGATTTGTCCGGGGTCGGTATTACCAGCAGACCACGCCAAGTGGATCGATGGCGAGGGGCAGGATCCGACCGCCGAGCAGCTCGAGGGCGGCCTGAAGCCGGGGACGGGTGTTGTCCTCGGCATAATAGACCACGCAGCCGCCTCCGCCGGCTCCGCAGACCTTGGCCCCCAGGGCGCCGCTGCGCAGGCCGGTCTCGACGTATTCCTGGAGTTGGTCCGTGCGGCACGTGGGATGGAGCATCTGGTGATACTTCCAGTTGTCGTTCATCAGGGCGGCGAACGTACGCAGATCCCCCGCCCGAAGAGCCGTCCGCATCTGACTGCCAACCTGCTTCAGGCCATGCATGCCGGGCAGGACCGTACCCGTCTTGCTCTTGTAGTCCGCCAGAATGTCGAGATGGATGTTCCCGGCGAGATGAGCCTGTCCCGTGAAGACGAGGAGCAGGTTCTTTTCCAATTGCCGAAGTGTGTGGGGCGAGAGATCCGGTTGCTCATGGGGAACGTCATCGCCGACGAACTCGAGAAAGTTCAGACCTCCCAAGGCGGCGGCGAATTGATCCTGCTTGCCGGTCCAGTGATTCAGATCGTCGCGCTCCGCCGCTGCCGCCAGGTGAGCCATCTCCGCCTGGTCGAATTCACCGCGTTCATATTGCGAACAGATCGCGCAGGTCAGTACGGCGATGGCGGCGCTGCTGCTCAGCCCGGACCCGAGTGGGATCTCGGAATACGTGGTCAACTCGAATCCGCGAGAGGGTCCGGCCCGGCGAATGCACGCCTTGATCAGTTCAAGCTTGCCCTTGAGATCGAGCGTGTCGAGGCTGCCGTGCGTCTCGTGATGATCGAGATCCTGAGCGTGGAGATGGATCTCCGAATCGTCGCGCGGGACGAGCGTGGCGTAGGCGTGGTAGTTGATGGCGAGATTGACCACAACCCCATGATGTTCCTCGCAGTACGGGGAGACATCCGTTCCGCCTCCACCGAGATCGATGCGTCCCGGCGCGCGTGCCCTGAGAATGGGAGAAGTCGCCATGAGATCGGTGCCCTCGCGAAGTGATATAACCGTGCCTGCGAATCAGTATGTGAACGAGCGCGCGACTTCAACCATCGCCTTGATGTTGTCCGGTTTGACGTGCGGCGCGACGCTGCAGGCGGTCGAGCAGATGTACCCGCCACCCGGGGCGGCGATCTCGATCACGCGCTTGACGTCATCGCGGACGCCGTCGATATCCTTGTTCAGCAGCGTATTCACGGCGTCGATGTTGCCCTTGATGAAGATCTTGCCCTTGGTCCGCTGGATGGCGTCATCGATCTCGACGTTGCCCAGCGGCGGTGGATCGAGGCATTCGATACCGCTGACACCGCAATCCATAATATCTTCGAGCCGGTCGCCGATCGCTCCGCACGTATGCGTGTAGATGTGGCCGCCTTCGGCGCGGACCGCCTTGGCCAGTTCGCGCTCGTAGGGCACGACGAATTCCTGGTAATCCTTCCGGCTGATCAGTCCCCCGCCGACCCAGGGAGAGCTGATCTTGATGGCGTCGCAGCCGCGGCGAACCTGGGCCACGGACCAGGCGATCGCCGTCGTCGTGCCCCACTCCAGGAGCTTGTGAATGCGATCGCGGTCGGTCATCAGGGCGATCATCATGTTTTCGGCGGAGAGCACGTTGAGCACGTGATCGAAGGGGCCACGTGTCTCACCGTGGAGACTGTACCTCCCCTGGGACTTTTCCTTGAGGTAGTCGAGGCAGCCGTACCACCACTCGGGGATCTCCTCCGGCGTCAGGTAATGGTGCGTGGCCTTGAACTCGTGCCACTTGCGGTAACCGCCCTCGAAGAAACTCAGCGGATCCTCGGGATCAACCTGCTCAGGCTCGGGCCACTCGAATCCCGGGCCCGCAAAGAAGATCGGATCGTCATCGCGCTGCACCCGGACGTAGCAACCCTCGGGAAAGACGAACTCGCAGCCGTCGGGATGGTCACGTTTTTCGCACGCGTCGAGCCAGCCCGGCTCGCGGCCCGGCTTGTGCATGAGGATGCCGTCGAAGTCGTACAACTCGCGGATCCGCCAGAGCGACTCGGCGTAGGCTTCACTGTCCACGGCTTCGGCGATCGGATCGATCCCGGAATTCAACAGGATATGGCCGGTCGCCAGCTGGCACTGCACCGGGATCTGGTCTGGCGTGCCGAGATCCATGGCGACTTGTTCACGTTCGCGGGGCGTCATTCAAACTCCTCTCCTGATGCGGGAATCGACACCCGCGATGTCATCCGAACGGCGGCACCGGCCGTTTCAGAACAGGCGACTGTACAGCGCATATTGATCCGCGACGTTCGCCGCTTTCGTGTCTCCCTTGTGGATCAGGATACGGTAGTCGAAGGTGACGGACTTGCCCTTCTTGAAGACGGCCGTCCCGTCTTCTTTGCCATTCGTGAAATTGCCCGCGCCAAACGGATTGGCGGTGTACAGGCCGTAGTCACGAATGTGCCATCGTGTCGGATGGCGAAAGTTGGTCGGCGCGTCGAAAACGGCAATGCCGATGGTCTGGCCGTCGACCGGACCGACATAATCGCACCATGCCGCCGCCTTGCCCCAGACATCGCCATGACCGACCTGCCCGTTGGCGTTGGTCATGCGTCCGTCGCCGCCCTTTCCGTCGTGCTCCTTCTCATCCATCGAGGTGGCGATACGCAGGGCACAGATACCGCCTTCCTTGGTGTTGGCGAACATCGTGTCGCCCTCGGTGAACTTGAAGACGTTCTTCTGGTCGATGATGCGATGACCCTCGCCACCGGCGAAGATGCGATAGGTGCGGACCTCGGTGAAGTCCTTGCGTCCCCCGGCGGCGATCCAGTCGATCTCCATTTCGATGACGCCGAATACGTTTCCGCCGGTCATGTGCGTCACTTTCTTGAGTGCCTGATGATCGATCTCCTCGATCGGTCTGAGTTCGATCGGCCAGTTGCCACCGGTCTTCGGCTCATGCCAGTAATTGCTCTTGTTCTTGTCGAAATCCCCGACGCGGATATCACCATGCGCGGTCCAGAGCGAACGATGGTGGTGGTGGTCCTGCCGCTCGCCGGGCACATTCTTCATCGGATAGTGCCGCGTCACGGGCTTGCAGGTCGGACCGATCACCGGATAGAGATAGACTTTGGGCTCATTCTTCTTGGCGTTGATCGTCGTGAACAGTTCATTGTCAATCATCACGTCGATCTGTTCATCGCTGACTTTCTTGGGCTGAACGCGCAGCTTGATGTAGCGGCCAGTTGTCAGTGTCATCTCTTTCGTGGTATTCGGCTCCACAGCCTCACTCCACCACCAGACATGCCCCTGGCGATCCACCTGGGCGGGGATCGGATCGCTGTTCTCGCCACTCTTGAGCACGTAGGCGGAGCCCGGCTCAAGTTTGTCCGCGAGCTTGACCACCACCGGCCCGGCGGGGATGCCCTTCTCGCCCGATTTGAATATCACCTTGGTCTCCGCCCCCTGACAGCTCATCGCTACCGCGAGCACCACCCATCCCAGAAACATACGCTTGATGTGAAGCATGAGGTCCTTCCCTTCGTCTTTCAAATGCCAATGAATCACTGCTATCGCGGCTTCCGGCGATTTAATCCGGATCGGCGGCCTTCAACGCCTTATACGCCGTCTCCGCCACCGTGGTTGGATCGGGATTGTAATCGAAGGGCTCCGCCGACACCCACCCGCCGAACCCGTTCGCTTTGAGCGTCGCCAACGCCTCGGCGAGGGGAGTCGGTTCACCATCCTCCGGCCCCAGCGGCATCCCGATTCCCTTGCCGCACGCCTCGTTCACGTGGTAGTGCCTGCAGCGCCCACCGAACTGCCTGGTCGTGCCCAGCACGCCGTCCGGCATCGACGCCATCGCCTTCGTATCCAGCATGATGTCGATGCCCGGCGAACCGATCTCGTCGGCCATCTTCGCGGCTTCGGCGGCGGTCTGGATGAAGTTGGTCTCTTTCGGCGCCAACGCCTCGATACACAGCGTCACGCCGCGTTGCTCACAGGTCGGCGCGACGGCGGCGAAGACATCGCACGCCCGTTTCCACGCTTCCTCCGGCGTCGTCGGCGGTTCGACGTTGCGCTGCTGTGGCGAACCGTGGATCATCACCTTCCCGCCAAGATCACCGCAGAAGTTCACCAGCGCTTTGATGTAGTCCACGGTCTTGGCACGAATCCCGTCATCGGGCGTGGTGATGTGAAGTCCCTTCGGTGAGACCAGCAGCCAGTGCAGGCCGACAATCTCGATGCCTTCGTCCGCGGCCGCCTTGACGATCTCCGCCCGCTTCGTGGCGGTGATGTCGTTGACATTGTCCGCGATGGTGAACGGCGCGATCTCGACACCGGAGAAACCGATCTTTCGGGCGGTCTTGAAGACCTCCTCGATCGGTGTCTCGCGCCAGGGCTCATTGCACGTTGCAAACTTCATGGTCACTCCTCCCGCCGCCGATCACGACGACGCACGATGTGCTTCCGGCCGCGCGCGCTTGACGCGGGCATGCGCTTCAAACACCTGGTCCATCAGTGTTCCATTTTCCACGATCGCCCCATACTCGCCCTTGAAGGCGAAGAGCTGGAATCCCATGGAGACCAGCACCGCGATCAGGTGAACATCCGCCCGTCCGGCGACGTTGGTCGCCCATGCCCCGGACACGGCCGCGACCAAGGCCAGCAGAATGGCGGGCATCAGGACGCGGTACGCCCGAAACTTGTTTCGCATGGCCCGGCGGCCCCAATCCTGATCGAGCCCGGCGTCCTCGACTGCCGCGCCTATCATTTTGCTGGTCGCCATGAAATAGGTGAAGACCACGCAATGGCAGAGGCACGTGACGAGCGTCGTGGCGAGGCCGAAAGCAAAATGCAGGTCGAAGTAGGTCTCCTCCCGCACCAGGGCCCCCACGACGGCGGTAGCCGCCATCATCAGGCAGGTAGTCAGGGCGAAGGCGGTGAAAAATGCTTTCATCTGGGAAGCATTATACGGAATTGCCGACAGCATGCGCGGTCGTCGCGGCGCGAGAGATCAAAGCCGTTCGACGGAATTCCGAATCCGTTAGGGCTCAGTCGCCGCGGGAGGACTGCCTGCGGCCGCGGATCCCCCCGACACGGGCTCGCGAATCACGTCGCTCGTGGCGTGGCGCGTGTCAGCGGAGGTCAGGTCGCGAATCCGATTTCGCGCGAAGAGCGTATTGGACTGCTCGAGATCGCCTTCCTCATCGAGCACACGCTGGTACCAGTAAAGGGCCTGCTCGCGATCGTGCATGCGGTAATCGTGGACGACCGCCAACTGGAATCGTGCCGGATACGGAAGATCGGAGTTCCATTCGATGGCCCGCTTGTACCACATGACGGCGATGCTGTTGTCCAGTTCCTCGAAGTATTCCTTGTGGATCTCGCCGATGTAGAAGGCCGCATCGTCGATCTTGTCGCTATTCGGATAGCGGTCCACCACTTCCTTGAGCTTGGCCATGGCCAGCTTCATCGTGTTCTGGTTGTAGATTCCAGGGACGCCGTGACCGCCCTTCTTCATCAGCGCGATCCCCTCGCGATAGAGTCGATCGGCTTCCTGGTTCTGATCCTGGGGCGTCAGGTTGGCGACCGGAACGATCGCGTCGGGCAGATAATGGTAGGGCTTGACCAGGCGGAGATCGCGCAGTTCGCGTCGGGCCCAGTTGGCCTTCTCTTCGCTGCCGTTCTCAGAGTAGAAGCGGGCCATCACGCGGAGGTAGCGGGCATACATGGCCCGGTGAAGCATCATGTCCTCCACGAGGTCGACCTCGGTCCGGTTG
>CAZUAQ010000005.1:0-29847 GCA_964618455.1 uncultured Planctomycetales bacterium | reverse complement strand
GGTTGTAGGTCGGAATATCCGGGAGATCGATGCCCTCGGGATTCTCCAGGGAGGTGACCGGCGCGCTCTCACTTTCACGCACGGGTCCCGAGCTGATCTCGTCCGTCTTGCAGCCCGCCAGACCGATCGTGACCGCCAACCCGATGCCCCACGACCACCGACCGCAACGCCTCGCGCAATACCGCATGGCATGAGCCTCCTGAATCTGCTGCGAATTCCAACTCGACCTGTGTCGTTCCATCGACCGATGCACCGCAAATTATGCAATTTCAGGGCATTACGTCAAGAGAGGGTGAAATTGCTAAGAATCGTGGCCGAATATCGCGATATCCCCATCAGCCGGGAACCCGCGCGAGGACCGATATCAAAGAAGGAGCGGATCGCATTGACGACCAGCCTGGACACGCATGATTGCTCAAGGGCCTCGGTGGCGGCTGATAACGTCCCCCCCGGTAAGCACTACCAGGCGATGCTCCCTTTCCTGAGATGCCCCGGCTGCGGTGCCGAGACGCTCGCGGCGGCTCCGGATGGACTGCATTGCCCACGGTGCGAAAGGCTGTACGCCGAACGCGAGGGCATCCTGGATTTCGCCTCCCATGATGAGGTCGGCATGGGCGCCGCCGACGATCAGGAGCAGGCGAAGTACTGGGAGGATGAGGAGCACCTCTATCGACCCTACGACCATGAAGTGGCCCTGGGCTTTGCCGCACAGCGCGCCGCTTACCTCAAGTCGGTTCTGGATCTGAGCGAGATCGACAGTGCCGTGGATGTCGGAGCCGGCAACGGCATGTCCACGCATTGTCTGGAGGCCGACATCCCCACGCTCTTCTCGACGGATCTTTCCCTCCGGCTGCTCAAGCGCAACCCGGGCCGCATTCGATTGCGAACCGATGCCTACCGCCTGCCGTTCCGCGACGGGGCGGTCGATATGGCCTACGCCTGGGAGTTGCTGCACCATGTCGATCAGCCGCGGCACGTTCTGGCGGAGATGCGGCGCGTGGCCCGGAAGTACGTGCTGATCTTCGAGCCGAACCGATGGAACCCCGCCCAGGTGGCCTTCGCCCTGCTGCACAAGCCGGACCGCCTCTGCCTGCGTAACACGCGCCGGTACCTCGTTCGCGAAGGTGGGGCGGCGAGTTTGACGCTCGTGCACCACGCGTCGGTAGGCTGGCTGACGCCGAATCTGCCGCCGGTGTGGCTGTATCGCCTGTTCCGTCATCTGCCCTTCCGCATGCCCGGCATCGGGCTGAGCCACTTCCTGTTGTTCCGGTGCGATTGAGTTCGCTTCCCTGCACCATCCTCTTTCGAGCCGTGTTGATCCCGCTTTGCTGACCGCCTAATCTCAATCGCGTTGCGGCATCCGCATGAGCGCGCCGAATGAATCTCCTTCAAACCTGGAGTTGGACATGATGGATCCTTATCTGCAGGCGGCGATCGATGAAGCCCGAAAGGGTCTGGAGGAAGGTGGCATTCCGATCGGCTCGGTGCTGGTGATCGATGAACAAATCGTCGGTCGCGGGCACAACCGGCGGGTGCAGCAAGGCAGCGCGGTCCTCCACGCGGAGATGGATTGTCTCGAGAACGCCGGTCGCCTCACCGCCGCCGATTACCGCCGCAGCACGATCTACTCCACGCTTTCCCCCTGTGACATGTGCAGCGGCGCGATCCTGCTCTATGCCATCCCGCGCGTGGTCATCGGTGAGAATCAAACGTTCCAGGGCCCCGAAGCGTACGTGGCTTCACGCGGGGTGGAACTGGACATCCGCAACGATCCGACGTGCATCGAACTGATGCGGGCGTTCATCAAGGCCCATCCGGAATTGTGGAACGAAGATATCGGGGAGTGAGCGTTATCGCGTAAGAGTAACGAGATTGAGATAGCCAGAAGAGGCATATAAATCACAAAAGAAGCAGATAAGAAGACTCAGTCAGAATAGATTATCTACTATCGTCGCGTGACAACATGCACTCTTTCAACTTTGTGTCTCTTGTGCTTTTTGTGGCTACCCATTTACACATCACCGCAGGTGCTTCACCCGGATCTTGCGATACCAGACCTTGGAGCCGTGATCCTGAAGGCTCAGGTAGCCTTCGGGGCGCATTTCGGCGTAGGGGAAGTCGAATTTGCCGATCGGCTCGGTCAGCTTGGCAAAGTCGGTATCGATCACTTTAAGTCCGTTTAGCACAATCTTCACCTTCAGCCCGTCCGTGGTGATCTCCAGGTCGTTCCACTCCCCCGCCGGCTTCGAGGCGTTGTACATCGGCGTGACCACGTCGTAGATGGCGCCGGTGCTGTGCTTGTTGGGGTCGTGACCGGCGTCGTCGACGATCTGCACCTCGAAGCCGTTCCACGGCGGATCACCGCCCGGAAGGGCACGCAGGATGACGCCGCTGTTGGTGCCCTGGTCGACCTTGAACTCCATACGAAGTACGACGTCGCCCAGCGGCTTATCGTAACGGATCCAGTAGCGGTCGTACCCCTTGCACGCCAATGCCCCCTCATCGTCCACGTAAAAGGCGTCCGGCTTGAGTTCCACGTTGTCGTCGAGATGCCAGACGACCCAGCCGTCCAGGTTCCTGCCGTTGAGGATCGGTGTGAACTCTGCTTCGCGATGGACCGCCTTGCCCGTCGAAGCGCAGCCGCTTGCGAGCAGAAGGAGCCCCCCTACCGTACCGAGCGCCACGCTCCATGCATTCCGTGTCATCGTGATACTCTCCAGCTAGTTGCGTTTGTCGAATAGCGGGTTGCCGAGATCACCCTATCCCGCGGCGGAATGAGCGTCAACGTGCAGGGGTCGTCCTTCGCCGCTTGTAGCGCGCCACGTCTGACCGCATAATCGCTCGCTGGACATCCGTTTGCACGAAAGGATCGGGATCATGCTCAGACTCGCAATGGCCGGAGCCGCCGGCCGGATGGGACAACGCATCATCGCCCTGGCGAAAGAGGACGACCGCTTCGGGGTGCTGGCGGCGCTTGAAGCCACCGGCCACCCGCGCATCGGCGAGACGATCGGCGACCTGCCCGTTCAGGACCGCACCGATACCGCCATCGACGTGCTGATCGACTTCACGCTGCCGGACGGAACCATGCACTGGCTGGAATATTGCCTGGCGAAAGAGGTGCCCATGGTCATCGGGACAACGGGCCATTCGTCTCCGCAGGTCGCGAAAATCGAAGAGGCGGCCCGATCGATTCCCGTGCTCAGGGCGAGCAACATGAGCGTCGGTGTGAACCTGATGTTCAAGCTCGCGGCGCAGATGGCGGCGGCACTGGGCGACGATTACGACATCGAGATCGTCGAATCCCACCACCGGTTCAAGATCGACGCCCCGAGCGGCACCGCCAATTCCATTCGCGATGCGATCCTCGACGCCACGGGGCGCGACGCCGACAAGGACGTGATCTACGGCCGCCACGGAGAAACCGGCCGTCGGCCTGCCCGGCAGATCGGTATGCACTCGCTTCGCGTCGGGGATACGGTCGGCGAGCACGAGGTTCATTTCGGCACGCTCGGCGAGACGCTTGTCCTCCGCCACGCCGCCCACACGCGTGACACCTTCGCCTCCGGCGCGCTACGTGCCGCTCACTGGATCAGCAATAAACCGCCGGGCAGGCTCTATTCCATGCTTGACGCGTTGGGGATGGCGTAAGCGAAGCGGCACTGACCGCTTACTCTGACTTCTGTGTGGCGGTCGGCTTCAGGATGACATCCACGCCCTCTCGATAGTCCTTGTCCGACCGGATCGTCTGAATCATCCGGTCGATGGCATTCGAGTACGCCTTAACCGCTTTCTCGTCGTGGGTGTTGAAGTCGAAGGAGAAATGGATGACCTTTTCCTTTGAGACCGATGCGACGACCCACCTTGATATCGTCTTCCTTGTCTTGCCCCCCTCCGTGGTAGCCGAACCGTGAAGCAGATCGGTGGCCCACACCTCAGCCGTCGCTTTCACTTTCCGGAATTCCGGCTCCTTCTCAAGGTAGTAGTTCTGGGATAGGGCTGCTGAGATCACCGCCCTCACTTCCTGAAGAGATGTATCACCCGCATGCGGTCTTGCAACGACCATCATGAACAGGTCCACGGACTCCTGCTTGTAATTCTGTATTTCATACTTCGTCGTGGAACTCTGGGGGGCGCGAGACATGATCCGCATCGGCTCGACCGTGTCGAATACGACATCCGCCCCTTCTGCGGTCATGGGATGATTCCGCATTTCCAAGTGGAGATGAGGGGCTTGTGGATCGGAAAGACGAATGCTCTTGACGAAGGCTTCGAAGATATCAGCCCGCGTGCGCTCTCCGATCGGGAGGTATCGAGCCACATAGAACAGGTCGCCTCGCTTACAGCACAGCCAGGTTTCCTCGTCACCATCGGCATTCTTCGCGGTGAGGCTCCAGGTGGGCAATTCATGGATCTTGAGCTTCGCGGGTTGGGCGGTGCACCCCATCTGCTCAGCAAAATCCTTTGAAATCGACTCCACTGATTCGTCGGGAATAAAGAAAACGAGAAGCGAGAACATAGCATCCAGTTGCTTCGGATTCTGTCGATCGAAAGGAATCCAGCGCCCGACTTCCTCATGCCGTCGTTCATAAGTTCGCATCCAGCCCTTTGGGGGTTCAACAGAGATGCCGAAAGAAGGAAAATCCTTTTTGTCCCTTGCCTCGTGACGGAATAACGAGAGGAGATCACCGCTGGCATGCGAGACCACTATCAACAGCAGAATACCCGCCAGAAAACAACGTTTCATGACACAGTCCTCACAGAACTCCTTGACGCGGATGACTCGCCCTCTCCAATGAAGGCGGGCTTATCCCATGCCCTGCCTACTCGTACCGCAGCGCTTCGACCGGATCGAGGCGGGAGGCCTTGTACGCCGGGTAGAAGCCGCTCAGCAGACCAGTGATGATGGCCATGGTCAGCGCGATGTAGACCGCCTCCTTCGGTGTGTAGGTGTCCAGCAGGTCCTGCACATTGCCCATGATGTGGCTCAAGCCATACCCCAGCGCCACGCCGAACGCTCCGCCCAGAAGGCTGATGACGCCCGCTTCGATGAGGAATTGCGCGAGGATGTAGATGCTCTGGGCCCCCACCGCCATGCGCACACCGATCTCACGCGTGCGTTCGGTCACGGAAACGAGCATGATGTTCATGATGCCGATGCCGCCCACCACCAGGGAGATGCCGGCAATGCTGTAGAGCACGAAGCCGAAGATGTCGGTCACCTCGCGGACCTGGCGTCGACCCTCCTCCTGGCTGAACACTTCGAAGTCGTCCCGGGCCCCGGGCTTGAGCGTGATCTCGTGGCGTTTGCGAAGCTCACCTTTGATCTCCTTGATGGCGGCGTCGACATTCTCCTGCCCCATCGCCTGGACGGAGATGGACTGCAGCGAACTCACGCCGAGCAATCGGCTCATCGCCGTCGTCACGGGGACCATGACCTGCTTATCCACGTTGCGGAAACCGATGTTTCCCTTCTCCTCCATGACGCCGATCACGCGGAAGGAAACACTGTTGATCTTGATGGTGTAATTAATCGCCGGGCCGGACTTGAACAGTTCCTCGGCGAGGCGGTACCCCAGCACTGCCACTTTCTGTCCGGCACTGACCTCGTCGCGGCGCATGTTACGCCCGCGGATCACCTTGTAGTTGAACATCTTCGCGTACTGCTCATTCGTGCCGAGAACCGTGGCCTCGGTGTTGTTCTGGAAGAACTTGACCGACGCCATGGTCGAGACTTCGGGTGCGGCGGCCTGAATGTTCTCACAGTTCGCGTGAATATGCTCGGCGTCCTCCAGCGTCAGCGTCTGGTAGGTGCCTACGGCACGGCCGCCGACACGGGCGGTGGCGGGGTAGACGATGATCGTCTCGCCCCCCATGGACTCCAGCCGCTCGCGGATGTTGCGCTGCGAGCCCTCCAGCACGGACATGGCGGAGATGACGGCTCCGACACCGATGATGACGCCCAGCGTCGCCAGCAGCGATCGCAGCAGGTTGGCGCGCAGGCCGCGCAACGCCATCAACGCGATTTGAAAAAAGAACACGGCCGTTAACTCTCCTGTACGCCTTCGACGACGGGCTCGGCGGATTTCGCCGATTGGCCACGCAACTGCATACCGCCACCCAGCAGTTCCGCACGGTAGGTGTCATCGACCTGCCGGTCGGAGATGATCCTTCCGTCTTTCATCCGGACGACGCGCTGGGCCTGCGCCGCCACGGCCATTTCGTGCGTCACGAGCAGGATGGTGACCCCTTCATCGTGCAATTCGTGAAATAAATCGAGAATCTGCTCCCCGGTGCGCGAATCGAGGTTCCCGGTCGGCTCATCCGCCAGCAGCACCGGCGGATTGTTGACCAGCGCCCGGGCGATGGCGACGCGCTGGCGCTCGCCACCGGACAACTCGCTGGGTCGGTGCCCGGCCCGTTCGCGGAGCCCGACGCGCTCCAGGGCGGCCAGGGCGCGCTTCCGAGCCCCGGACTTTCGAGCGTAGATCATCGGCAGCATGACATTGTCCACGGCGGGTGTACGCTGGACGAGGTTGAAGGTCTGGAAGACGAATCCGATGTACTGGTTGCGGATCGAGGCCCGACGGCGATCGCCGATCTTGTCCACGCGCTGACCGGCGAGGTGGTATTCACCTTCACTCGGCCGATCCAGGCAGCCGATCACGTGCATCATCGTGCTCTTGCCGCTTCCGGATGCGCCGGTCAGGCTGAGGAACTCCCCTTCCTTCACGGACAGGTCGACGCCATCCAGCGCACGCACGATCGTCTCGCCCATGGGGTAATACTTTTTCAGATTCCGGATCTCAATCATGCGGCGATCGACCGTCCTTCGTACTCGGCCATTCTCAGTCCTTGGCTTCGCGCTCTTCGCGCATCTGCTTGGCGGTCTTCACCGGCAGCTCGATGTAGACCCTTTCCCCCACCTCCAGGCCCTCGACGACTTCCACGTGGATGCCGTCGCTCGCGCCGAATTTGACGCTGCGGAATTCAGGCACCTCTTCGCCCGTCTCGGGGTCGGTGACGGGCACATACACACCGTGTTCGCCGTCGCCGCCGGACTTCATCGCCTCCCAGTTCACCAGAATGGCGTCGTTCACGGCGCGAACCGTGAATCGCGCTTCGGCCTGGGTATTCAAGAGACCGACGAGTTTATCCCGATTGTCACTCGTAATGCGAATCCACACCTTAAATGTCGCGATCGCGCGGACCAGTTCCGACTGAGGCGAGATTTTCTCGATCTCGCCGTAGAACTTCTCGTTCTCGAACGACTCAACAGTGATCTCGACCAGTTCCTCCTGGTCGTAGTCGAAGGTCTCGACTTCGGAATCGCCCTCGGCAGGCCGGGTCGCCGCCGTTTCACCCTCGGCGGATTCGGTTGCCGATGCGAGTCTGGTGTTGGATTCACTGGATGCGCTCGCGTAGTTGTATCCCGGCCGCGCTTCCGGGGGTGCCAATTCGCGAACCCTGCCGATGTCCGCCTCGTCGACATTCACCACGGCATAGATCCGGCTGACGTCCGCCAACTGCATGAGCAGCGTCCCGCCCGTGAGCGACTTGGTTCCACTGAGCACCACCTCGCCGATCTGAATGCCCCGAACGAGCACCATGCCATCGGAGGGGGCATGAATCTTCGTCTCGCTCAAGCGTTCCTTCGCATCGGCCAGTGTGTTCAGGGCGCTGTTGAGTGTTTCCTGGGCGCTCTTGACGTCCTCTTTGGACAGAGCGAGGGCAATCTTCGCCTGCTGATGTTTCGACTGGGCCGCCTTGACCGCCGCCTGGGCCTCCTTGTTGCGATTCTCGTGTTCGACAAGTTCCAGCGGATGCCGCGCTCTCGACTCGAGTTCCAAGGTATGCTCGTACCGTGCCTGCGTCAGGGCGGCGACGGCCTGGGCCTGCTCCAACTCCGCCTGCGTCAGGGGAATCATGACATCTCTTTTTTCCTGCACCGCCAGATTGGCCTTCTCCAGGGCAATCTTAGCCCGCTCGACATCCGCCTGGGCCCGCTGGACGGTACGCTGTTCATCCTCTTCATTGAGTTCCACGATCAGGCTACCCTTTTTGACCATCTCACCCAGGTCGTAGGGGAGCTTGACGACTTCACCGCTCGCCTCTGACTTGATGTTGGTGATACTGGCCGGCTCGATGGACCCGCTGGCGGTGATCGGAATGACCAGGTCGCCGCGGATAACTTCGTCGGTATCGCCTTTTATCATGCCGAGTTCGAATTTCTGCTGCGAGACCCAGTAAACGCCCCCACCGATCAGGGCCGCGATGATGAGGAAAATGATGAAGCTTCTCATGATTTTGATTCCCGTGTCTGAGTGAAACCTCAGACGGTCCGCATTCGGAGGATCGAGGTCGCTCGTCACGCCACGTCCCTGTGGCTTGGTCTCTTATGCGTTTGTACGCTCGTCCAACTCCGCAGGTTGGAAATTCAACCCAAAAGTCTCGGCGACCGCCCGGTTGGTGACCCGTCCGGACTGGAGATTGATCCCCCCCGCCAAACCGGTGTCGGCCTTGGCCGCCGCCTGATAGCCCTGCTTCGCGAGGCGCAGGGTATAGGGCAACGTCGCATTGTTCAACGCGAAGGTGCTCGTCCGCCCCACGGCCCCGGGGATATTCGTCACGCCGTAATGGACCACCCCCTCCTCCACGTAGGTGGGGTTGGAGTGGGTGGTGGGCCGCGTCGTCTCGAAGCAGCCGCCCTGATCCACGCCGACGTCCACGATGACCGCCCCCTGCTTCATGATCCGAATATCCTCGTGGGTCACGAGCATGGGCGTCTTTGCGCCCGGAATCAGCACCGCCCCGATGACCAGGTCCGCCTCACGCGCGTAATAGCGGATCATATGCCGGTCGCTGAACACCGTGTGGACATTGGCGGGCATGACGTCATCGAGATAGCGCAGCCGGTCGATATTCACATCCATGATCACGACCCGCGCTCCCAGCCCGGCGGCGACCTTGGCGGCGTTGGTCCCGACGACGCCTCCTCCGAGAATGACCACCGACGCCGGCTCGACGCCCGGCACACCCCCGAGCAAAATGCCCCGACCATGCATGGGGCGTTCGAGGTACTTGGCCCCCTGCTGGATGGACATTTTCCCGGCCACCTCACTCATGGGCGTCAGCAGGGGCAGGTGCCCGTGCCGATCACTGATCGTCTCGTAAGCGATGGCGATGCAGCCGGAGTCCCGAAGGCGTTCGGTCAATTCCTGATTGGCCGCCAGATGGAAATAGGTGAACAGCACCTGGCCGGCGCGAATTTTCCCGCACTCGACCGGTTGCGGCTCCTTCACCTTGACGATCAGTTCGGCCCGTGCGTACACCTCGTCCGCCGTGGCCACGATTTCCGCCCCATGATCGGCATATTCTTCGTCAGGAATGCCCGAGCCCAGCCCGGCGGAGGTCTCGATGAGGACCTGATGGCCGGCGTGGGTGAGTTCCTCTACCCCTACCGGAATCATACCCACACGATACTCATCCTGCTTGATTTCGCACGGAACACCGACGATCACCGGAGACCCTCTCGCACATAACGGCGTGACGGAGCACGAAGCGTTGAATCCTTCGCGCCGAACGGCGAGAATGGATGCTTCATGAAGGCCGAATTCACTATACCCGAGGCGATCCAATCTCACAAGTTTCTGTGGGAACGTCCCTTACAGGCTTTGCCGCTCCTCACACCGTCTGTGCTGACGTGTGTCAGTGGACTCCTGCTCATGAACATGTGCGGATGTTCGCTGCCGGCGAACCGATCGGCGCAAACCGTGCCGACGTGGGAACTCGCCGATGCCAAACCGATCAATACGCGCTCGCTCGTGAGGATGCGTGTCGATCCTGATCGCACGATTCCCGAAGAAATGCTTCAACCGCTGTGCGACGAATACGCCCTTGTTCTGGTCCGGAATCGGCAGCAATGGGAATCACTTGCCCAGGCGCTCGACGTGCCCCCGTTCCGATCGCGTGCCAATTTTCAGAACGGCATGATCGTGGGCATTCTGGCCCGCGTGGGGGAATCGGCCGAAACCCAATGGCCCGCCGTGCTGCAGGAAGCCCGGATTCGCGATGGGCTCGGATGGCTGATCGTGTACTTCCACAAGGGCGTGTACTATCCCGTCCACACGGCCGGTTATCTGGAACTGGTCTATATTCCGCGCCTGGAACGCATTCGTCGCGTGGATATCAACACGCGTCGGTTCGCGCTGCTGCTGCCTGACGAAGTGCCCCCGGAACCCGCCACCCGGCAGTCGCACTAGATGTTCCGCTACGCATGATCATCCATGGAAATCGCTGCCCCTCCAGTGGACCCCATGGGGATGGATGCCGACGCAGGTCTCCCCTATCATGTGCCTTCTGAACGCAAATCGGATCCGGGGGTGGATGCTCCTTGTTTGTGGATGCGGTGTAATTCCAAGAAGAGAGAGGACGACTGACTTATGCATGGCCGGATTTCCCTCAACGGGACCTGGGGACTGACGTACGCTGAGGGAGTTGGCTTGATGCCGCCTGAACACTACACGGGCGTCACACTTGAAGGTCGCAAACTCATGTCGGCCACCGTACCGAGCTCGGTCCATCGGGTCTTGCAGGATCACGGAATCATCGAGGATCTGAACATCGGCCTGAACTCGCTCAAGGCCCGCTGGGTCGAGGAGCAGTATTGGATCTACCGCCACACGTTTGATGCTCCCAAGGAGGCGGCTCAAGAGCGAGTCGGGGCATGGCTGACGATGGAGCGGCTCGAATTCAATGCCGTGGTGTATCTCAACGGCCATGAAATCGGCCGTCACGCCAACGCCCATCGCCCGGCGCGGTTCGAACTCGGGGACGCACTCAAACCAGGAGAGAATCTGCTTGTCGTTCTGCTGGAGACCGGCATTCACGAGGCGGCGGACAAGCCCGCCGGTGTCTACGCGGCACGGCACATCGACCGCATGACCAAGCGTCCGCTGTTGCGGAAACCGCAGTACCAGAATGGGTGGGACTGGAATGCCCGGTTGCTCAACGTCGGAATTCTCGGTGATGTGGAACTCGAATGGTGCGACGGTCCGCGATTGGACGAAGCCTCGGTCTTCGCTACGGTGAACGCCTCTCTGGACGAGGCGGTGATGCACGCCCGGGTCCATCTCGAGAACCGATCCGAGACCGGTGTTGATTCAGATCTCCACATGAAGATCGTCGAGACCGGGCAGGAGGCTTCGGCGTCGGTCTCCCTCGAGCCGGGAGAGACCGTTCACGAACTTCGGGTCGAGATGGCCAATCCGAAGTTATGGAACCCCATTCACCACGGCGAACAGCACATGTACACCGTCGAGGTGTCGCTCGGTAAGGGCGAAGCTCGCCAGACGTTGACCCGGCGTACGGGTGTTCGCCGCGTCGAAGTCGATCAGTCGCCCCACCCGGTCGAGGGTCGCTATTTCACGCTGCTGATCAACAATCGCCCGGTCTTCTGCAAGGGCGGGAACTGGGTGCCCCCGGATCTCTTGTACGGAGACGTCGAAAAGGAACGCTACCGCGAACTGGTGAACCTGGCGCTGGAGGCGAACTTCAACCTGTTGCGCGTCTGGGGTGGCGGCGAGTTTCTGCCACGCGAGGTCTTCGAAGCCTGTGACGAAGCGGGCATTCTGGTCTGGCATGATTTTCTTTTCGCCTGTGCCAAGTATCCCGGCGATGATCCGGTCTTCGCCGACGAGGTCCGCCGCGAGGTGAGGCATGCGGTACGCGCCAACGCACACCACCCGTCGCTGGTGCTCTGGTGCGGCAACAACGAAATCGAATGGGGCGACTGGCACTGGAACTACGACGATCAGTACAAGACGCATCCCCACTACGCCATTTTCCACCACGATATCCCCAAGATCGTCCACGACGAGGATCCCTCGAAGTTCTACTGGATCAGTTCGCCCCACTCGCCGGACTACAAACACCCGAATGATCCCACCGTCGGCGACCAGCATCCGTGGGGTGTGTCGATCCTGGATCCGGGCGGCGCGGACTTCTGGACGTACCGCAGCTATGTGGATCGCTTTGCGAACGAGGGGGGCGTGATCGGGATGTCGCCGCTGGCTACCTTGCGGCAGTTCCTTCCGCCGGACCAGCAACAACTGCTGTCGCTGAGCTGGGATCATCACGACAACCCGTTCGCCTGCACCACCAAGGAGACTGGCGGCCTGGGCCGCGCCTACGACACGGTGCGGATCTGGACCGGGCTGAATCCCGAGGAGATGGAGTGGCAGGACTACGCCAAGATCAGCGCGCTGCTCCAGGCGGAAGGGCTTCAGGAATACATTTACAATTACCGCCGCCGCATGTTCAGCAGTGCTGCCGCCGTCTTCTGGATGTACAACGATTCCTGGCCGGTGACGCATGGCTGGACCATTATCGACTACTACCGCCGCAAGAAGATATCGTTCCATCCCGTCCGCAGGGCCTTTGCACCTCTTTCCGTGGCACTGGCGGTCGAGGGTGACGAGGTGGTCATCTTCGGGCTGAACGATCTGCTGGAAGCCTGGACAGGGCAGCTGCGATATGGCGTGTTCCTGTTGAAGGGAGAACTGGCGGAGGATCGAGAGGAGAACGTGACCCTCGCACCGAACACCTCCACACCCATCGCGCGGATTCCCCTGGCGAGTTGGAAGAAGCATGGCACCGCCGCATCCGGAACGTTCGCCGTGCTTCAGCGTGATGGACAAACGGTCGCTCAAAACAGGCTGCTTCTGGAGAGGTTCAAGGATCTCGAATGGGGAGAGTCCGGAATCCAGGTCGAACAGAAGCAGGATCATGTCGAATTCACCAGCAACGTGTTCCAATGGGGTGTCTGCCTCGATGTCGAGGGCGACCGGACGCCGGCGGACAACTGTTTCGATCTGCTCCCGGGCATTTCCTACAGCGTGGCCTGGCCCGATAAGAGTGAAACGCCGAAGGTGGTGTATCGCGGGCAGGAGAGCCTTCGCTGAACCGTTGAGCGAATCCGCTGATCCGGTGAAGCCCCCTGTTGCGTCCAGACATCACAGGTCCCCCATTCGCAGTTGCTTTGTTTCAACACTCCTGCGGAGAAATGCCGATATCCCTGATGATTGAGGCGTTATCCCCACGTCCATGTTGCGAAATGGCAACCTGGCGGGGGCTCCGGTGGGTTCTTCTTGTATTCATACCGCGCGTGGTCCATGCAGTCAGGCAAAGTAACAGCGACGGACGGCGACTTCGGCCGTTTGACTGAAACCGGACTGCAGGTCCTGCAATCCCTTCCCTTGGGGCTGGTGGTGTTCGACCGGGAATTCCGGATCGTCCATCACAACCCGGCGGCCGCTTTCCTGATCGGCGAGCATTCGACACTGGCTGATGCGTTATCGGAGCGCACCGTGGACGCGCAATACGAGGATTGGCGGGCCACCCTGCGCGAGGTGATCGACTCCGGCCGGGAAAAGCGGTTTGAAAAAATCCTGATGCGCGACGCGCGTCACGGAGAACGTATTCTGAACCTGACCTGCGTCCCGCTCGGCGAAGCGACGGAACACGGTCCACGCGGCGGCACGCTGATCATCGAGGACATGACCGCTACGGCAAGCATTGAGCAGCGTCTGGCGGTGTCCGAGCGTATGGCAGCGGTGGGGAAGCTGGCGGCGCGGGTCGCCCACGAGCTCAACAATCCAATTGACGGGATTCTGCGTTACCTCAACCTCGGACTTCGCGCCTGCGAGATGGACAAATTGGAAAAAGTGCCCGGCTATCTCGAACAGGCGCGAGGTGGCATCTTGAGGATGTCGGAGATCGTCCGGCAGCTGGTCCAGTTTTCGCGCTCGACGCACGTCGTGTTCGACGGGGCCGGCATCAATGCCGTCATCGAAGAATCGATCAACGTGATGATGGACAAGGCGATGAGCAGCAATGTCTCGATCGTCTCCAACCTGGAGCGCGATGTGCCCGCGACCGGGGCCACGAATCTCTTCCAGGTGTTCTGCAATCTCATCAAGAACGCCATCGACGCCATGCCGGATGGCGGGACACTGACCGTCTCCACGCGTGTCTCGGATGAGGCGATGACGATCCGGTTCGCGGATACGGGCGTTGGTCTGCCGGAAGACATGGAGCAGATCTTCGAGCCCTTCTTCACGACCAAGGAGACCGGCAAGGGAACCGGGCTGGGACTCGCGATCAGCAGGGACATCATCGACAAGTGCGGGGGAACGATCGTGCCCGAGCGGCGCACGACGGGTGGCACGCAGTTTACGATCCGGCTGCCGGTGGACTCGACGCTGGGCTTCCAGTCCGGGTCCGGAAGCCTGTCGACCTCCACGCGTTCCCGTTTCACCTCGCCGGCTTCATCGTCTGAACAGGGAGAAGGCTCATGAGTGACCAGCCCCCCCGCATCCTGATCGTCGACGATGATACCATCATCGTGGAATCGCTGGTCGAATTCCTGGATCTCGAAGGCTATGAAGCCGTCGGCGTGAATTCGTTCGCCGAAGCCGTCACAGCGCTGCAACGCCAATCCTTCCACATCGCGATCACCGACATCAACATGCCGGACGCGGATGGCTTCGAATTGTTGCGGCTGTTCAAGCATCGCTATCCGGAAGTCGTGGTGATCATGATCACGGGGTACGGCACCATCGAGAGCGCGGTCGAAGCGATCAAGATGGGCGCGTACGACTACCTGACCAAGCCCGTGATCGATGAGGAGATCAAGCTTACCATCGAACGCGCGTTCAAGCAGCAGATGCTGATCCGGGAGAACCAGTCGCTCAAGCAGGCCCTGGATCTACGCTACAACCTCGATAACATCGTGGGCCACGACTACAAGATGCTGAAGATCTTCGATCTCGTGGAGACGGTGGCGGAGTCGCGCACGACGGTGCTGATCCAGGGGGAATCGGGGACGGGAAAATCGATGCTGGCCCGGGCGATTCATCACCGCAGCGATCGAAGAGACAAACCCTTCATCGAAGTCAGTTGCGGCGCGCTGCCGGAATCGTTGCTAGAAAGTGAACTTTTCGGCCACGTCAAGGGCGCCTTCACGGGCGCGGTCAGTAACAAGGAAGGGAAGTTCAAGGCCGCCGATGGCGGCACGATTTTTCTCGACGAGATCGCCACCGCCACACCGGCCCTGCAGATCAAGCTGTTGCGTGTGTTGCAGGAACGCGTGTTCGAGCCGCTCGGATCCAATACGACCGAGAAGGTCGACGTGCGTGTCGTCCTGGCCAGCAACGTCGAACTGTCGGAGGCGGTCGAGCAGGGTGACTTCCGGCAGGATCTCTACTACCGGGTCAATGTGGTCACGGTTCACCTTCCTCCGCTGCGCGAGCGTGTCGGCGACATCCCCCTGCTCGCCCAGCGGTTCCTCGAACACTACGCCCGGGAAAATAACCGAAAAGTCGCAGGAATTGATGAAGAGGCGTTACGCCTGCTGCAGCAGTATCACTGGCCGGGGAATGTCCGCGAACTGGAGAACGCCATGGAACGCGCGGCCCTCTTCTGCAAGTCGAGGCACGTCGGTATCGATGAATTGCCATCGGCGATCGTGAAAGCCGCCGAATCTCCGGACACCCCGCCCGGAGTCTATCGCCCGGAAGCGTTGAAAAAGGCATTGGAAGAACCCGAAAAGCGCATCATTGAACAGGCCCTCCGCGCCAACCACTGGAATCGCCAGGTCACCGCCCAGGTACTCGAAATCAATCGAACGACGCTGTACAAGAAAATGAAGCGTTATGGCCTGGAAAACGACCCGATGGTCAGAACATGAAGTGCTGATAGTAGCGATGAGATCTTAAAAGGCGAGCTTGAGAGGCTTCTGGAACTCAACCCCGATCCCAAGTCGACGATAGGACTCAGGCGTGCCGTCGATGCCTTGAGCCGCCGCATCATCGAGCTGGCTTCGGCGGACGATGCGGCCGACACTGGACACCTGGCCCTCGTAGGGGGAATAGCCTTCGCCCGGGGGAACGGTCAGGACGAGATGAAGCACATCCTGGGGCCGGGGCTCGGCGATCCCTTCAAGGAGATCGAGCTCGAAGTAGAGTCCGCCGGTGCTGATGTCCTGCGTCACCGTGCGAACGGTCTGGCGATCCTCCTGCCGCTGGAGATGGAACTCCATTGGCCATTCGACCGCCAACCTGCGATGTCTCCTCCGTTCCTGATCCATCCCGATCGGCCTTTCGACTGACTCCCTCGCTCCACTGGTTCAATGGAAGCGTTGCACGTCCGAGGCCATCCGCCTTGCCCCGAACTCCATCCAGCCCTAAGTCCATACAGAGAAACCACTTAACGCTGACACGCGTCGTGCAACGCCCTTTCACTTGCCGCACACACTCCTCCCCGTGTTGCTTCAAGGCAACAGGAATGGCAGGATTATCGGACGGCCTGGCCACCTAACATGTTAGTTGGTAAAGGTTTAAAGTCAATCGTTGCGTTCGGGCAACACGAGGACTTCGCCTGTCACGTGGGGCCTCGTGCGTATCGCCGATCAGGAGCCCGATCCGCCCGACAGGAGTTCACCGAGTTGCGGCGGCGTCTGCCGGTATCCGACATAGAACGGCCCGAAGTCGGCGTAGATCGCGCTGGCGGGGTCGAAGCGCATTTCGTAGATCAGTTTCTTGAACACGAGGCAGTCGTCCGCGTGGAGGCTGACGCCCCACTCCCAGTCGTCGAGACCGACGGACCCCCCGATGATCTGCGTCACCGTTTCATGGTACTTGTGACCGATGCGGCCGTGTCCCCGCATCATCATGCGCCGCTCATCCATGGTCAGGGTGTACCAGTTGATGGATTCCCCACGCTTCTTGCTCATGGGGTAGAAGCAGAGGTAGCGGCCCTCCGGAACATTGCGATACAGGCGGGTCTTGACGCGTTCGTGCTGGCCTTCCATCTCCCTGGCGAAGGCTTCGTCGAATCCGGGCTTGCCCGGGCTGAGACCTTCCTGAGCAAGTTTGCGATGCGCCACGCCGGTCAGTTCGTAAAGCCCGATCTCGATGACCGAGAAATAGGAGTATGCGGGCAGCAGATAGTCGAAGAAACGCGTGCGGCGCAGAGCGATCTCCGCCTGGTTCAGGGCCTCCGGAGATTCGCGGTAATGGACGAACATGACGTCGCCCTTCTGCGTGAGCATGCTGTAGTAGGCGGTATCGCCTTTCTCGACGGCGGCGGAACCCTCCAGCCAGGCGACCGCCTCCTTCCTGATGTTGTCTTTCTCGGAGGCGTCGAGGGCATTCCAACTGGGCCAGTCGATCGCGTACAGATCGTGCAGCATGTACCAGCCTTCGAGCGTCTGCGGGACTTCGGGCGCTTGCGTTTCAGACATGGGGTGCCATCTCCTGAATCGTCGTGTACGGGTTTCTCCAGCCTTCAACATCATAATCGATGTGCGGGCGTTCGACGAACGGAGGATCATTGGAAGCATCAGTCAGAGATTTTACTTGTGGGCAAGGCAGAGCAGCGAGACGCCGACGGGCAACGGACATCTGCCGATCAGCGGGGCCTCCAGTGCAAACAGCCGGCGCAGCCATGGAGCAAGCCTGCCACCGGAGGAGTAGGAGAAGTCGCTGACGGGGGCGTGCGTGGAACGGACTCGGCTCAGGAAACGCCGCGCCAACCGGACCGCCAGAGTGGGCAGGAAAAGGAGTGTATTGAAATAGCTCAGGAGATGGTGCTGGAGCCCCGCGTCGGCGAGGACGGTGGACAGTCGGGACTTTCGGTAACGCCGCATGTGGTGATTCAACTCGTCGTGCTCGCCCCAGAGGATGGGCATGGCGGGGACGGTGATCAGGATCTGCCCTTCGGGCCGGCAGACCCGACGCATCTCGCGTAAGGCCTGCCTTTCGTTGTCGAGATGTTCGAGGATATCCAGACCACAGACGAGATCGAACGTGTCTTCACCGAAGGGCAGCTTCAGCGCATCCCCGCGGACGAGCCCTCTCAATCCCTTCGAGCGGCAGTACGCCAGGGCCGAAGGATTGTAATCGAGCGCCACGACCTCTCCCCATTGCGACAAGTGGCGCACCGATTCACCGGTGCCACAGCCGAGGTCAAGGATACGCATTTTCCTGTTCGCATGTGCCGAGGCTCTGTCGACGGCTGAGTCAATCACGCGCGTGAGAATGATCCGACGGGCCTGAAACCACCAGTGCTCGCGCTCGATGCGGCTGTATTCATCGTAGTAACATTCTTCCATGGCGGATGCTTTCCACCTCCATGCGGCCTCTCAGCCCTGGGCCGGGACAGGTCGCCGTGAACCCATGTCGCGACTGTTTTTCCACAGTCCCTTGAGTACCTTTCCGAGTTTGCCATCGGTGTTGCCGGAAAAGAGTCCGCGGATCAATCGCCAGGCGCGGGAGGGTCGAATCACATAGGACGTTGTGAAGAAGCTGGCATACGTGAACAGGATGATCGTGCGGAGCGTCCAACTCGAGACGCGCGGATTCCACGAGGGATACTTCCAGATGTCCAGGTAACCGAAGATCCGGTTGAGATAGTCATCGTCGATCTTGACGCGGCCCTCGGCTTCGAGTTCCCGGAACAGAGCGGTATTCGGCAGCGGCGCGAAGGCGGAGATGTTGACTTCGTGGAAGCCCATGACGGCACACTTGAGAATCGTGCGGTAGGTCGCCATCATCTGCGGCCATGTCTCTCCCGGGAAACCGAAGATGAATCCCCCCTGCACGCGGATCCCGGCGCGCATGGCGCCGCGGGCACTGGCAAAGGCCTTGTCGAGATGAATCCGCTTCTGGATGCGTTTCAGGATTTCGGGAGAGCCGGACTCGATGGCATAGGTGAACTGGCGGCAACCGGCTTTGTACATGAGGCGGGCGGCCTCTTCGTCGATGGCTTCGCTGCGCGTGCCGGAGGGCAGTTGCCAGGTGATCTTCAGTCCGCGATCGAGGATCTCCTTCGTGAATTCGAGGACCCAGTCCTTGCGGACGATGGCGGTGAGGTCCTCGAACTGGAAATCGTTGGCGCCGTACCGCTCCATGTACATTTCCATCTCGTCGACCACAAGTTTGGGATCGCGCGCGTACCATTTCGTCCCCCACATCCCCGGAGAGCCGCAGAAGGTGCAGCGGTACGGGCACCCGCGTGTGGCCAGCATGGGGATGGATCGCCCCTCGGCGCTTCCGTGCGGCTGGCCGTAGTCCATGTATTCTTTCACCTTGAAGTGTTGCCATGCCGGCAGAGGGATGTCGTCCAAGCCCCGGATGCGCGGCCGGTTGGTCTGCCGCACGACGCCGTCGCCGACGCGCCGGGCCGTGCCGGGCACGGTGTCCAGCGATTCGCCGCGATCGAGCCGATCGCAGATTTCGACGAGCGTCTCTTCCCCTTCGCCAAGGACGCAGAGATCCGCCGGCGTTTCCAGGAGAACGTGGTCGGTCATGGCGGTGGCGTGCTCGCCGCCGATGATGAGCGTTTTGTCGGGCCAGCGCTCTTTGAGTTTGATGACCAGTTGCCGCAGGGAGGGCCAACTGCAGGAGAACATGATCCCGACGCCGATGGCCTGGCATTCCGGATCCACCGCTTCGGCGATATCGTCGAAATTCATGCCGCGCAGGGTCTGCTCGCCGATGTGCTCGATACGATCGAATCCCCCCGCCACGGCGTCGACGACCTTGACCTCGTGACCGGCGTGTTCGAGAGAAGACGTGAGGTAAGCGATCCCCAGGGGCGGGATCGTCACGCAGGAGACGTAATTCGTGGCGGATATCAATTGTGGTGGGTGAATCAGGGTAATGCGCATTGACTACTCCCCGCTTTCTTGGGCGATACTTTTCTTCTCGAAGATCAACAGCGTACGTTGCGTCTCGTCGCGCAGGACGTTGGCGAGCCGGGGCCCGAACCACACGAAGACCGCCGTCAGGATGGCCAGGTATTCCCGGCCAATCGCCGCTGAAGCGCGGCTCGATCTCGATTCGCGCCGGTCGTCGTCGCGCACGGTATGAGATTCAGTGACGCGCATGGTCGAGGTCCGATGATTCAGGAGTTGTATATAAAGCCCGGAGCTACTTGCCCGATCCGGTCTCGGCCAGCACGTCGGCCCAATTCGCGCTCAGCCGTGAGGTCGCCTGCTCCTGGCGATCAGTCGATTCGCGCGGCAGGAACTCAAGGACATTCGGCACGACGCGCGGGTACGGATCAAAGCCCTTCCGCTCGCGGACCAGGTAGAGGGGTCTTCCCCGGACTTCGCGATGAATGCGGGCGATGTACTCGCCGAGAACACCGAGGCAGAGCATCTGCAACCCCGCCAGCATCCCGACGGCCCCACCCAGCCAGAGGGTGCTGGTTTCCACGGTGAACCATCGTGTCGAAAGTCCGAACACGTTCGCCGTGAGGAGCAGCAAGCTTGCCATCACGACGACACATCCCAAACCCGCGATGGCTTTGAGCGGAAGATCCGAAAAAGCGAAAATACCGTCGAGGGCCAAGCGGAAGAGGCGTCGTATGGTGTACTTGGATTCGCCCCCGTAGCGGGCATTACGATCATAGGCGACATCCGCCTGCTTGAATCCCACCCATGTCCGCAGACCGCGAATGAATCGTGAGCGCTCCGGCAGGCTGTTGAGATGGATCAGGGCCTTGCGATCCATGAGCGCGTAGTCACCCGTATCCAACGGGATGGGCAGCTCGCTCATGCGGCGCAAGATGCGATAGAAGGTGAAGTAAGCCATCCGCTTGAGAATGTTCTCACTTCGTCGCCGCCTCCGCGCGTAGACCACCTGGTAGCCTTCGTGCCACTTGGCCACGAGCTTGGGAATCAATTCGGGCGGGTCTTGAAGATCGCCGTCCATGGTGATGACGGCACGTCCGTTTGCCGCTTCGAGGCCGGCGCTGATCGCCGCCTGATGGCCGAAGTTCCGCGACAGCATGATCGCCCGGACTTCGGAATCCTGGCCGCAGAGGTCGGCCAGCAACTTCGGAGTCTGGTCCGTGCTGCCGTCGTCGACATAAATGATTTCATACGGCGTGGCCATCTGGCGCAGCGTGGCCGCCAGACGGAGATGAAGCGTCGGGAGAATACGCTCCTCGTTGAAGAGCGGGACCACTACCGAGAGTTCCGCGGTCAACGTCCATTCCTTCCGTGAAATCCGCCCATGGGGCGAATGCCTTACTGCCAATCCGTGGCAGTTCCAGAAAATCATCGGCTCCTGCGGGGCCGGGATGAAGCTATTTATGGACGTTGGCGAATGCGCGGGGCCGGGGCCAGCGATGCAAGAATAGCGGGAGTGAGGCGTAGCCGCTGTCGATATTATGGGACAGCGTGTGGTCTGCACGTCCTGTTTTTTCGATGTTTGTCGGAGCCCCCTCATGAGCAGCCTCATCTCCTCGCCGAGATGGACGTCTGAATCCGCCGACAGGGTCATCCCGCAGTCCCGTCCAGCCGTGGCGTGGATGGCCGCGGCCTTCTTGGCGGTCTGGGCGATCTCGCTGAGCCGGAGCCTGTTCGATCCGATCGGCTTCGATCAGGCACTGTATCAGTACTTTGCGGAGCGTGTTCTCGTTGGTGATCGGATGTATGTCGACATCTGGGATCAAAACGGACCCGGCATCGTCTTTGTCCACGTCCTGAGTACCAAGCTGGTCGGCACGAGTCCTCTGGCGCTGCGCGTGTTCGATGGCCTCTGGCAGGGGGCGACGCTGGCGATGCTGGCACTGCTTGGGGCACGGCTCGCGCGAACGTGGAGCGCCGGTCTCCTGGCAGCGACGGTTTACGCGGTCGCGTATTATTCCGGGGGCTACGTGCATAACGCGCAGCGCGAGGCATTCACTGTGCTTCCGCTGGTCGGTGCGTGCCTGCTGGCATGGCCATCCATCATGGCTGAATTCACGACACATCCAGTGACTTCGAAGCCGCGCCTGATGCCGTGGCGATGTGCGTTGGCTGGCTTCCTGTGCGTGTTCGTCGTGGCGATCAAGCCGCCGCTCGGTCTGAGCTTCGGGGTGTTGTGGTTGATGCTTCTCGGACTCGCCTGGCGCCATCGATCGCAAGGCGTAGCAGCAGGGATGCCGCTGCTGGGATTGACACTGGGCTTCCTGGCCGGCATGGGCGCAGCGGCGTGGTGGATGATGCACCTGGGCTGGTGGCACGGGTTCGTCGAGAGCGTCATCCTCCGCGAGAACGTGCCGAACTACATTCGCGGGCCACGGCTGATCCGCGAGTTGGCGGCATGGCTGCCTGCGGCGGTGATCGGCATGGGTATCGGCGCGGCGGTCCTCCACCGTTGTCGTGCTGAAGCGCACGACAGGTGGCGTTCATTTTTCTGCGAACGGAATGTTCGCGTATTCACTGCCGGCGTGCTTTCTGTCTTGTTGCTGGTGTCTCTGCATCGCTGGGGAGATTGGTTTCAGTTCTTCATCCGTTTCGCGGGGATCATCCTTCCGGCGGGATGGATCATTTTCATGATATCCTGGCGTCGGCGAAACCGAGCGTGGTGGTTGATGGTGGGCATGATGACCGCCTGCCTGCTGTCGATGATTCTGCAAGGCCGGTTCTTCCTGTACCACGGTTTTCCGTTGCTCGCATTTGCGTCGATTCTGGTTGCGCACGGCGTCGTTGCGTCGATCCGGAAATTCCATCCGTCTCCGGCCGCCGAACTTCTGCCTGTGCTGGCTGCCGCCGGGCTGGTGCATCTGATTGTCGCCACCTGGGGCTGGATGATGACGATATACACGACCGAGCCCTACGTGTTGGCCGCGCGTTCCCTAGAGGAGCATCATGTACGGGTGACCAAGCATAAGCCGCGCTATCCGATCTGGTCGGATACGGTGGATGCGGCGGCCTGGGTTCGGGCGAATACGTCTGTGGATGAGCCCATCGCCTGTCTGATCAACGAGCCACGACTGTACTACCTGTCACGGCGCCCGGCGGCGTCGCCTCTGGTCGTTCCCGTGCTATCATTTCAGCCCATGTTCGACGAATTCGTAATGACGCTGGCTACCGATCGCACGCGAGTCCTTCTGGCCCGGACGCCGAAATGCGTTCCAGAGGACATGGATGACGAAGAGATCATCGATACCATCTTCAAAGAGGCCGAAACACTCTTCGGACCGGGTGTCGAATCGTTGAGAGGGAGCTACGCGTTGTCGGCCCGTTTCGGGGAGATCTGTGTCTTGTCTTACACAGGGCCGGCCGATGAGGCAGGCTAGAACATGTCACCGTGCCAGAAGGTCAATGCCGACGCCAGTTGATCTGCATTGGCTTTTTCGGTTGGTTGCATCGTCACGGCGGGTGCCGAGCGGGCACGCGATTCGAATCCGAGCGCCCAGAAAAGATCCCGCCACTCCTGTCGCCCGGTCTGCGTGACAAGGTAGTCCGCCCGAATCTCTGACGCGGCCTTCAGTGCCGCACAGAGCAGAGTCAGTCGCCATCGCTCCTGGTCCGGAGGGACGTGCATCTCGAGGATACTGGCATAAGTGGACTCCTCCATCGCTCGTGAGCCGATGATGCACCAGGCGGCAATGCTTCCATCAGCGCGGCGGAGGAGTATGGCGTGGAGAGATTCCGGATCGGGATCGTGCAGATAACGCCATTCGAACCACATTCGTGTGTGATAGACCCCGAGTTCATCTTCCCTGGGCGTAAGATTTTCATAGCATTTCAGGAGGAGGCGCGCCCGGTTGATGGGAAGAGACTCCAGCATGAGCCCGTGCGGCACCGGCACCTGCGGCTGATGGTTCAGGAGTGAATAACCCTGCTCGGCCAACGGCTGGGTAATGGCACCGGATAACCCGGAAAGAATGCGTCGAGCCAGGCGATTTCCCACACCACGGAAAGTCCGGATCTGCTGGGAGAGTGTGGTCGAAGCGCGCCAGAACTCTTTGGTCCATGCGACCGGCCGGCAGCCGTAACGTGAGAAGACAGCCTGCGTCTGGGCGTTGGCGGTGTTCGCCATGGGAACCACGTTGTCGGTGTGCCGAAAAAAGCGTTCGGCCAGTTCGAGACCCGCAAGGGGGCGTCCGAACTTCGCCGCCTCGTCCGTCACGGCAAAGTCGGCACCGACCATGGCGGTGGAGAGATCGAGGCCTCTTCGAAACGGCAGATAGACCGCCCCGAGATGGCCGAGAATCCGAGTGCCCTCCTGCCAGACCCACCCGGTGGGCCGCTCGCGCCGCCATGGGCTCTCCCAGTATTGCCAGATCCATCGACGATGCCAGGCGTCGAAATCGCGGGGCACGCTCGGGAATGCGGCACACAGCAGGCGATGAATCTCCGGAGCGTCCTCGGGTACTGCGGTGCGAATGCCCGTGCGTTGGCGGACCCGTGTTGGTGCTCTCGTTTCGTCCATGGTTCGTCTATTTCGTATTCTCGATGGACCCGCTGAAGCCCGTCTTGCTTTCATCGGATGAAACGTTGCCACAGCGTGAACAGGTTACGTCCGAGTTGCGGCGCCACGATCAATCTTGGCAGCCGCAGGAGATCGCTTTCCGATGTGACCACGTTCTGTTCGAGCGTGAGGCCCGACTGATATCCCAGCTCGGAGAGCACGCGATCGGTCAGGGTGTTTACGCTGGTCTGCCGGCCGTAGGGATACGAAAAGTGGTTCAGATGCTCACCGATTCTCCGGGTCAGCAGGTCCCTTCCGGCGGTGATCTCGTGCCGGACAACCTCCTCCGGCTGCTCACCCAACGGAAGGTGGTGGAGCGAGTGATTGCCGATCCCAACGCCCGACGCTTTCAGCTCCCGCGCCTGGTCCCAGGTCATGGGGGCGAAAGTGGCGTACCGTTCACGCAGAGAATTCAGTTCATCTCTCGAGTAATGAGCGTACACCTGCTTGATGCCGGGACGACGTTTATCTTCATCCGCATAGCGCCACCAGTCCTGCACTGTCTCGAAGACGTGTGTTCGCTGTTCCGGCGTATTCAGATCGAAATCGTGAAGCCCCCCCTGCCACTGGAGGTGGAGACTCTTTGCCGAACCGCGATGCACGAGCATGCGAAGGTCATCCGTCCATTGGCGTTGTCGATCTTCGATGAACGCCGGCGGAAGAAACGCCGACCAGGGTATGCCCATTTCGTCAAGCACCGGGGCCGCCAGTTCGGCGTTGTTGGCGTATCCGTCGTCGAACGTGAGCACAACCGTCCTGGCGGGAAGGTTCTCATTCGCACGAAGCGTACTGACCATCTCATCCAGAGAGATGACGTTGAACGATCGGCGGAGTACTTTCAGCATGGCGCGAAAATCATTCAGATGCAGGGCATCGGGTTCGACCCAGGGGTCGCGCGGATGATCGATGATCGCATGGAAGCAGAGAATGGCAGCGCGGCCGGTCAGGTCCGGCAGGCTTCGGTGAGCCTCGGCGCGGTACATCCATCGGCCGCAGCGGTCGCGCAGAGATTGCCCGGCGGTGGGCTCACGTTGGGAAGCCCGGGTTTCCACCCGCCAGGAGATGGCTGAAAAGAATCGTCGCTTGAGTTGCACGCCGCACTCCGCCTGGACCGGTACCACATACCTCAATAATTTATCGGCCTGTTCTGAGGGGTGATTTCGATCTTTGCCGATGGATTTTTCAGATGTGAATTGTGGTTCGGGGAGTGAAATCACGCTTCGGGCGCTTCGAAGTGCGATTTGACGGTCGTGAGGGCCTGGGCCGACTGCCAGCCATCCATGAGCCCATGATCATAGGTCATCGCGATCGTGAGTGTCGGCACGGCGACCGGTCGCCCCTCTTCCAGGCGAAGCTCCTCACGCACGGCACCGGCGGTGATCAGCACGGACTGGTAGGCGTTCTGCAGGCCGATGTGCGATCGGACCGGCTGCTCGCTGAGCATGGAGACGGTAGCGCACGCCCCGCTCATTTCCTCCGGGCGAAGCTGACGGCGGATCATGGCCATGTTCAGGCGGTTGCACTCGGTGGCAATCTCGTCGAGTTCGCGCTCCTCGGCCCCGCGCACCACCGGGGTGTAGAGCCGCCCCTGCGTGTCCCTGCCGGTGTAAGCGACGTCGACGCCGCGGTAGCGATAGAGGTCCCGGCCGAGTCGGAAGTTCAACAGCTCCTCGTGACTGGCGGCGGCGCGGCCGACGGCGTGGATGAGCACAGGCAGGATACTGGTCATGAGACCCTTGGCCTGTTGCGCGGATGTCCATGCCAGCGCGCCGACGGCACTGACATCCATCATGACGTGAGCCGGAAGCACACGCGCCTGGGTCTGTTCCAGGTGCCGCGCAATGGCCCAGGTGTGATCGTTCATCGGACCACGGGAATCGACCAACTCTCGAAGGCCGGCGGGAAGTTGCGGACGCGCGAGTTCGTCGAGTGGCTCGGGGGCGAGGTCCTTCCGGCCGTGTGCATCCAGGTGACGTTCGACGTCTTCGCGGCGGATGCGATCACCGTCGTGGCGAACCTCTCCCAGATCCAGACCGTACTGCAACGCCAGCGCCTGGGCCCCTGCCGAGGCGTGGACTTTCCCTGGTGGATCCGATGCAGCGCCCGCGGCTGTCGATTTCTGGTAGGCCGGCTTCGCTTCGACTGGTGGTGCGGACTGCTCCGCGACGTGATCGTCCAATGCATCGATCGTCGGGCCGATGCGGGCAAAGACGTCACCGATATTGATCACATCCCCCGGTTGGGTGAGTTGTCTGATGAATCCTGAGGCCGGCGTCGGAACGTCTCCCACCGCCTTGCTGGTCTCCACCTCGCAGAGCGGCTCACCCTCGCGAACTTCGCCCCCATCCTCGACGTGCCAGCCCACCAGCGTGACGAAATCGTCGTTCACGTTGACCTGCGGCATCTTGATCGGGATGGCACTGGAAAGCTTGTCGACCAACGGAGGTGCTCCTTCACCGGACCGTGCTCTTTGTCTGGAACGATCCATCTCAGACGTGCTCGACGCCTTTCGCCGTCAACGAATCCATGATCCCTTCCACGCTGCCCAACTGGGCGATCTCCTCGTTGGGAAACTGGACGCCGAACGTCTGCTCCAATTCCAGGATCAACGAGAGATGCGTCATGGACGACCAGGACTCGATGTCCGCCGCCGTCGTCTCCCGCGTGACGAGGGACGCCTCCGCTTCCGTCAGCCCCAGCACGGTCCGCATACAGGCACGAATCTTCTCAATCACGCGTGTGACCCTCGTCCACGGCCGCCGGTGCAGCTTCAATGATCAATCCAGCCACTGCTTCTTGTCCTTCAGCTTCATCGGGACGTACTCGTCAGTCAGGTAGGTGAGCCGCTTGTTGATCATGGCCTCCACTTCCATCTTGAAGCCGTTGGACATCATCTTTCGGATCTCCTTTTCCCAGGACTTTTTTCCCTCGAACCAGGGATAGTTCATGATCTGCTTGGCGCGGCGGACGTCCTTGTCGTCCAGGCCGATCTTCACATCGTCACTGAGATCGCAACGTTCGTAGTCGTAGCTCGAGATCCCGATGTATTTCGCCTGGGGCACCGCCATGCGCTGGCTCTCGAATGCCAGGTTGATCGACCCCTGTTTGATGACCGAGTAGATGTAGTATCCCCACGGATCGTTATCCAGCAGGCAATACACCGGTAGTTTCAGTTCGTCGTGCATCCGGCGCAACAGACGCCGCATGCCTCTCGTCGGCTGACCTTGGCCTTGCGTCACGATACAGTTGTGCGTTTCATGGAATCGATCCTCATAAAAGCGCCGCCAGACGGTGTCTTTTTCGACATGGAGGATGAACTTGGCAGAACACTTTTTGAACTGGATGACGTCCGGCTCGCAGATGCTCGGAACCGGGTAACCGGCCGAGCCCATGCGCATGCAGTCGAGCGTGTTGCCGTCGTCGACCAGTGTCAGCGGACCGACGAGAGAGCCTCTGTTGCTGGCATAGACGTGGAGTTCCTCGCGGAGAGCATCGATGGTAACTTCGATGTCCTCGATGATCGGGTCCGACTCGTTCTGATCGTTGAATGTCTTTTCTTTCGTCCCTTTGATCGTGTGCTTGGTCAGGTAATACAATTGTCGAATGGATGCCGTTTTGCCCTCGTCGATCAATCCCTTGCACTTCGACGCGATGAGAATGGTCTGCATGAACTTCTTGGCCATGTTCATGTCGAAAAAGAGCCGCGACTGGCGGTTGCTGCCCATCTCGATGATGGCCTTCTTCCTATTGAAGTTGATGTTGGACAACGCACGGATCGGGATCTCAAATCGTGGACTGTTCAATTGGTTGGCTGCCTCAACAATCCTGTCCGCCAGGGATTCGATCTTCCCCGCAGACACCTTGGCACGAGCCCGAGCCTTCTTGCCGACCTTCGATGCGTTGGCTTCGGCTGAGCGACTTCGTTTGGTGGCCTTCTTCTTCGCCACGTTCACACCTCACTTCTTTTGGCGCGCCCGCTTCTTTTTCGCCGGCGTAACTGATTCGCTTTCTTCACCTTCCGGATTCGCCGTTGCATCGCTTTGGGAGAATAACTCTCCCGCCGGTTCCGCATCCCGATCCACGACCACCGTGTTCTCCCCGAATTCGGTCTCGGGCTTGCGGCGGATCGGCTTGCCGTGATCGTCCAGTTCCTCGTCCGCCACGGCCGTGACGTTCTTGGCGATCTTCAGCAGGTTATTGCCCAATACTTCCTTGTCGACCTTCTTGATCGTGGCACAGGCTTCGACGACCTCACCGATATACCGCTCGAACGTGCTGCGGCGGTCACCCTCGTAACGCTGCTTCCGGCGGCGATTGAGGTAGGTCGACAACCGACGGCTGCACTCCTGCAGTCCGAGCTTGATCTCCTGGCGAATCTCGTCATAGTCGGCGATGGCTTCCTTGGATTCCGACGTGAACGGCACCCAGACGCTGGCCATGTGCACCATGACTACCAGCGGCCCCTGCGGCATCGCCCCGCCGCTCTGCGACAGGCCGTAGCGCCGCCAGTCGAGATCCACGACCGACTTGAACATGGCGCACGCCGACTGCTGATAGAGCAACGGGACGCGGTTGGCGAAGCGGATCAGGCGACCGAGCTGAGTGCTCTTGCGAACGTTGTTCGATCCCTTCTTCCGGCGGCCGGTCATGGTCCGAGGCTGATCGACCTCGTCGTCGCCATTCTCATCCTTCGGGTCCGGGCCGAGATCGCCTCCATAGGCGAGGCCGATCTCGATCTGGAACGGATTGCCGCGGTACACCGCCGGGGGGCGCGTCGAGGCGGTGAAGAATTCCGCCTTCACGCCCTTGAGCATCCCCGCCAGAATCTGCTCCGCGCCGATCGGCGCCAGGCAGTTCGTCGGCGGGCTGCGGAGCTTGGTCTTCTGAATCGCTTCGTAGAGCTTCTCCGCCTCCTTGCGGGCGATGCGCTTCGGGTGGGAGCGCGGATTCAGCCGGGCGGCCTTGCAGATGTCCTCGGCGACCCTGGTGCTGACCCGGCAGAACTCGCTGCTCAGAAAACCACTCAGCCAGTGGCTCTTGGTGTCGTGCAGCATCTTGATGAGCATGCCGAGCTCGACGCCGTACGGGTGCGGCTTGATCTCGTCGGTCTCCTCCGGCATGACGTCGGTGCCGCGCGGGTACTCGATGGCATCGCCCGCCGGCGGCACGTAATGAAACGCGGCGTGCGGATTGGCGATGGCGGTCTCTTCGATGTATTCGTCGACCGACTGGCGGCCCTTGATGTACGAGCCGACCAGCTCGATCTCGACCTCCGTCCCGGTGTCCCAGTCGACGTCGACTTCCAGATCCTTGACGATGTTCGGGGCGTTCTTCTTGGTGTCGATCTGGATCTCGTAGTGGTGGGCCTTTTTCTTCGGCGAGGTGCGCGAAGTGATGCGGATGCTCTTGCCGGTGGTGAGCAGGCCGTACATGCCCGCCGCCGAGATGCCGATGCCCTGCTGGCCGCGCGACATCTTGAGTCGGTGGAACTTCGAGCCGTAGAGCAGCTTGCCGAAGATTTTCGGAATCTGCTGCC
>CAZUAQ010000004.1:28381-167315 GCA_964618455.1 uncultured Planctomycetales bacterium | reverse complement strand
GCCAAGAGATCCCCATCTATCGGCAAAAAGAGACCTTCTCACACACGTTCTAAGACGCCCACGCCTATCCGTCGTTGCAATGAGTTTATTGTCCGCCGACCATGTCAGATCGAGCAGGTCCACCTGGCCCACGTCCTCAAGAAGGCGAGGAGAGTCCAGATCTTCGGCAGGCACGATGGAAACCCTGTAATCATGAGTAATTCCAGCGATAAGCTTCCTATCGGGACTGATAAAAAGTCCAGTTCTGAGAGGAAGGCGATCATAGTGGGGGGAATCCTCGGTAACTACCTTGCGCCACGCTGAACTATCCAGATCCCAGATACCTAACCCCGTTCTGGCACCCAAGCGTATGACGGCCTCATTATCCCGATCCCCAAAAGCCGCAGAATCCGCACTGTATGAATCAAACTGAATGACCTTTTCTAGTTCGCCCGTCTCCGCGTTCCAGAGTTGCATCGATGGTAAATCAATGCCAGGGCCGCCGCTGTCCTTTATCCCGAATTCCAGGAGGTACTTGCTAGACGGCGAGAATTCGATACTCTGGATCCAGTCAAGACCACCTGTCCGAGCAATAATCTTCCCAGATCTGACATCCCATATACAATTACGAACCTTCTCATCGCCCTTCACGTACTTGCTGTGGATGGCCCCAGCCAGCAGTCTACCATCCGGGGAGATTGCCATGTGCCAGATGCGAAAACCCACACCTTCCATTCGCCGCAGCTTCTTGCCGGTCTGTAAATCGTAAACACACGGTCTGGACAGGAAAAAGAAGCGTTCGGGCTTGATGAACACATCGAGATCCGGCGCCAACAGGATGTTCGGCGTCCGGTAACCACCGACGGCACGGTATCGCTTCAACTCGCCATCCGCCGCTGTCTTGCCGGCCAGCCGATAGGCTTCGAACACCGACACGGGCGGTTTTTCGAGTTTGCGCAGTATCCCCGTTCGAAGACTTCGAGACTCCGGGCGCAGCATTTCCATCTTGAAGCTCGCCTTGTTCGGTGAAAGAAGATGAGCTTCGACGGTGAATGTACTGGGCCGGGCATCTTGGGGATCATCTTGTTGAATGACGAATCGACTTGTATCGTTCGTGTACTCCGCCTCCGTGACGACGATCTCGATTCGCCGTGTCTTACCATCATCTTTCACGTCATAGTGTGCACGTTGCCCTTCGTAACGAAGCCGATTGGCCGAGGGGTGAATCGCCAGCATCGTATGGCCCCAATCAAAGGATCCGTCCGATCGAATCACCATGAATGCGCGATCCTCGTCTGGATCGGCTTTCATTGTCTTGTCGTGGACCAGCTTACCCTGTTCATCGAATTCCTGGTTACGGACCTCCACACCTGTCCAATGGCCTGACAAGGCCGTATGGCTACACCCAAGACCCGTAATAGCCGTTACTCCAATAAATAAATGAAGTGTATGTCCTATAGTGAGTGTCCTTGTCACGATTCATCTCCAAAACTAGGAACGCTATGTTGCTCTCCGATCTATCAGTATCGTTGGCAATCGCATTGAGACTTACGCTGTTCGAGCGCTTTCAGAAGATGCATAAGGATTCCTATCCGGCTGGTAAGCACTGTCGGAGCCGGGCAAACCCTCGAGGCTGTGCCAGGTGCAGCTACGGGGTTGGGAGTCTTATCCAATCAGGGGCGTGACAAACTCGATACGGCTGCCACCATAAACTTATACCCGGAGGCAGGTTCTCTGAAAAGGCTCCGTTCACGCCGTGCGTTTCAGGCGGAGGGAGTTCAGGACGACGGAGATGCTGCTCATCATCATGGCGGCGGCGGCAGTGGAGGCGGGGAGGATGCCGAAGGCGGCCAGCGGAATGGCGACGACGTTGTAGCCGAACGCCCAGACGAGGTTCTGGCGGATGATGGCGGAGGCGCGCCGGGCGAGGCGGACCACGTCGGGCAGGGCGTCCAGCCGATCGCCCACGAGAATGATCCCCGCCGTTTCCGCCGCCACGTCCGTGCCGCCGGCCAGGGCGATGCCGATGTCCGCGTCCGCCAGCGCGGGGGCGTCGTTGATGCCGTCGCCCACCATGATGATCGGCCGGCGGAGTTCGGGGGCGTTGTATGTCGCAGGTTTCGCGGCGCGGCGTTCGGTCTGATTTGCGGCAGGGCGTGCTTCGGCCCGGTGAGTGTCGGCGCGAACTGCGTCAGTACCTGCGGCAGTGGAACTCGTGGCGGCGAGATGCGCGGGCAGCGTGCCCCCGGCGAGGGCCTGCTTGTCCTGCGGGCTGACCTCCGCCAGCACATGGACGATGCCCAACTGTACGGCCACCGCCTCGGCGGTCGCGCGGTGATCACCGGTCAGCATGATCGGCGTCAGCGAGAGCGCCTTCAGCCTCGCGACGGTTTCCGCCGCCGTCGAACGCACCGTGTCCCGCAGCACGAGCACCCCGACGAGCCGACCGCCACGCGCCACGTACACACGCGATCCCGGCGCGGATGCATCCGGCCTGTCGCCATTTTCGCTGCCCCCGTGCTCACTGTCGCTGTTCTTATCGATACCGGGCTCATGCACATCGGCCGCGCCGCCGTCCCGCGAATCCACCGGCACACCCTGCCGCGTGAGAAACTTCGCGCTGCCCACGACCACCGTCTCGCCATCGAGCGTGACTTCCACGCCCATGCCCGCGTGCGCCTCGTATGCCTCGGGATCGGCCGGCGCGATCTCCCGCCGCTCGGCGTAGGCCACGATCGCCCGGGCCAGCGGATGCGACGAGAACTGCTCCGCCGTGGCGGCCAGCTTCAGCAGGTCGTCCTCCGCCATGCCGTCGTGCGGCAGGACCTCCGCTACCGCGAGTTCGCCTGTGGTCAGCGTCCCGGTCTTGTCCAGCAGAATCGTCCTGGCCCGATGTGCCCGCTCGAGTGCGTCGGGATCGCGCACGATGATGCCCCGCAGTGCCGCCGCCGACGTGGCGACCATCACCGCCGTCGGCGTCGCCAGCCCCATCGCGCACGGGCAGGCGATCACCAGCACCGCCACCATCGCCGACAGCGCGGCGGTCAGCGCGCCGCCGGACACGAGCCATCCCGCGAACGTGACCAATGCGATCCCCACGACGATCGGCACGAACACGCCTGCCACGCGATCCGCCACACGCTGCATGTGCGACTTGCGCGTCTGCGCCTCTTCCACCATGCCGACGATCCGCTGCATGGCGGACGACGCGCCGACCGTCGACGCCTTCATCGTCACCACGCCATGGGTCACGTAGCTTCCGCCAAAAAGTTCATCGCCCGCCGATACATCCACCGGCAGCGACTCCCCGGTCCACATGCTCTGGTCGACGCCCGCCTCGCCGTCCTCCACGACGCCGTCGACCGGGACGTAATGCTCGGCGGAGACTTGAAGCATGTCACCCGGTTGAATCTGCTCGACGGGGACGCGCACCGCTTTGCCGTCTTCGAGACGAAACGCCTGCTTGGGCGTCCGCCGCAACAGCGACGAGAGCGACGAGGCGGCCTGGCCGCGCGCGCGGGCTTCGAGGTATTTCCCGACGTTGATGAAGCCGAGGACCATGGCGGCCTCGTGAAAGTGATTCAGGTGGCCGAGGGCGGGGATGAACATGCCGAGCACGCTGCCGCCTACCGCCGCCGACACGCCGAGGGCGATCAACGTGTCCATGGTCGGGCTGCGATGCCACGCGGAGCGAATGCCGCCCACGAGGATCGGCCCGCCGGCGGGGGAGAAGAGCAGCAGCGTCATGAGCAACGCCTGGAGAAACGTCGGCCAGAAGTGCGAGCCCTCGTGCGTGCCGCTGAGCATCGGCGCCCACCAGTGCAAGGCCATGATCGGCAGGCCCATGCCGATGGCGGTGACGACCGCCTGGCGATGCTCGCGCAGTTTCTGCTCGTGACGCCGCTCCATCGGGGCCTCGGCCCCCGAGCCCGACTTCATTTCGACGGCGTCGTACCCGCTGTTACGCACGGCGTCGATGAGATGCTCCGGGGCGACGTCGCCGACCACTTCGGTCGAGGCGGTCTCGGTGGCGAGGTTCACGCGCGCCTCGCGCACCCCCGGCGTCCGGCCCAGCGCGGATTCCACGCGCGCGACGCACGCACCGCAGGTCATGCCTTCGATGTGCAGGGAAATCTTGCGGGAATCAGCGGTGTCGGTCATGGAGGTGGACGGCTCGCTCACGCGGTGACCGGACGGAACCCGTCCACCTGGAAGCCGATCTCTTCGATGGCGTGGGTGAGGGACTTGATCCCGCAGTTGTCGTCCACCGTGACGGTGGCGGTCCGGGTCATCAGGTCCACCTCGGCCTCCCGGACCCCGTCCTGCTTCTGGAGGCACTCGGTGATCCGCGCCGTGCAGTTGTCGCAGTGCATGCCCGTGATATTCAACTCGATCGTTTTCATGGGAACGCCTTTCCGGTCTTCCGCGATGCGGTTTTCAAGTTCAGTTCCCCCTGCGTCCCGCCCGCATGCGAATTATAGCGGCGGGGCGTGGTCTGCCTACGAGGAGGGTGAATTCCCGATGGGGGAAAAAAGATACGTGCGGAGCGGGCTCTCTTTTTCATCGCCCGCCGTATTCAGCCGATACCATAGCCGTTAGAATGCAAATACGAGCCCTTCACCGCTCGACGCCCGTCTGTCGAACCACGAAAGGTGCAGTCACACGCATGAGCTTCTTCCTTCCCACCGCGGCCGCGGGCAACGGCTACTCCCTTGGAACCTTCGGGCGCTCCGGCGAGATCATGGGGTTCTTCTATCCCCGGATCGACTACGCCCAGAACGTCCGCGAAGGGCTTCCCGCCGTACGCTTTCACCACCTGCCCGAGCATGAGGCCCTGGTCTGGCTGTTCGACGACTGCTGGAACACGACGCAGGCGTTCGAGTCGCGGAGCAACGTGCTCGTGACGCGATACGCGCACAAACACATCGAGCTCGGCATCGAGATCATGGACGTGTTTCCTTCCGGAAAGCACGGCTTCCTCCGGCGCGTCGCGCTCAACAAGGGCGAGATCGGCGGTCCCATCCAGTTCATGCACTACTTCCGCATGGAACTCGGGGATACGCGTTACCGCAACGCCGTCCAGGCCTTCGCCCGCGACAATATCGTCATCCAGCATCACCGCGACATCATGGTGGGGGTCTCGGCCTCCACGCCGTTTACCGGGCATTGCCAGTCGTGCAGCGGCGACGGCAACTCGCCGACGAAGGACGCGATGCGCAACGGTCATCTCGGCTGGTCGCATCAGTCCATCGGCATCGTCGATTTTGCCATGGGCTTCGAGACGTTCGAGCATGGCCGCTGGGAAACGGTGATGGTCATGGCGGGGGGCACGACGCACGAGGAGGTCACGCGCAACGCCCGCGAGATCCTGGACATCGGTTTCGACGAGGCGAAGCGCCAGGTGGACGCGCGCGTGGCTGATGAGTTTCACCAGCAGTCGCATGCGTCCGGCGTTCCCGAATTCCGCGAACCGTTCGAGCGCGCGGTCATCTCACTCAACGATCTCTTCGACGAAAACGAAGGCACGTTCATCGCCGCCGCCGAGTTCGACCCTTCCTTCGAGTGGTCCGGCGGTTACGGCTACTGCTGGCCGCGCGACGCCGCGATCTGTGCGTTCGCCCTTCAGAATCTCGGCGATCGTGACAAGGTCGCGCGCTTCTTCGACTGGGCGGCGCGGACGCAGCTTCCCGACGGACACTGGTACCAGCGCAGTTGGACGGACGGCTCGCCCGGGCCGTCGTGGTGCGTGCTCGATCACGAGATTCAGCTCGACCAGACCTGCGCCATGGTTCACGCCGCCGGGGTGTACGCGCGGCATCTGTCGTCGGGCAAGGGGCGTGGCGGTCTGCCGCTCAGCGAGGAGGGCGAGCGCTTCGTCGAGAAGGTCCGCCCGATGATCGCCCAGGCCACGCACGCGCTGATCGACCACCTCGACGAGACCTGCCTGCACAAGCCTTCGATGGACCTGTGGGAGAACAGCCGGGGAAGCTTCGCGTACACGCAGGCGGGGCTGTGGGCGGCGTTCAAGGAGGCGGACGAAGTCTTCAATATCGCTTCGGATCGGACCGGTCCGGATGTCCGGGCACGCATTCGCGAGCGGCTGCTGAACACGTTCTGGAAGCCGGATCGCGGCCAGTGGCTCCGCCGCATCAGCCCCGAGGGGGAAGAGGATGCCACGCTCGATTCCTCCTGCATCGGGCTGATCTACCCGTGGGGTGTCCTCGATCTCGAGGATCTGGCCGACCGCAAAATCGCGCTGGCCACGCTCGACGGGGTGAGCCGTCACCTCCGCAGCGAGGTCAAGGGCGGAGCGGCGATTCTGCGGTTTGAGGGGGAGTCGTACATGGGTGGCGGACCGGGCTGCGTGAACACGCTCTGGCTGGCGTTGTGCCGCCTGCTCGTGGCGGAGTCGGCCGACAGCGAAGCTCAGCGCGTCGAGCAGCGCGGCTTGGCGATGGACGACATCCGCGTCGCCCTGGCCAACACCAACCCGACCGGCCAGTTGCCGGAACTCATTCCCAAGGTGCACTTCGATTACTGGGCCGCGCCGCACGGCTGGGCCGGTTCGCTGCTCATCGAGTGCGTGCTCCGGCTGGAAGCGCTCGCTACTTCGTCGCGTCGGGAGTCATCTCCATTTGACGCTGCACGTCAGCAAGTGCAACGCCAAGCACCCGCTCACTGATCGTCGACAGCGTCTTCAGGTCGCCCGTGAACAGCATCGTGCGATGATGGTGCGCGACCGACTGGCCCGGTTCGAGCATCATGGCGGGGCTGACGGTGGAGAGGGAGAAGGTGTGATATTTCGCATGCCATAACGGGTCCGTGGCCAGCAGGACGTCACCTTCCAGGAGTTCGCCTTCCGATTGCGTGGGGCGCGAGTTCGCGTACTTCGCGCGTCTCGTCCCGTCGTAGTGGACGATCATCAGGATCTTGCGACGAAAATGGATCGCCCCGATGACTTCCTTCGCCCGTGAGCCGTTCAAGCCGATCTTTTTCCTGGGCTGGCCGGATGCCGCGCGGAAGAGGATGACCTGATTGTCACCGTCGACCATCAGTCGATCGCTCCCGGGCTCACCGAGATAGCCTCCGTACACCTCCGAACCGGTGCCGTTCGGGTCGTAAGGCGCGATGACGACGCTGGGGTCCAGCCAGTCGAATGCACTCTGAGGCTGCAGCGCCACCACACCCCACTCTTTCGACCACGCCTTGTCCCCGGTATTGGTCAGCCGGTTGTGGCTGGCGAAGCCGATGAACCGGGCGTCGCGCGGAAGACCGAGGTTCAAGGCAAGTTCCACGTCTTCGATCGAGAGCGGCAGAAAGGTTCGCTCGAGCTTCATCTTCAATTTGTGGCCGGCTGCATTCTCGAGGGAAAGCTCTTTCGCCACCGCCACGCGATCCGGTTTCAGCCAGACGAGCTTGAAATCTTCGATAAACGCTTCGTCCACGGAACGAGGCAGGTCGAGTGCCAGCGGACCTTCGGTCGGTGTGAGCGTCAGCCGATCGGAGCACTCGATCGGATCCAGGCTATCGGCATCAAGACGCGCCGTGCCCGACTTGAGGGTCACGTTCAGCGCCGCGTCTCCTCCGAGCTTCAAGCGAACTTTGCCATCCGGCGAAGAGTTCTCGCGGACGGTGTGGGTCTCAGCGTATCCGCCAGCCCCCGGCAGAAGCAGGAGCGCGGTCATGGCGATCCAACCGAATCCAGAACGAGAACAGCGGCGAGTGACAGCTTTCATCACGATCCCTCCTGTGAGGCGTGGTACGCGATCCGAATGGGCGGAGATGAGGATCGGCTAAATCTTTCTTCATCGACTTGCCAAGCCACCCGTTTCGGGCAGAATTATACCGCCGATCGCCATTCCACGCGCGGCAGTCTGTCCGGCCGGAGAATGGCGGTGCTCATGTCCTGTTCACGACGCCGGCGGCGCGGAACCCGCGGGCGATGCGAATTCAAGATCCTGGGAGGCAACCATGCGCGGATGGCGGATGCAGTATGCGGCGGGGTGTGCTTGGATCGTGTGGGGAGCGGTGCTGCTCGCGTTGAGCGGATGCGCGGAGAAAAAGACGACCCGCCACTGGTTGGGCATCAACACGTCCATGGGAGCCGACCCGGGCGCGAGAGCCACCCTGGCGGTGCGAAGCGAGTCGGATCTCCGATTCGTCCGCGAGTTGGGCTTTCCCCGCCTGCGCGACCCGGTGATGAACTGGGACCGGATCCAATCCATGCCCGGCGAGCCTTACGACTTCAGCGTCTCCGACACCATCGTCCTCCAGGCGAACGCCGCCGATATCGAGCTTCATGCCGTCCTCGCCGACCTCCCCCCATGGGCGACCCACGAAACGGACGGCGACTTCCCCGTCCCCGAACACGAGCAGGCGTTCAGCGACTTCGTCACCGCCTTCGTGGAACGCTACGACGGCGACGGCAAAGCCGACATGCCCAAGCTGAGCGAGCCGATCCACGCGTACGAATATCTCGACGGAACGGGAACGCAGCCGCCCGATGAATACGCGGCATGGCTCAGGCGTTTCTACGACGCCGTGCATGCCGCTGATCCCGAAGCGATCGTCGTACTCGGGAGTCTGCGATCGCCCGGCCTGCCTCCCGTCCCCAGAATCGACGGCCACGACGCCGACTGGTTCGGCCGGTTGCTGGACGCCTCCGTGCTCGAGGGTTCAAGCTATCCCTGTTTCGACGTGGTCGGCTTTCACAATAACCCGGAGGATTATCCCGGCCGTCAGCCGTTCAGCTATGCCGTTACGTACATTCAACAGACCATGGCTGATGTCGGCATCGACAAACCCCTCTGGCTGACCGCCTACGGCTATGACAGCGCCGCGCGCGAGGAAGTCGTCCAGGCCGACAAGCTGGTGCAATGGACGCTGACCGCCCGGGCGCTGGGGATTGCGCGCGCCTACGTCTATTGCCTGCATGATGAAAGCGTACCGGACGCGATAGGGCCGAGGCGCAACTACGGCTTGCTTCGCGTATCGGCAGACAATCAAACGCCGACGCGCAAGCCGGCATATTCCGCCATGCGGCAAGTGCTGGCCGAACTGGACAGGCGTCCGCGCGTCACGCGCCGCGCCGACGGCCTCTATGTACTGGCGGGAAGGGGATCACCGACGTACGTGGTCTGGAAACCGGAAAGTCAGTACGACCCGTCCGGTGTGTTCATGCCGGGTTGGTGGGAGGTACGCCGGCAGGGCGGACCGGCCGATGTTCAACTCGGCTCGGAAATCGAAATCACCGAGACGCCCGTCTTCCTGCGCCGGGCACTCAGCCCCTTCCTTCACTGACACGGCTGACAACTTCGAGCGGCCGACTATAATGACGCATCACCGCGCCTCCCGGGTGTGAGGCAAGTTCGGTCGCATGGACGTATCATTGGAGATCCACTCCATCATGAAAGAATTGGCTCGCGTACTCCAGGAGGCCTTGATCGTTCTCGCCATGTGCCTGGTGGTCGGGTTCATCGCCAACGAAGCCAACACGGAAGGATTGAGCCTGACGCGCAACTACTTCCCGACGCTTCCCGCAAACGCGTCGCCCCCCCCGGTGGGAACGCAACCGGAGTCGTCAGGCAACGGAACTGACGGAAATGAATATGCGGAGGCCGAGGACCCGCAGCAGGCGATTATTCAGCGCATCGAAGCCGCCGGTCTGCAGGTCATCCCACTGGAGGACGTCATCCGGCATTTCGAAAGCGTCGAGTACCTGGCCCAGGCGGCAATCTTCATCGACGCCCGCAACGAAAAACACTATCGCGAGGGCCATATTCCCAATGCCCTGCACATGGATCACTACCAGATCGAGAGAACCATCGACGAAGTCCTGCCCATGTGCTTCAGCGCCATGACGGTGGTGGTCTACTGCGGCGGAGGCAGCTGCGAAGACAGCGAGTTCGCCGCCAATGAGCTCGTCATGCGCGGTGTCGATCCTTCCAAGTTGCACGTGTTTCTCGGCGGTATCAAGGAATGGAAGATCGCAGGCATGCCCGTCGAAGTCGGTGAACGCGGAAGTGGTGACATCATCACGGAAGGGGCTTCGTATGAGCAGTGACAAAGTGGAGTATTCGACCATCGTGAAGGATCTCAGCCCCGCTCAAACACCCTCCCTGCTGCAGCGGATCGACCGCTCAGGCATCCCGTTGCTTCTCGCGCGACTCATCCTCGGCGGGATGTTCATTGTCATGGGCTACAACAAGACGCAGGACCCGGTGACCTTCCTCAAGCTGATGCGGCAGTATGACATCGTGTCCGGTGCGAACTGGTGGTTCCTCAACGTCAACGCCGTCTTCATTCCCTGGGTGGAAATGGCCGTGGGGATCATGCTCGTACTCGGTCTGGCCCTTCGGGGGAACGCCCTGATCGCGTTGTCGATGCTTGTGTTCTTCACGCCGATCGTGATCCTCCGCGCGCTGGAGATCCAGGCGGAGCAGGGATTGGCGTTCTGCGGCGTCGAGTTCGATTGCGGCTGCGGTGCGGGGGAGGTCAACATCTGCTTCAAGATCGCCGAAAACGCACTGCTGATCCTGCTGGCGCTAATCGTGATGTTCTCGGGTTCACGGAAGTGGTGTTTCGCCGGCGATTTCGTCAAGCCGTCCCGGCATTCTTCGGCGTTCGCGTAGCCCCTGGTCGCCGACGGAGTCCCACGCGAACGTACGCGCTGTCCGGACCCGATCACTCGGGTGGCGACGTCGCTTTCCAGATTTCCAGCCCGTCATAAGGATTGGTCGTGCCGAGGTAGAAGTCCGCGCCGACCGACTTCATCGTGCGGAAACCGGAGTTCCCCGCGTCGCCGAACCCGTCGATCGTGATCGGGCACCAGTGCACACCGTCGTACGATTTGTACAGATCGGTTCCCGAACTCCAGATCGATTCCACGAAGGTCGCCTGTCGTCCGAGCCGGATGGGTTGAGCGAAGAGCTTCTCCAGGAACAGGCCGAAGCCCTCGGCGTAACGCGGAAAGGCACTGACCTGGTCGTAGGTCGACGCGTACAGCCAGCCGTTGTGCGAGTGCATGTTCCAGATGTACGTGTTCGGCCAGTGGTTGAAGCCCGAGTCGTAGCCGGATAGCGAATCCGGACCGACCACGGTTTCCCACGTATCGTCGGGATTGATGCGGATGATGTCCGCCGCCTCAAGGCCGCGCAGAAAGTTGTTGTAGAAATAGATCATGGCCCCCATGTAGAGCTGTCCCTTGAAGACATGCGGGCTGATCGCCGACTCGTTGACTGGATCCGGACCGCCACGGGCCACGACCAGCACGGGCGACTCCTCCTCCGGCCCCGCCATCTTCCAGATCTCATAGCCCGTAGCGAGATTCTGCGTGCCCGCATAGAGCCACCCGTTCCACGAGATGAGGCTCATGACGTTCAGGTTGTCCGGGTTGCCGAAGCCATCCTCGATGACCGGCCAGAACGCGTCGCCGTCTGTCGCCCAGATCCGACCGATCTGCTCGCCGAGCCCGGTCTCGTTGGAGATGGCGAGATAGAGCAGGCCGTCGTGCTCCTCCATCATGCGGACCGAACCCGCGTCGCCGAGTTCCCAGACCACCTCCCATGTGCCGGGTTCGCCGCTTGCCGATCGGAACAGCTTCGCGGCGCGGCTCATCGTGGCGGCGTAAAGATAATTCACGCCGTCGGAGGCGGCGCGATATTGCCTCATGTACCGAAAGCCGATCGTGTCGTCTTCACCGGCGGGATCGATGTCGCGCATATCCAGGACGCGCTGCCATGGGGGAGCCGCCTCGGCAGGGCAGTAACGGCGGATCTCCGTGGGATGCGTATCCACCTCCCCCAGTTCCCCAAAGCCCAGGATGGCATCGAAGTTCTCGAGCACGAGCGTGGTCATATCGTTGCCGCTGCCGACGTAGATGCAGCCGTTGTCGCTGCCGTCAGGAGTAAAGTGCTCCATGGACCATGCGTAAGCGTTGATGTCGGCGGCGTTGTCCTCGGGATCGAAGCCGTTGTCACTGATCTGCTCGAAGTCCCGGCGATCGAAACCCCTGCTGGTCGGACGTTCCGAACCGGTCTGGCAAGGTTTGGGCGAAGGGCACCCCGCCACACCGCACAGCAACACGATCAGACCGACACTCCATCCCGACTGACGACTGCAATGCATAAGTGAAGACCTCGTGCGGATCGGGATCGTGCATGCGCCGAAAGCCGCGCCCATGCACGCCACGATCAGAAGTGATTCAATGGACTCACCGTAAGTTCTCGCACCGGGCGAGAAGATCGGCGGAGCGTAGTCGGTACTTCCGGAAATCGCAAGATACGGCTTTCGTTCTCGCCACGCATCGCCGGATCTGTATCGACGCGTTAAAATGCCCTCGATGTCGACCAAGAATGCATCTCGTACCCTTCACTGGTTGCAGTATGCCGGATTGCGGCTGGCGGTGATGTGCTTCCAGATGTTTCCGATCAACGCCAACCTGCGTACCGCGCGGCTGATCGGGACGATCTGGTACCGGACAATGAAACGCCACCGTGATCGCGCCCGCGAGCATCTACGCCTCGCTTACGGGTCGACGCTTTCCGAGAAGCAGATCGATCGCCTCACGATTCAGTCCATGCAGCAGATGACGATGATGGCGATGGAGGTGCTCTTTACGCCGCGCCTGGTCAACGAGTGGACCTGGCCGCGTTACGTCACGCTCAAGAACATCGAGCCCGCCCTCGACGCGCTCTTGTCCAAGCGCGGGGCGATCCTGGTGACCGGCCATTACGGCAGCTGGGAGCTCGTGGGTTATACGCTGGCGGCGCTGGGTTTTCCGCTCCACGCCGTGATGCGGCCTCTGGACAACCCGTATCTCAACAGCTACCTCGTCGATGCACGGGCCAAGCGGGGCCTGCGCCTGCTCTACAAGAAGGGGGCAGTGGCCTCGGCGGACGACATCCTGGAGAGCGGCGGTATCCTCGGTTTTATCGCCGATCAGAACGCAGGGCGCAAGGGGCTCTTCGTCGACTTCTTTGGCGTGAAAGCGTCGACGTACAAGTCCATCGGGCTGCTGGCCATCCATCATCGCGTGCCGATCATCGCCGGGTACGCGCGGCGGCTCGGGCCGGACTTCCAGTACGAGGTCGGGTGCAGCCGCATCATTCTTCCCGAGGAGTGGGAGGGCCGTCCGGACGAGCTGGCCTGGATCACGCAGGAGTACACCGCCGCGATCGAAGACTTCATCCGCGAAGAGCCTGGCCAGTACCTTTGGATACACCGCCGCTGGAAGTCGCGTCCCAAAGGCGAAAAAACGCCTGCCCCACATTTACAGCCAGAATCCCGCGCCACTTCAAGTACGGCGTGATTGCCCGGATTTCATCCTTTTTGGCGCGATTTGACGCTCGTGGGTAGCCTACCTAGAATTCCACCGTGTAGGAGATTCGGACACCCAGAGTCCGAGGCTGCCCGCCGAATCGGGAGCCTCATCAGGATGGAGACGTCGTATGGCAGGTGCAAACACCATTGAGTTTACGCAGGATAACTTCGAAGCCGAGGTCATGAACTCGGATCAGCCCGTGCTGGTGGATTTCTGGGCGGATTGGTGCATGCCCTGCAAGGCTTTGGCCCCGACCATCGATGAACTCGCGGACGAATACGTCGGCAAGGTCAAGGTTGGCAAAGTCGACACCGAGAGCAATGCGACGCTGGCCCAGCAGTTCAATATCGTGTCGATCCCGACCGTGCTGCTCTTCCGCAACGGCGAAGTCACCGAGAAGTTCGTCGGCCTTCGTACGAAGAAGGATTTCCAGGAGTCGATCAACGGCGTCCTTGCCTGATCAACGTAGAATCCCGTTTATCGGGACGTCCTTTCGCGATATTCGATAAAGCAGAATCAAACCGGCTGAATCAGACTTCAATCGAAGCTTGATTCAGCCGTTTCTTTGTGTGATTCCATCCGGACAGAGCTCCGGCAAATCATCCAGAGATTCCTTCGCCTCGTCTCCCGCTCCAGGGCGCCGCACAATCGGGCGCTTTCCCTCCTAAGTCTCTTTTTGACCGTTGCTTGTGGCATATCCCACAGCCTTTTCGGGGGCTGGCCCACAGGTGGGGCGGCTCCATGCCCGCTGAGTCACGAATTCTGCCCGAATCGGCCAGTGGCACGTGAGTTGTCATATCACCGACTCAGAGGCCCCGTATGACTTCGCACATCGAATCAGCCATCTCGACTCGACTCATGCCGTCCCCTTTGGCGACAAAGGGCCACCACCGCCGTATCCGACTGGAGATTCGTGGACGGGTACAAGGGGTCGGCTTCCGGCCTTACGTGTATCGGCTGGCGACGGAGTTAACGCTGACCGGCCGCGTGGGAAACGACACGCAGGGCGCGTACATCGAGTTACAGGGTCGGCAGGAACTGCTTGACCGTTTCCGCTCGCGATTGGTGAAGGATGCCCCCAAGCTTGCCGCCATTCGGGAAGTGGTTCCGCGAACGCTGACTCCGATTGTGGAGTCCGCCTTTCGAATTGATCCCAGCGACGAGGAGGGGCGGCGGGTCGCGGAGATTTCGCCCGACTCCACGCTGTGCCCGGACTGCCTTCGGGAGATGTTCGATCGCAGCGATCGCCGCTATCACTATCCCTTCATTAACTGCACGAATTGCGGTCCGCGCTATTCGATCGTGCAGTCCGTGCCCTATGACCGGCCGAACACCACGATGGCGGCGTTCACCATGTGCCCGCAATGCCAGGCGGAATACGACGATCCCTCGGACCGTCGCTTTCATGCTCAGCCGAATGCGTGCCCGGTGTGCGGGCCGCGTATCTGGTATACCGACGCCGCCGGTCGTGAAATCGACGGCGATGCGATCTGCCTGGCCGCCGAAGCGCTGAAAATGGGGCGGATCATCGCGATGAAGGGCATCGGCGGATTTCACTTGGCCTGCCATGCCGACGACGATGACGCCGTGCGCCTGCTGCGGAGTCGCAAGGGGCGGGAGACCAAGCCGTTCGCGGTCATGGCCCCTTGTCTGGACACGGCGCGGACGCTGGCGGAGATTGACGACGCCTCGGCGGCGGCACTGCTCGATGTGAGTCGGCCGATCGTCCTGCTGCCGCGGAAGCGATCCGCTCAGCTGAGCGACCGGGTGGCACCGCATACCGATTCGATCGGAATCATGCTGCCGTATACGCCGTTGCATGAGTTGCTCTTCGCCCAGGGGCTCGGCCCGTTGGTGATGACGTCGGGAAATCCGAGCGCCGAGCCGCTCTGTTGTGACAACGCCGAGGCACTGAGGCGTCTCGGTGCGTCGGACCGGGAAGAAACGGGGTACGACCTTGTTTCTATCGCTGATGGATTCCTGTTGCATGACCGGGAGATCGAGCGACGCGTGGACGACTCGGTGATGCTGGCGTTGGACACACCGCAGCCGCGCATCGTGCCGATCCGCCGGGCACGCGGATTCGTACCGGAACCGGTCCATGTTCGCGTGAACTCGCCCGAGCCGATTCTCGCCGTCGGCGCGGGTTTGAAGTCGACAGTCTGCATTCTCGACGGCGACCGGGCGGTGCTCAGCGAGCACCTGGGCGACCTGTTCAACCCGGCGGCGTATCGCAACTTTACCGCCACCGTCGCACAACTCGAGGAACTGCTCGACGCGAAGCCGGCGGTAGTCGCCTACGATCTTCATCCCGAATACATGGCAACGCATTATGCCCTCGAGCGAGCCGGGCGCGTGCTCGGCGTGCAACACCATCACGCCCACGTCGTCAGCGCGATGGCGGACAACGATCTCGAGGGTGAGGTCATCGGTGTGGCGTGCGACGGCACGGGCTACGGCACGGACGGTGCGATCTGGGGATGCGAGATCCTCGTGGCCGATGAACTCGCGTTCCGTCGCGCGGCTCATCTGGATTACTTCCCGCTCCTCGGGGGCGACGCCGCCGCGCGGGAGACCTGGCGTCCGGCCGCGGGACTGCTTCGCGAGACGTTCGGCGAGCGATGGCTCGACACGGTCACTCCCTGGCTGACACGTTTCAGCGACGAACAGAACACCCTCGCCTTGCAGCGCCTGAAGGCCCCGCATCGGCTACCGCAGACCTCGAGTCTCGGGCGGCTGTTCGATGCGGTGGCGTATTTCGCCGGGCTGTGTGACGTCAATCACAACGAGGCCCAGGCGGCCATGGCGTTGGAAACGGCGGCGCGGCAGGAACCGCCGGGTGAGATACTGCCGTTCCTGCTGAAAGATGCTGAAGATTCTGAAACGCCCATGCGGTTGGATGTGCGACCGATGATCCGCGCCATCCTCGGCGAACTGGCGGAAGGGAATGGGCCATCCCGCATCGCGCGCATGTTTCACGACACGCTGGTAGCCATGCTGGCCGAGTCGGTCGGTCATGTGGCCAAGCGCAGCGGTTTGGATCGCGTCGTCCTGTCCGGGGGATGCTTTGTCAATCGCATCCTGGCGGAGGGCTTATACGAACGACTGAACGCGATGGGATTGAAGGTCTTCATGCATCGTCGCGTTCCCACCACCGATGGCGGTATCGCGCTGGGCCAGGCGGTCAGCGCAGCCGCACGTTTGAGGAGGCTCGCATCATGTGCTTAGCCGTACCGGGAAAAATCGTCGACATGCGCGAGGATCCGAAGATCGCGGCAACGGGCAGCGTCGGCACCGTCGACTTCCAGGGCAGCCGCGTCGAGGTCAGCCTCGTCTTCACGCCGGAGGCGAAGATCGGCGACTGGGTGCTCGTGCACGCCGGCTACACGCTGAACGTTCTGGATGAAGAAGAAGCGATGGAGACGTGGAAATACCTGCAGCCGGAGGATCTCGAGGAGATCGAGTCCGCCGCGAGCGATGCCGCCACCGGGAAAGACCCATCCTCCGGGGAGGTGACGTGATGGAAACCACACCTCGCCAACTGGCCGACCGCATCGCCCACGCCTGCCGCGACATGGACAGCATCCGCCTCATGGAAATCTGCGGGACGCACACCGTCTCCCTGTTTCGTACGGGCGTGAAATCGATGCTGCCCGCGGCGGTGCGCCTGATCAGCGGGCCGGGCTGCCCGGTATGCGTAACCTCGCAGGGATACATCGATGCCGCCATCGCACTGGCCGCCGATCCGCGCGTGACAATCTGCACCTATGGAGACATGGTGCGCGTTCCGGGGCAGACCGGAAGCCTGGAGCGCCATCGCGCTGCAGGCAGCAACGTTGTCGTCGTGTACTCGGCGCGCGACGCGGTGAACTATGCCGCCGAGCACCCCGATCGCGAAGTGGTGTTCCTCGCCGTCGGCTTCGAGACGACCGCCCCGGCCAGCGCGGCGGCGGTGATCGAAGCGGAGAAACGCGGACTGGAAAACTTCACGGTCCTCGCCGGTCACAAACTGGTCATGCCCGCCATGGAGACGCTGCTGGAAGGCGGCGACGTGCCCATCGACGGATTCCTGTGTCCCGGGCATGTCAGCGTCATCATCGGCACCGAGGCCTATCGCCCGGTCGTCGAACAGTACGGCAAGCCGTGCGTCGTGGTCGGTTTCGAGCCCGAGCAGATGCTTCGGGGCATCCTGCGACTGGTCGAGATGGTGGCGGCGGGGCAGTGCGAACTGGAGAACGTCTACTCGGTGGCGGTCGAGGATGACGGTAATGCCATTGCCCGCCAGTGGATGGATCAGGTTTTCGAGCCCGCGCCGGTGGTGTGGCGGGCCATGGGAACGATCGCCGAGAGCGGCCTGGAACTTCGCGCGCCGTACCGCCGATTCAACGCCTTGGCGCGATTCGGTCTGGAGATCGGCCCGGATTACGATCCGCCCGGGTGCCGGTGCGGCGAGGTGATCCAGGGCAAGGTACAGCCTTACGAATGCACGCTGTTCGGCTCGCGGTGCACGCCGACCGAGCCCGTCGGCCCGTGCATGGTCAGCAGCGAGGGTACCTGCGCGGCGTGGTACAAGTATGGCCGCACACACGTGCCGCAGCGTGGGGGAGCCTCCACCACGAACCAGGGGGTGGGCACATGCTGAACACCGCCACGCCCACACGCATGGAAGATCGTGTCGTGCTCGCCCACGGCGGCGGTGGCGAGTTGACCCGTCGGCTCATCGACGAGCGGATCGTGCCGGTGCTGGGCAATCCGTATCTCGACCCGCTGACCGACTCGGCCATGCTGGAAGTCCAGGCGGGGCGTATCGCCGTGACCACGGACTCGTTCGTCGTGCAGCCGCTGGAGTTTCCCGGCGGCGACATCGGGCGGCTGGCAGTGTGCGGGACGGTGAACGATCTGGCGGTGATGGGAGCGACGCCCATCGCGCTGACCCTGGCGTTGACCCTCGAAGAAGGGCTTTCGTTCGAACTTCTCGACCGCGTATTGGCTTCCATTGCACAGGCCGCCGGGGAAGCCGGTGTGCCGGTCGTCAGCGGGGATACCAAGGTGGTGGAGCGACCGGCCGGCGGAGCCGAGCGCGATGGGCTGACGATCACGACCTCGGGTGTGGGGCAGCTTCGGAACGATGCGCGCATGGACACCTCGCGTATCCATCCGGGCGACGTGGTGATCATCAATGGAACGCTGGCCGATCACGGCATGGCGGTGATGTCCGCGCGGGAAGGATTGACATTCCGCACCGAGCTCAAGACGGATGCCGCGCCGCTGAATCATCTCATCGCTGAAGTGCTGGCGACGGGGGCGGATGTGAAATTCATGCGCGACCCGACGCGCGGCGGGCTGGCGGGAACGCTGGCCGACCTGGTCGAGGCGACTGGCTTGTCTGTCCAGCTCGACGAGTCCGCCGTGCCGATCTCGCGCGTGGCCCGGCACACGGCGGAGATGCTCGGTCTCGATCCGCTCACCGTAGCCAACGAGGGCAAGGTGGTGATGGTGGCCGCCGCATCCGATGCCGAACGAATCTTGAACGCCTGCAGAGCCGATGTGTATGGCAAACATGCCGCCGTCATCGGGCGTGTGACCGATGGGGATCCTCCGCTGGTGGAACTGAACACCCGCGCCGGAGGATCGCGTATCGTTCAGCGACCGTACGGCGAGGAGTTGCCGCGCATATGTTGAAAAGGACACTCACCGGGTGCGAAGGTTTTCGGGGTGGATCGCATGCGACGATCCGGCCTTCGACTTCGGCGGAGTGTTGCATCGACAGGAAGCGAGTGAGTCATCATGCATGAGATGTCGATCGCCGTGGATATCATCGACAGCGTGTTGGATGCCGTTTCGGAGCACGAACCGTCTTGTGTGGAAGAGGTGGAAGTGCAGATCGGCGTGATGCGGCAGGTAGTTCCCGAGGCATTGGAGATGGCCTTTCGCGCCGCATCGGAAGGAACGGTCGTCGAGGGAGCCCGCTTGATCGTCAAGGAGGAGCGCGTGGTGGCAGTATGTCGCCAATGCGACTGCCTGTACCTGCCCGAGGACGAGATCTACGCGTGCCCGGAATGCGGACAGGCTGACGCCCGCATCGTGGCGGGCAATGACATGGTCTTGCGATCGGTGGTGTGCCAGACGGAAGAGGACACTGCCGACGCGGAAGTCGTCATGAAGTAACTGACCCGGGACGACCCGAGTGAACGGAGATGCCGGACAACATGAGAGTACAAGTCGTCGAATCCGTGCTCAAGGCCAATGATGCCCTCGCGGCAAGCAATCGCGCGCGGATGGAATCCGCCGGGCTGCTCGCGCTGAACCTGATGAGCGCGCCGGGCAGCGGCAAGACCACGCTGCTGGAGCGGACGCTGCCTCAACTCGGCGGGGGCGAGCGCTGCGCGGTGATGGTGGGGGACCTGCAGACCTCGCGCGATGCTGAGCGTTTGGGGCATGTCTCCGCTCAGACGCTGCAGATCAACACCGGCAAGGGGTGTCACCTCAGCCCGGCGGAAGTGGCCGAGGGGCTGAACCACATCGACATGAACGCGGTGGACTACCTGTTCATCGAGAACGTGGGCAACATGGTGTGCCCGGCGGCATTTGATCTCGGCGAGCATCGGCGCGTCGTGTTGCTGAGCGTGCCCGAGGGGGACGACAAGGTCGCGAAGTACCACACGCTCTTTCACCAGGCCGACGCCATCCTGCTGACCAAGATCGACCTGCTCAATGTGCTCGACTACGACGTGACCCGCGTCCAGGACGACCTGTCGAAGATCAATACCCGCGCGCCGTTCATCCAGGTCTCGACCAAGACGGGACAGGGGATGGCGGAGTGGCTAATGTGGCTGAAACGCGAGCGGGAAGCGATCGCGCCGCCGACATCGACGGTGTAACGGAGGCGTTTCGATTCGCGCGAAGCCGCGAAGCCGCGAAGTGCGCGAAAAATCGAGCAGATCTATCCTTCGTGTCGATGGGCGCAATTGCCGTTCATTCAAGCTACTCGGGGTGTTCATGCGCAATTATTCGCGTCATGCCAAAGCAGCCATGGCAGGCATACTTACAGGAATAACGATCTTCGGTATATCCATCTCAGTTATCTATCATCAGACGCAAGGTATCCTGTTTCGAAGAGCTCAATTCCGGACAGTTTCTGAATTGCGTACGCTCGATGAGTTGATCATTGTGTATAGATCGGACAAGGGTTCACTTCCTCGTCACTTGAACGAAGCTCTCATTCACAATGGAATAGAAGAAGAGGAAAAGCAGTCCCTTTACCTGATAGATCGCTGGGGTCATCCGTATCAGTATCAAGTGAGTGGTGAGGATTATGAGATTCTATCGTACGGCCAGGATGGCGTGCCTGGTGGGAGAGGCTTGAATGCTGACATCAGCTCAAAGCTGAAATCCCTCAGAAGCTCGAAGTATGAGCCCACACTAACTCAATTCATTTTCGAGCTACCCACGAAGGGGATTCTGGTTTCCTGCATCCTGAGCGGTATCGCCGGCTGTGTGCTGGCAATCCGTCTCATGGTTCGCGAGAAGGCGACCCGTCCGCGAATATGGGAAACTGTGTGTGCGATGGTTGTGACGATCGCCTGCAGCATCATTCTCGCAGGTGTGATGAGTTTTCATCATCTTCCGCTGGGGCATTGACGATGAAATTCAGATACCTCAGGGATCCTCTGTTTGTCGCATGTTTCATCCTCTATTTCGTCAACCGATGGCTGCTCCGACCTGCGTTTTCGTTGACCTTCCTGCACAGTTATCTGAATGATGTGATCTGCATTCCATTCTGGGTGCCGATCATGCTGTACGGTATGCGTCGGACCGGTCTCCGTCGAAACGACGATCCGCCGCACCCGCACGAGGTCATCATTCCGCTCTTAATCTGGTCCGCCGTCTTCGAACTGTGGTTGCCGCAGACGCGCTTGTTCCAGGGCCGGGCAGTGGCGGACCCTCTCGACATCATGGCGTACACCCTCGGCGCGCTCGGCGCGACGCTGTTCTGGCAAGCCTCCTATGGAAGAAGGCATATGGACGTTGACCCCGTCGAAGCAGGAGATTCGTATGAACAATAAGCTTCACGCTTCACGCGCCCTCCCGCATGCGCACCGGCGACGCCGCCAGCCGATCGGGGATCTCCCGGCCTTCGTGTGTGAGGCGGCCGAAGTACAGCGTGCCCGTCGGGCAGGATTGCACGCACGCCGAGCAGCGGACGCATTCCGGATCCTTCATCCCCAGCCCCTTGTTCGCGAAGTTCATCACGTCGATGCCCTGGTGACAGACCGATGTGCAGACGTTGCACGAGATGCACTTCTTCTTCTCGGAGAAGATGCGGAATCGCGAGAACCGCGCGTAGATGTGCATCAGCGCCGCCAACGGGCACGCAAACCGGCACCATGTCCGCCCGCTGAACCAGAAATACAGCCCGTAGCCCAGCACGCCCGCCAGCATCAGGTCCACCATGTACTTGTAGTTGAGCACCGGGACCCTCTCGAGGCCGTACGCGTAGATCGCCGCCGCCCACGACTCCGGCCAGATCCAACTCAGGATCCGCAACACCATCAGCAACAGCGCGAACAGCAGAATCCCCTGGCCGAGCATGTTCAGTCGGTTCCAGCCGGGGCCGTGCGGCATCTTGTGGCGGTGGGTGTCGCCCAACGTCTCCGCCAGTGCCCCGCATGAGCAGATCCACCCGCAGTACGCGCCCTTGCCCCAGCGCCAGATGATCAACGGGATGATCACGAACGTCTGCAGCACCCCGATGATCAGCCACCAGACAAGCGGGTCGTTCGTGAACCAGTTGTACGCAAAGAGCGGCCACGCCAGGATCAGGCCGTACGCCCGCCAGAATTCGCGTTCTTCGCCATAGGCGGGGAAGAGCCCGTCCGCGACCGTCTTGCCGATGCCGGCGTCGAAAAGTCCGTTGGCATGCATCCACGGCAGGATGATCTGCGGCAGGAGAAAGAGCGGGATCACCTGAATCGCCATCAGGCTGGTCGTCTGCCAGGTGATGTAAGGCGTCCGACGCCGGCGGATGCGTTGAACGCCGAAGATCACCACGACGATTGAATAAGCCAGCGAATAATAGAAGTCCGGCGCGGCCATGGAGTGGCTGAGTGTCCCGAGGAGGGTGGACCTGTCCTCCAAACCCAGGCCGCCGGGCTGCGGGTTCAGGAATCCCGGCAGGTAGAAGAGGTCCGCGATCGGCTTGCCGCCTTTCCAGTGGTACAGCCACATGCAGAAGAGGATGAAGCCGGTCATGGCGGCGATCGCCCCGGCGGTCCATTCGCCGCGAATGCGCACACCGCTGCGCCGGAAGAAATCGAGCGGCGGTTCGCGGCCGATCATGCTGAAGACGGCATCGTTCGCCAGTGTCTGCTCCTTGCCGCCGTCGTTGTGGGTGATGACGACCTCGTTGTCGCGGATCGCTTTCACCTGTGTATTCATCAACAGCGTGACCGACCCCCGGCCGCGCTCTCCTTCGATGAATGCGCCCGCTGCCGTGGTCACCCGTTCGCTCGACGGCTCTTCCACGCCGACGTCTGCGTTGGGATCCTCCGCCAGAGCCATGATCTGTTCGACGTTCTCCGGCTTCGGGCGGCTGAACTCCGGCTTGCGGTAAGAGAGCGTGACCTTCGATCCACAACGGGCCAGGGCAATCGCGCTTTCCATGGCGCTGTCACCGCCACCGACCACCAGGATCTCCTGTCCGCAGAAATCCTGCGGGTCGTGCAACCGGTTGTAGACCTTGTCCAGGTCCTCACCCGGCACACCGAGCTTGCGGAAGTTGCCCGATCGGCCGATCCCGACGATCACGCGCCGCGCACGGATCGGTTCGCCCTCAGCCAGTTCGACTTCGAGCGCGCCGGACTTGCGCGTGACGCGCACCGCCCGCGCCTGGCGTGGCGTGATGCCTTGCTCCAGCGTCTGGGCTCTCAACTCATCGAGCAACGGTTCCTTCACTTCCGCCTTGAAGTGCATATCACCGGCGGGCTTCATCTCCGTCGGGTAGGTGTAGATCGGCTTGCCCCTGGGGAAGTTGACGATGGTCGAGAAAGGCTCGCTGGCTTCCAGGATCTCGAAGCGCAGGTCGTGCTTCTTCGCCTCGAGCGCGGCGGCCATCCCGGAAACACCGCCCCCGATGATCACCAGGTCGAGCGGACCGTCCTCGCGATTGTCGGAAGATCGCTCCCGGGCGAAGGAACTCTCATCGACGAAACGCTGTACCGCCCTGGCGCCGGTATCGGCGGAGAACTTCAGCAGGGGGATGCCGGTCAGGTCGCCGACGATCGAGAGACCCGGCACGTTGGTGGTTCCGTCTTCTTTCACCAGCGGAAGTTTCTCCACCTTGCCCGCCGGCCACTGAGTATGCAGCCACTTCGTATAACGCGCCAGCAGTCCCATGCTCACCTCGAAGAAATGAAACGCGTGATCGTCCTCGGCATTCAACTTACGTCATAACCGGTCAGGCGTCGGAAATCTTCCCGGTCTGACAGAGCCCTGAAAACCTTTTCCGGCTCAACTTCCGGCAGAAGTTCGAATTCCTGGCCGGAGATCCTACAAGTCTTTTATTTATAGTTACTTACGATGGAAGTGCCGGGGTGCCCGTGTTCGGGAATGTCCGTTTACCGCTGCCTTTCGCCGGAATCCCGGCAGTCTCGTGAAAGGCCACCGCCGCGGGAGAACAAGATTGCCTCAAGGCACGGAACGGGAGCCAGTCATGATGTCGACGGCTCGGATCAATGTATGGGAATGATCGAAAACGGAGATACGACAATGTACTCAAAGAAAGAACAGACAATGCATCGGAATGGGATTCACCGGACCGGAAGCTCGCGTCAGCATGGATTCGGTGAGTTCGCGAGGGGAATCGTGATGGTCGCCATCCTGTCGGTGGCGACGGCCCCCGCCACGGTGACCGCTCAGCAGTCGAGCCAGTTGCTGCAGATCAGCCAGGGCACGACGCTTATCGAAGATGGGGACACGATCTTCTTCGGATCCGCCGAGGTTGGAGATACGGCCGGAGTGGCCCTGACCCTGCGGAACGTCGGTAACGTCGCGTTGACCTTCACGACGCAAGTGCCGCTGGTCGGTCCGGCGGCCAACGATTTCACGCTGGGTGAGCTGCCGCCACAGGTTGCCCCCGGCGGGTTCGGGATTTTCGGGATGAACTTCTCGCCCAACTCCAACGGTACGCGAACGGCGTTCATCACCATCAGCAGTAATGACCCTCTCCAGCCGAACGTCAACCTGACGCTCATGGGCATCGGCGCGCTGCCGATCACCGACTGCAACGGCAACGGCACGGATGATGCCACCGATATCGCCAATGGCACCGCCACCGATTGTGATGGCGACGGTACCCCCGATACCTGTCAGACCGACAGCGATGGCGACGGCACGATCGATGCCTGCGAGCCGCAGGGTGAGCCCGCCATGAGCATCGAGTTCGAAACGACGCAGTTCGAAGATGGCGATACGATCTTCTTCGGTTCAAGCTTCGTCGGCGACACGATCCCGCTGTCACTGACCATCCGCAACAACGGTGACGGACCGCTGACGTTCAACCCGCAGGTGGAGAAGGTCGGCCCGGCCGCCAACGATTTCGTGCTCGGCAATCTCCCGACCGAGGTGCAGCCGGGAGGATTCGGGGTCTTCGGCATGAACTTCACGCCGTCGGCCGCCGGAATCCGCCAGACGCTCATCACGATCCGCAGCAACGATCCTATCCAGCCGGACGTGACGTTCACGCTGAGCGGCATCGGGGCGACCCCCATCACGGATTGCAACGGTAACAGTGTGGATGACGGTGACGAGCTTGCTTCCGGCATCGGCGCCGACTGCAACGGCAACGGCGTGCTTGACGAGTGCGAACTCGACAGCGACGGCGACGGCACGATCGACGCGTGCGAACAGCAGGCGCCGCCCGTCGAGCCCGAGCAGCCCGAAGATCCCGTGCAGCCGGAAGATCCCACGCAGCCGGAGCCGCCCGTGGACAATCCCCCGGTCGACGAGCAGGATCCCGAAGCCGGCGACGAAGATCTGAACGAAGACGAAGAGCCGATGCCGGTGATTGAAGAGGATCCGTTCGGTGATGAACAGGATGCCGAGCAGGAGATCGACGAGCAGATTCCGGTCAGCGGTTTCTGTGGAGCCGGCACGGCGATGAACATGCCGATGATGATGCTCGGCCTCTTCGCAACCGGCATGGGACGCCGCTGGTTCGCCGGTTCCCGGATGGAGCAGCGTTAATGGATCATCTTCGACGGATGTGTTCCCCCTTTTCACCGCCCGCGCGATGCTTCTCCGTCGCGCGGGCGGTTCCCGTTCACGGAGCGAGGTGTGTCCGGACAAAAAACGAGGGCGCGACTCGAATTGAGCGCGCCCTCGAAAAGATTAGGTGAGATGAGTGACCATTCGCGAAACCGCGAACGGAGTGAATCCATGCGAGTTACTGAATTTCCAGCTCATTGCGGACCCACGTGGCTCCACCTTCCAGCGCATTCTCTTGGGCGGAGTAATACTCGGAAAGCGAATCGACCGTACCGGTCAGAATGGCCACGCCGTCATCCACAGTGACTTCGACTTCATCACTGTCCACGAACGGGCTCCACCAGAGTTCATCGCGGATATCGCGATTGATGTCGATGTCGCGCTTGAACGTGTAACCCGGCTGGTACGTGTACCAGTCGTAATCGTAGACGTAGGTGTCGTCGACGTATGGATCATACGTGTAGGGCATTAACTCGTTTTCCACGACGAGATTATTCTCGACCTCCTGGACACCCCGAATACGCGATGCCACATCGTCGGCCTGAGACTTCTCGAAGTAGGTGTCAACGGTCCCGTAGAGATACGCCGTTCCGTTCAATACATCGGTGGTAATCTCGAAGCGTTCCACCAGCGGATCGCGAATCAGCGCCGTCCGGATATCGGATTCGATCTGTTCAGTGCTGCGAATCTCGTCGGGGCGCACCTTAAGACGATTTTTCACACCGAACACGCCGACAACGTTACGCGCATCTTCTGCCGCCGCGCGCTTAGCCTTCAAGTTGTCGACTTTCCCGCGCAGGGTCACGTAACCGTTCTCCACTTCAACGCGCGGATTGAACGAGAAGACACGCGGGTCGTACAGGAACGCATCCTTGACAGCCTGACGGATTTCCGTGTCGGGCTTGGTTTCATACTTGTCGCGACGGAAGTCGTCATCCCGCGCCCAGCGCTCGACTTCGAGGTTCTCGTCGTTCATTTTCATGACGCCGGCCACCCAGGCATCGATGCGAGCTTCATGCTTCTCAGCCGCACTGCCCACAGTACCGGACAGGGTGACAGTGCCATCATTGACATCGACATCAATCAACGCATGATCGACAAGCGCATTCCACTCCAACGCCTTCTCGATTTCCGTCTTGATCTCGTGGTCCGAACGTTCCAACCGGGGATCAATCTTGATCTCGTTATCGAGTTTCCGGACACCCTTGACACCCTTGGCGACGGTGGCGGCCAATTCCTTTTCCTGCCAGGAATCGACAGTTCCGTCGAGTGAGACCTTTCCGTTCTGGGCCTTCACGTCAATCTCGAAAGATTCCGCTGCCGGGTCCATCAGCAACGCGTTGTTCACGTTACGGCGCAGCTCTTGATCACGAATCGTGCCAGAGGGTTGGACTCGGACGCGATCGATCACGCCACGCACACCCTTGACGGTCCGGGCGATGCGTTCTGCGCGATCCTTGGTCAAGAGGTTATCGACCTGCCCGGTCATCGTAACGATGCCATCCTGCGTCCGGATGTCCAGGCTGTTGGATCGGATAGCCGAGTCTTCGATCAGTTGATCCTCAACTGCATCGCTGACGGCTTGATCAGTGATTTGTCTGGCCCCCAATGCAGTCGGAGCCATGAAGCTCATCGTCGCGAGGATCAACACCCATGTCTTGAATTTCATTTTTGGGGTGATCGCATTCATCATTAGAATAATATCCTCCTACAAAAAGAGTACGCACGCCTTCAGCCGATGGACCTTCCAGCGGCTTTGGCGATCGAACTTGAACTACTGATTGAATCAAGAGAGCCCCGTGTGACTTGGGGCATTGCTTTGTTACGTGATCAGTTGCTCATCACAATAAACCCTAGACCATGAATCGCAATCTGGCAAATGAAACCGGGGAAAAGGCGGCAAATGATGAATCGCGATAAAGAGCTTTCAGTCGCAGTGAAAGTCAGTGCTTCTGATAAAGAAAAATTGAATCGTGTTCAGTGAGATTCAAAGCCGGGCTGCGCGCGGCGGGCTCTGGCTCAATCGGCTGACAACACGCGGTACGATGTCCAGAGCGCGATCGATCTCTCCAGATGTCGTGAATCGTGATAAACTGAAGCGAATCGCCCCGTGGGCAATCGCTTCGTCAATGTTCATGGCCGCCAACACGTGCGACGGTTCGAGCGAGCCGCTGCTGCAGGCCGATCCGCTCGAAGCGCAGAGCCCTTCATTGCTCATGAGCATCAGCAGCGCTTCGGCCTCGAGGGCGCGGAAGCCGATGTTCGTCGTGTTCGGCAGGCGCGGCGATCCGCGCCCGATGGCTTCTGCGTCGGGGACGACCCGCAGGATCTCCGACTCCAGCCGATCGCGCAGATCACGCACACGCGTGTTCTCTTCGTCAAGGTGTTCGACGGCCAGGCGCAACGCTTCCCCCGTACCGACGATCCCCGCCACGTTCTCCGTGCCGGCACGCAGGTTCTGCTCCTGATGTCCTCCGAAGACCCGCTTCCGCAGTTTCGCACGGCGACGCATGACCAGACCACCGACACCCTTGGGGCCGTGAAGCTTGTGAGAGGCAAAGGTCAGAAAAGTGACCGGAAGCTCGTCGAGATTCACCGGAAGCTTGCCGACCGTCTGCGTGGCATCGGTATGCAGCGGCACGCCCTTGCGCTCCGCGATGGTAGCGATCTCCTCGAGCGGAAAGAGGACACCGGTCTCGTTGTTGGCGTGCATAACGCTCGCGATGGCGGTGTCGTCATCGAGCGCCGCCTCGAATGCATCCAGGTCCAGCGCGCCGCTCGCATCCACGCCGACCCGCGTGACCCGGTATCCCTCCTGTTCGAGATGATCGATCAAGGCGACGATCGAGTCGTGCTCGACGGACGAAGTCACGATGTGCTTCTTCTCGGGCCGCCACGCCAACGTGCCCATGATCGCGAGTGTGTTGGCTTCGCTCCCTCCGCCGGTAAAGACGATCTGTCGCGGCCGTGTTCCCAGCAATGACGCCACCTGTTCGCGGGCGTTCTCGACGGCGTGTCGCGCCTGCTGGCCGAAATGATGCACGCTCGAAGGATTCGCGTACTGCGCTTCGAGACAGGGCAACATGACCTCGAGGACGCGCCGATCGAGCTGCGTCGTAGAGTTGTTGTCCAGGTAGATCCAATTCATCGGGGAAAGATTATTCACTCTTTGCCTGCATCAGGATTTTCGGGTTCTGCAGGTGGATCCATCGACGTGGGGGTCAAGTTGCCGTCTTGATCCAACTGCAGCTTCTCGATACGGGCCTCGGCTTCAGTCAGGATCGAGCGGCAGCGCTGAAGCAGTTTCGCGCCTTTCTCGCACTCGTCGACGATCTTTTCCAGGCCGATCTCGCCCTCCTCGATAGAGGTGATGATCGCCTCGAGCTGTTCCATGGATTCTTCGTAAGTGGGTTCTTTCTTGGCCATGGCGTTCGATATCCGGTCATTCGGCCCAGGGGCGTTCAAGCGATGCGGGACAATGCCGCATGACGACTTCAATCTCATTGTAGCTGTCACATCGGAGGCTTGCCATGGAGCGTCTCCCGAGGCTACCCTTAGGAAGGTATCCGACAGGATAGGACACCGTGTATTCACACCAGGGAGAACAAGAGCATGGCCACGAAGGATGCAGGTTCAGGCGGGACGGGGACGGAGGCCGCAGTCAAAGAGCGGTATGCGGGTGCGGCCGGGGCGCATGAGGTGTGTCTCTGCGCGCCGGTGAGTTACGATCGCCGGTACCTGGAAGCCATTCCGACCGAGATCATCGAAAAGGATTACGGCTGCGGCGATCCCTCCAAGTGGCTCCAGGAGGGGGAGACCGTCCTCGATCTGGGCAGCGGCTCGGGCAAAATCTGCTACATCGCCTCGCAGATCGTGGGCTCGGCGGGCCGCGTGATCGGCGTGGACTTCAACGAGCCGATGCTGGAACTCGCGCGGAAGTACCAGGCGGACGTCGTCCGCGCCATCGGCCATGACAACGTGACCTTCTTCAAGGGCCGCATCCAGGACCTTGCCCTCGACCTGGAGAGGCTGGAGTCCTGGCTCGCGGAGCATCCGGTCACGTCTGCAGACGATTACCTCGCCATGTCGCACGAAATCGATCGGCTGCGACGCGAGAACCCGATGATCCCCGACGACACGGTGGACTGCATCGTCAGTAACTGCGTGTTGAACCTCGTCAAGACCGGGGAGAAGACGCAGTTGTTCGAGGAGATGTTCCGTGTGCTCAAGCCCGGCGGGCGCTGCGTGATCAGCGACATCGTCAGTGACGAGGACATTCCGCAGCACCTGCAGGATGATCCCGACTTGTGGAGCGGCTGCATCAGTGGATCCTACCGCGAGGATCTCTTTCTCGAGGCATTCGAGGCGGCCGGATTCCAGGCGATCGAAATCGTCGAGCGGCAGGCCGACCCATGGCAGACGGTCGAGGGGATCGAGTTCCGCTCAGTCACGGTCCGGGCGATCAAGGGGGATCCGGGCCCATGTCTCGATCAGAACCAGGCGGCGATCTACAAGGGACCGTGGAAAGCGGTCGTCGACGACTGCGGGCAGACGTTTTACCGCGGCGACCGCATGGCGATCTGTGGCAAGACATTTGAGCAACTCAGTAAGACGCCCTATGCCGACCAGGTCGTGCTGATCGAGCCGCTCAAGCCGGTGTCCGAGGCGGACGCCGGTCCCTTCGAATGCGGCGAGTTCCGCCTGAGACCCCCGCAGGAGATGAAAGGGCGGACGGTCGCGTTGTCGCAGTCGAGCGCGGCGAGTTGCTGCACGCCCGAGAGCGGCTGCTGCTGATCCATCTCGGCGGCTTGTCGGATTCATCCAATCTCTGCAAAATGCACCGGGTCGGGCCGCCCAAGCGGTTCGACCCTGTTTGACTTTCGAGGACACCCCCATGTTCAAAGCCGCGACGTTTTCCGCCATGCTGCTGCTGGCGGACGGTTCGCTCGATCACTGGATCACCATCGCCGGGCAGTGGGCCATGCATGACGATGTGCTGGTCTGCGAAGCAGCGCCCGGCGTCATCCGGACGACCTTCGAGTCGGATCATTATGTACTGGAGTTCGACTACCGGCTGAATAAGGATGCCGAGGCGTGGATCGCGTTGAACTCACGCATGACCACAGGAGGCGATCAATTCAAGCTGACCCGCAGGGGCATCATCGCGGAATATGGTGACGCGAACCGTTGGAGCGCCGACCCGGTGAGTCCGGAGACGTGGCTTCATGCCGACATTGAGGTTGATCCCCATCGCATTCATGTGGCGACGTCGGCCGAGGGCAAGTCGATCGAAGGTTTCCAGCACGATACGATCAAATATTCGCGCGGTTTCATCCGATTCGAGACGCTTCAGCCCGGCCTGGAAATCCGCAACCTCCGCGTGACCGAGCCCGATTTCCTACCCATGTTCGACGGGGAAACGCTGAACGGCTGGGAGATCATGTACCCGAAGGATCCGAACGATCCTGGCTGGGTCATGCGCGACGGCGAGGTGGTCTGCCGCGGTCGGCGGAGCAGTTGGCTGCGTTCGTCAAGAACGTACGACAACTACGTACTCCGGCTGGAATACAACCTCCCGCCACGCGGCAACAGCGGCATCTTCCAGCGCGCCCCCATCACCGGGCGGTGCAGCCGCATCGGTTTTGAGATTCAGCTGCTCGACGACTACTCCTTTTATGGTCAGCTCCGGCCCGCGCACCACACCGGATCGATCTACGACGGCGTGGCGCCGGAGGTCCGCGTGCCGACGCCGGCGCAGACCTGGAACGCGATCGAGGTCCACTGCGAGGGGCAGCGTATCCGGACGACGCTCAATGGTGTTGAACTCTACGACGTCCGGCTCGACGATCCCGGTCTGGTCATCGACGAGCGGATTCGCCCGCTGGCCCATCGTCAGACGCGTGGCTTCATCGGCCTCCAGGATCACAACCACGAGGTACGCTTCCGCAACGTTCGGTTGAGGGAGATCGGTGAGGATGAGTCCCGGGAGACTCGCTGAAATAAGGACTTATGGCGATTCGCCTGGCGTTGGTCCCCCCGAATCGGGGTTTGCCATCGGCGGTTTTCCGTGTATAATACGGGGCTCAAATGAACGGAGAGATGGTTCCGTGCACGGTTAAGAGGTGATGGGATGTCCCGAGTCTGTTTTTTCACTGGAAAGCGTACCCGCGCCGGTCGCACCTACTCCCACCGCGGTAAGGCCAAGTACCTCGGCGGAGTCGGTCGCAAGGTAACGGGCAAAACCAAGCGGAAGTTCAAGCCCAACATCCAGAAGGTCCGCGCCGTGGTGGATGGCAAGGTCGTCCGCATTCAGGTCAGCGCCAAGGCCATTCGCAACGGGCTGGTCGTCAAGCCGCCCAAGCGCGACTGGAAGCCGGAGGCCGCCAAGGCCTGACGTGCTTGTGCTGCCATCAACCTGAAACGGCAATCATTCTGAAACAAACCACAGCGTGCGCTCCCGGCTCTGGAAGTGCACGCTGTTTTCATGCGCGGCCGGTGAAACTTTGCTTTATGCATACGCTTATGGCAGGGCGATCCACGTCTCCGGCTCACCGGTGCGGATGGCGTCGTAGATCCGCGTGATGTGCAGCATGTCCTCCGTCCCGGCGGCGTCGAAGGGCCGATCGTCGAGGATTCCTTCGCAGAAGTCGTTGAGTTCGTAGACGTAACCCAGCAGAAACGGGCCGGTGTTATACAGCACACCGAGTGAAAACTCCGGCCGCCAGCGGACGGGGGCGGAATCGGGATCGGATGTGAAATCTGGGTCGCGCCCGTAGGGTTTGTGCGATGTCGGTCGATACCAGTGCATATCGATGTTGTTCTCGATGACGACGTGACCGCCGCGGGCGAAGATGACTTCCGTGCGCTCGCGAAGACCGCTGGCGGCCATGCCGTTGGCCAGGTGAATCGAGCCCACGCCGCCACTGCGGAATCGCAGCATCACGAATCCGCCGCGATGCGTTTCCTCGCGGAGATAGTGTACGTGTGACGCGGGCCCCATGAGGCGTAGCGCGATCGAGGCGGGGTGGCAGATGTGATCGCGGAAGCCGATTAATGCACGAGGGTCGGCGGCGTGTTCCGACGGGAGAGGCACATCCTGCGGATACCGGCCGACGAACTGCACGGGCTGTTGTACGCGATCGTCGCGCATGAGCTGCAGCACGCGTAACACCGAGGGCATGAACATCTTTTTCGACCCGCAGGCGACACGCTTACCGGTTTGCTGCTCCGCCTCCATGAGCCGCTCGATCTCTTCGGTAGAATTGGCAGGGGGTTTCTCGATCCAGACATGCTTCCCGGCTTCAAGGCAGCGCGTCGCCAGTTCCGGATAGACGACGTTCGCCTCGGCATCGACCCCCATGACCAGGGAGATGACCTCGATCTCCGGATCGGCCAGCACGTCTTCGATCCGCGTCGTGAACTCGGCCGCGCCGAAGAGCCGCGCGAAGGCCTCCACGCGCTCCGGTTTCAGATCGCATACCGTCTTGAGGTCGATCGGGCAATAACGATAGGCGGGCAGAACATTGCGGTAGGAATGATCCCCGCAGCCCACGTGCGCCCAGGTCAGCCTCTTGTCATATTCGAAGTTGTACTTGAACATCCACTTGTTTCCTCGAGACGGTGAACAAAGATTCACGGGGATGTTATCAGAAGTCCGCAGCGTGTTCCATCAGGATTAGAGTCGAATGGAGGTACGGATTGCGAGATCACGTGCTATAGTCTGACTGGGACCAAACACTGAACAGGAACCTCAACAGAGGAGACACGTCATGAGCACGCACACAAATCCTGTGACATCGCCGGAGATGTCACCACCCGCCGAACGCCCTGAAGAGGAAAAGACGATGGATGTGATCAGGATTCTGCTGGCTATTCTGCTTCCGCCTCTCGGTGTCTTTCTTCAGGTCGGGATTGGTCTGCACTTCTGGCTCAATCTCGTATTGACGATATTGGGCTACGTTCCCGGCATCATTCATGCAGTATGGGTCATCGTGAAGAAATAGAGGACGTACGTACACGTCCACGTCTGGGCCCGTCCGCTGTTTCACAGGAGGCAATCATGACTTCCGATGCGCATACCCAGTCGTTGATGAGTGCTCTCGAGGATTTTGAACGCGTGTTAGAGACGCCCGTGGTGCCGGGTGAACTGGCGCGCTGGTCCGCATCCGCCGTTCGCGCTTTTGAGAAGGTTGAACCGGCGCTGTCGGTCGTCATCGAAGAAGCTCACCCCGACGACTACAAGGAAATCGGCAGAGTCGACCCCGCCTTGCTGGCCAAGGTCGACAAACTTCGTGACGGTGATCAGGCCCTGAAAGAACAGTTCGAGCAGTTACGTTTTCTGGCAAACCGCCTCGCCCAGCGGGCAGAGGAACTGGAGCCCGAAGAGAAGAGGGCCGAGCACGCGCATCAGGAGTTCATCGATCAGGGACTGGAGTTTGTGTTGGAAGCGCGTAAGCAGGTCCGCGCGGTACAAACCTGGTTCCAGGAAGCCCATCAGCGCGATCGGGGGCCGGTGGACTGACCGGAATTCCGAAGTCCTTCAGTCCTGCCATGTCGCCAACACCCGGTCGGCAACACGCTCCACGTCGTCATTCGCGTCGACATCCACCCACTGCACCCCCGGCATGCGTCGCATCCACGTGCGCTGGTGCTTCCCCAGTCTTCGCGAATTGATCTTGATCCGTTCGATGGCGTCCTCGAGCGGCAGACGTCCCTGGAAATGCTCGATCAACTCGGCATAGCCGACGGCCTGGGCGGCCTGCTCACCAATGCCTCTCGGTTCATCGAGAAGCGCCCGGACCTCCTCCGCCAGCCCTTCCTCCATCATTCGCTTCACGCGGGCGTTGATTCGGCGGTTGGCATCTTCTTTATCCCGACGCAGGGCGACAAGGCGCGTCTCGTATGGTGATTCCGCCTGTGACCATTGCGTCTGCAATGTACTGATCGGCCGGCCGGTCACGTGATGGACTTCAAGAGCGCGTTCGATGCGACGAAGATCGTTGGGGTGAATGCGCGACGCCGCTTCCGGATCGATGCGGGTGAGTTCCTGATGCAGCGCCGCGGAGCCCTCGCGTTCGGCCCGCGCACGAAGCGACGCGCGAAAGGCCGGGTCGCCGCCCGGTCCTTCGAATACGCCGGCCAGCAACCCCTGCACATAAAGCATCGTGCCCCCGGCGGCGATCACCGGTTTGCCGCGGGCATGGATCGCGCGGATGGCGGTGTCGGCCTCGTCGAGATATCGCGCGAGACTGAAGCCGTCGCTGGGCTCGACCACGTCGATCAGGTGGTGCGGGATGGCTGCCCGCGCGGCGGGTGAGGGCTTGGCCGTGCCGATGTCCATCCGGCGATAGATTTTCATCGAATCGACGGAGACGATTTCGCCCCCCAGCCTGCGGGCCAGCTCGAAGGCGGTGCGGCTCTTACCGCCGGCCGTGCATCCGATCAGCAGGTACAGCGGGATCTTGTCGCCGGTCGCATCGTTCATCGGAGACGGTCACTTTCGCATTCCCAAACGCAGAACACCGCACCACGGCATGATGCTCAGGTGCGGTGTTCAGGATAGACGAAGCCGTCGGCTATGGAAATCGAGGTTGCCTGAAGAATTGCCCTCCGAAATCTCCCATCAGTTTCCTGCAGCGGAGTGACTGGCAAACACATAGGGCCGATCCACGGCAGGGGCTTCGACCGCCATTGCCGCGAAGGACATGGGATCCGCCAACTGGACCGCCTCCTCGGGCGTGTACGGCGCGCAGACAAAGTGGGAGGCCTTGGGGCAATCAAATCCCACCACCGTGACCGGTGCATCCTCCGAGGCCGACTTCGGGCAGAGAAGAACGTACTCCCGCTTGCCGATCTTGCGCGTCTTGAGGTCCTTCATCGCCTGAAGATGGAAGACCGAGATCAGCGAAATGTACTGGGCGTCCCGCTTGAGTACGATGTGACCGGCATCGACAGGGCGGTTGTCGGAATCGACGAGAGTGCAGATGTTGGCACTGGCGAATTCCACGTCGTCACCGACCAGTCTGTCGCAGCGGAGCATCGGACAGCCGTCCATCCGCTCGGACAACTGTGCGGCCGCCTCATCAAGATTGTGCGCAATGCCTGCGTGATGGTGCGCCGGGTTGTCACAGCCCTTCAGGTGTTCCTGGTAGATGAGCTCGGCGAGCGCTCTGCCGCTCTCGGACGTATCCGTGTAGCTGATGAGCTGGATGGGCGAATCGATGGCGGGCGAGTTGGGACTCGACTTCGGCCACATTCCGACCACCGCCAGAAGCAGTGCCGCCGCCAGAGCGCCCGAGATCCAGTAACGGCGCATGCCCAGATGAACGTGTGCGCCCTCGTGATGATTGCCTTCCGTGACGTCGTCATGTTGCGCCGTTCGCTCGCGCGGCCTTCCATCAGGCTCGGATTCCAGCCTCGGCGAAGGGAACGTGTCTGTTGACGCAGGCGCGTTTGATTCGCTCGAACTGTCATCCACCTGTGTTCGTAACAATGTTATGACGGCGGCACGGAGTTCCGGGGGAGCCGTGACTTCGCTCATGACACGCGCGATATTCTCGCGGAGCCGCTGCTGCACGTTGATCTTCTGCGTGCAACCGGGACACATGTTGAGGTGCTCGAGGACGTCGAGATTCTCGGGCGTCTCCAGCTCGCCGTCCGCGAAGGCATACAGATACTTGCGTACTTCGTTACAATTCATGATTCAAACCTGTCACTTCGCAATCGATGTTCCTCGGCGTAAGCCGCCAATTGACGCCCGACCTGCTGGCGAGCGCGATACAGGCGGCTCATCACTGTACCCATGGCACATCCACACACGTCGGCGATTTCCTTGTAGCTGAGTCCTTCCAGGCTCCACAGCAGCAGGGCCTCTCGCAGTTCCGCCGAGAGCGACTCCACCGCATGCTTCAGTTCCTCGTCGAACCACTCCCAGTTCACATCCGCCAGCTCCGTGGCAGGCGGATCCTCCAGCTCGGAAGCAAAGTCACCGAACGCGGAGTCATCCATCAGCGCCGGCTCGCGAATCTGCTTCCCGACGCGTGTCTTGTAGGTGTTGTGCAGAATCTTCAGCAGCCAGGGTTTCGCCCCGTAGCTTCGCAACTCGAACTGGTCGAATGCCCGGTAGGCCTTCAGGAAGGATTCCTGGACCAGGTCATCCGCTTCGGCTGGATTCCGCACCAAGCGCCGGGCCATGCGGTAGGCCGCATCGAGATGCGGAAGCACCACCGCTTCGAAACGCGCCTGCTGATCCTGCATACCCTGTCCTCTTCCCGGTCGGAGTTGCGGCTGAACTTGAGCCGGCTGTTCCCGCCACGACTCCCGAAACGACCTCATCCCTGCATTGGGGAAAACATCGGCCCAATCACCATTATTCCCGAAAGCCAGGCGAACCGCGAGATCCCGCCTTCAGGCGGACGCTAAGCCTTAAGTGCGGGCCCCGCAATGAGTTGACGCTGATTCTGGCTCGCATTAAGCTGCTGGGCTTGTTATTCGGACATGAACAGACCTCCCCCCGGAGCGTACTGGTTTCAATCGTCCGATCGAGTGTGGGAATCCGGTAGCCCGCCAAGGGAGACGCCACGAGAGCCGGGAGGATCATGGCAAAGACGTCCGCCCAGAACGATTCCGCCGCCAGGCGGAAAGCCCCTGATGCCCCATCCGTGGCAGAGAACGTCAAGGAGACGCTCGAGTCTTTCGTGGTCGCCTTGATCATGGCGTTCATCTTCCGCGCGTTCATCGTGGAGGCCTTTGTCATCCCGACGGGGTCCATGGCGGACACGCTTTACGGCCAGCAGTACCTGCATACCTGTTCAATCTGCGGGTATCACTATGCACTGGGGGCGACCGGGCTGACCACGAGCCAGAACATGAGCCAGCAGTTGAACTGTCCCAACTGCGAAACCCGGACCGACAAGCTCTCCGTGGCGGACCTGCGACGCCCCAACAGCGGTGACCGGATTCTGGTGCACAAGTGGCCGTTTTATCTGCCCGGCGACGCGTTCGGACCTCAACGCTGGAAGGTGACCGTCTTCAAGGATCCGAACGACGGGTTCACCAACTTCATCAAGCGACTGGTCGGCATGCCCGGCGAGGTCCTGCAGATCATCGACGGCGATATCTACACCGCCTCGCTCGATTCGATACGCGCCGAGGCGCCGGAGATCCTCGAGCAACTGGACGCGCTACGGCTGAAGGTCTACGAGCACAGGATCCGGGGCGAATCCTATCGGGATCCCGAGATTCTGCGTGGTTACCGTGACGCGGCCCTCGCGCTGCTGCCTTACATGCGGATTCAGCGCAAGCTCCCGGACCATCCGCGGGAACAGGAGTCGCTCTGGTTCGACGTGTACGATCATGATCATCTGCCGCACTATGAAACGCTGAATCTGGAGAACGTCGCGGGCTGGACCCCTGTGGGTCCCGAAGCCGAGGATGCCTGGCGGACCTCGCAACGGGAGATCGAGTTCACCTCGAAGGGCGAGGCGCCCCTGGCCATCCGGTTTGACAGTGACGGGATCGACGATGCCTACGCCTACAACCAGCTTCCCCCCGGGGGAAGGGAGTTCGCCTCTCCCGTCGGGGACCTGCGACTCAGCATGATCTGGATTCCGCAGGCCGGTCAAGGCGGGCTCGAACTGGCGATGAATCGCGACCGGGACGAGTTTCAGGCTCAGATCACCATGGACGGCCAGGTGCGTCTGTTCCATCGGAGGACGGGGTCGGAGACGAGCGACGAGATCGCATCGACGCGGCTGTCGTCACCAATCGAGAGCGGCAAGACGTACTCTCTTGAATTCATCAACCTGGACTACCGCGTGAGTCTCAATGTGGCGGACCAGGAGGTGCTGGCGACGACCGATGCACAGTACCGGCCCGACCCTGAGAAGCTGGCACGGATCATCGATGCCCGGAACGGGCGAGGCCGGAACATCAAACCCACGGAAGTCCGGATCTCCGCCGCCGGCATGACCTGCGCCCTCAGGCACGTGAAGATCCAGCGCGACGTCTATTACACATCGTTGGCGATGGTTGATAAGTTCGATATCAAGCCGAGAGCCAAGCCGCGCTATCCCCAGGGAACGCCACCGAAAAACGTATCGCGCGCCGATATCGAGAACAATCCTCACGAGGACTGGCCGGCATGGGGCTCGGAAGGCATGCCCATTCTGCTTCGACCGGAGCGAGTGGTGGATGGAACTCGTTTCGGCGGCGAGTATTTCATGCTGGGCGACAACAGCCCCGCCAGCAAGGACTCGCGGCTCTGGTGGCAGATCGGGCCGCATCTGGAATACATGGGTGCGGAATACCAGATGGGTACGGTGCCTCGGGATCAGCTCATCGGGGAGGCGTTTTTCGTCTACTGGCCATCCGGCTATCGGCGAAGCTGGTCTCCACGATTCGGGATCGTTCCCAACTTCGGCCGTATGCGATGGATACACTGAAAGCGCACGTGTGCTCAAGAGGTTATCCACAAGTACTGGGTCGGATGACCCTATTTACGTTATCAGACCTCACTTATTGGAGTCTGAACCGCAAGTACATAAAGTGAGAACGGAAGAGCAGTGCTCGAGTGGCCCTAAGGTGTTCGTTAATAGGTATTTAAATGAGTTCCGGCGTGAACGCAGCCGAATTGAGTTACCGGACGCTTCATATGGAATTGAATCGACCTGAGCGTCGGATTTCCGACGTCCCCGGCGGCCTTATCAACATGTTATCCACGATGGACACGAAACAAATCACGATCGAAAACGGTGATCAGCCATGAACGCGGACGTCCGACTGCTCCAGGCCATCGATCTGGTCAAACGCTACGGGAATCGGACCGTCGTGGATCGGGTCAGTTACACGGTGCATCCAGGGGAGATCGTGGGCTTACTCGGCCGCAACGGCGCGGGGAAGACCACCAGTTTCCGGATCACCATCGGGATGATTGTACCCAATGGCGGCACGGTAATGTTCAACGGAGAGGACATCACCAAACTGCCCATGTACAAACGTGCCCAGCGCGGCATCGGCTACCTCTCGCAGGAGCCGAGCATCTTTCAGCGGCTGAGCGTCAAGAGCAATCTGCTGGCCATTCTGGAGACGATGCGGCTTCGGCGGCGCGAACGTCATCAGCGGGCTGAATCCCTTCTGGATCACTTCGGGCTGTTGCATTTGAAGAATCAACAGGCCCGGACGTTATCGGGGGGTGAGCGGCGGCGGCTGGAGATCGCCCGCGCGCTGGTCACCGATCCCCAGTTGATTCTGCTGGATGAGCCCTTCAGCGGTGTGGACCCGATCGCGGTGGAAGGGCTGCAGAAGGAAATCGTCCGCCTTCGCGAAGAGCACGGCATCGCCATCCTGCTGACCGATCACAACGTGCGCGAAACGCTGTCGGTCACCGACCGGAGCTACATCATTCACGAGGGCCGGGCGATTGCGGAGGGCCCGCCGCGTACGCTGATCAACGATCCGGAAGTGCGGCGCATCTACCTGGGCAGCACGTTCCGGGGCGACGAATTCGATGAGCCGGTCGTGGAGTCCGCATGAGCGGAACGCGCGGCGCTCGATGCGGGAGTTCGAGAACCGGCCCCCGCTTCCGATAATCTCCGCGAACCTGAGCCCTGGGTCTTTCACACCTTATGGCCTTCGCGCCGAGAACCGAAGACATACAATGGGATCCGGGCCGCCTGACTGGAGAGGTGAGCGATGGCCAACAAGAACGCAATTCGATGCATCGGCATCCTGACCTCCGGTGGAGACTGCCCGGGGCTCAACGCCGCCATCCGCGCCGTGGTGCGCGCCGCCCACGGCTACGGGATGGAGGTGGTGGGGATTCGCGACGGCTTTCGCGGGCTCGTGGAGCGTCAGGCCGCGCCGCTGAGGTCCTCGGACGTTTCGGGCATTCTGTCCCTGGGCGGGACGATCCTCGGCACCAGCCGGGACAAGCCGCACAAGATGCCGATGGGCTCCGCCGGGAAGATGGATCTCACCGCCGCCGCCATCGCCAATTACCACAACCTGCACCTCGACTGTCTCGTGTGCCTGGGGGGCGGGGGCACGCAGAAGAACGCGTATCACTTGGCCAAGGAAGGCAACATCAACGTCATCACGCTGCCGAAAACCATCGACAACGACGTGGCGCGGACCGACTACACCTTCGGCTTCGATACGGCGTTCACCGTTGCGACCGAGGCGCTGGACCGGCTGCACACCACCGCCAGCAGCCATCACCGCATCATGGTCGTGGAGATCATGGGGCACCGCGCGGGGTGGCTGGCGTTGTCGTCGGGGATCGCGGCAGGGGCGGACGTGATCCTCATTCCTGAGATTCCGTACGATCCGCAGGGCGTGGCGGCGTCGTTGAAGGAGCGCGCGCGAACGGGCAAGCGGTTCAGTATCCTGGCAGTGGCCGAAGGCGCCGTGACCCGCGCGGAGGCCGAGGAGCGCGAGCAGGAAAAGGCGGCCGAGGCGTCCGCTTCGGAGAAGGAGAGCAAGAAGGGCAACGGCAAGAGCAACGGGAAGAAGAGCAAGAAGCCGCCACCGGACATCAGCAGCGAGTGTGGGACGGTTTACGTGAAGGCAACGGTGAGCCAGCGCGTCGCGCGGCAGGTGGAAGAGTTGACGGGCCTGGAAACGCGTGTGACCGCGCTGAGCCACCTTCAGCGCGGCGGTACACCCACACCGACGGACCGCCTGCTGGCCACGCAGCTCGGCACGCGTGCGGTCGATTACCTGGTGGAAGGCCGCCGGGCGTTCATGATGGCGGTGCAAGGGAATGAATTTGTCCCGGTTCCGCTGGAAGAAGTGGCGGGAAAGCTCAAACTCGTCCCGCGCGATCACCTGCTGATTCATACCGCGCGCGAAGTGGGGACCTATCTCGGGGAGTAAAGAAGGGTGAGTTAACAACCACCGCGCGGCTACTTCCCAGCCAGCGCTTTCGCCTCTTTGCAAGCCTCGATGGAGTCGGTCATGCCGTCATGCACCTGATCGACCAGAATGGCGATCATCTCCCCACGACTTCCTTCGGCGTAGTTGTGATGCCCTTCATATCAAAGTCGTAACGCCATCGCTTCTCGAAGTTGAACGGCAACGAAGGTCATATGGTGTCACCGAGGCGTGACCGCCGCAAGTGAGCACCGGCATCCGGCAGCAAAAGGTCCAATGACTACGACGAGCGCATGCCGCGGGGAACACCGATGCGGTTGTTGAGCCGCTCGATCTCGCGGTGGATGAGGTCGAGGTTCGAGTCGCGGACGGTCGGGAGCTGGAACCGGGCCTGGCGGACTTTGGCGTAATCGAGATCGGCCACGATGAGTTCCTCACCCTCACCGCCGAGGGCGATGATCTTACCGTGGGGGTCGATGACGCGGCTGCCGCCCCAGTACGACTCTCCATCCCGTGTGCCGCAGTGATTGGCCATCACGATCGGCATGCCGTAGAGCATTCCGTAGAACGAAAGCGCCGTGTGCCATCCGTCGGGATTGGAAAAATCGAGCCCCACCGCCTCGCGTGATGACGCAATCGGGATGACCAGCATCGTCGCGCCGTAAAGACCCGCAAGATGGATCAACCCGGGATTCCAGGAGTCGGCGCAGATGAAGATGCCCATGGTCCACGGGGCATCGTGCAAGTACACGTCGACGTATCGCCCGCGCGCGAAGTACTTGGCTTCCTCGAGATTGCCATAGGTGGCGAGGTTGAGCTTGCGATGGATAAAGCGTACCTGCCCGTGGCGGAGCACGGCGGCGGAGTTGTGGAACTGGGCGGCGAGGCTTTCTTCGACGAAGCCGACCACCACCGCCATATCGCCCGCGCGTTCCGCGAGGTCGAGCAGGCGGGGGTCGTCACGCGTGATGGCCAGGTCCGGTGTTTTGGAGCGGAGCTGATAGCCGGTCAGCGACAGTTCCGGGAAGACGAGAAGATCGATCTTCTGCGCCTTGGCCTTTTCGATGTAAGCGATGTGCTTATCCAGGTTTTCGCTGAGGTCCGCCTCGGTCGGCTCAATCTGCGCGGCGGCCACGCGCAGCACCGCCGTGCGATACTTATTGAAGTCTTCCATCTTCACCTCACAATCGGATCCGGGAGTTGCCTGCCCTCGTTTGCATCACGCGGGCATCAGCTGCTCTTGACCACGACGCGATCCTGATCCCACGTTCCCGCATTGTCCAGAATCATCTCGGGGTTTTCAAACTGATTGCAGAGGATCTCGCGGTAGAGCCGGGCCTCGGTGTCGCGGTCGACGGGCCTGGGGCAGCCGGTGGCCAGGGACAGGGCTTCGTCGAGCGTGTCCACGGTGCCGGTCCCTTCGTCGAACTGGGCTTTCTGCCGCCAGATCAGATCATGCGGCAGCAGGCCTTCGCACGCTTTACGAAGGATCCACTTTTCCGTGGTCTCACCGGTCTGTTCATCCGTGATGCGCATCTTGAGCGATGCCGGAATGGACTGGGCGAAGTCGATCAGTTCGCGATCGAGGAAGGGCGTGCGGGCTTCAAGACCCTGGGCCATGGTGATCCGATCCACGCGCTGCAGGTTGATATTGTGCATGCTGGTCAGCGAGCGCGTCAGTTCGTCCGCCAGTTCGCGCGGCGTGTCGGCATAGTCATGGTGATAGGAATACCCCGCGAAGAGTTCGTCGGCGCCCTCGCCGGTGAGAACGGCCTTGACGTGCTGCCGGGCCAGCGTGGTGGCGAAGTGTGTCGGGATGGCGCTGCGCACCAGGTCGACGTCGGCACTCTCCAGGTGATAGATCACGTGCGGCATGGCCTCAGCGAGATCCTCGGCGGTGAATGTCAGCTGATAGTGTTCCGAGTCGATGTGCTCGGCCACGCGCTTGGCCGCCTGGATATCGGGACTGCCCTCGAGGCCGACGGAGAAAGTCTTCAGTTTGCCCTTCTTCGCCTGGGCAGCCAGGGCGGCGATGAGCGACGAGTCGAGCCCGCCGGAGAGAAACGAGCCGACCTCCACGTCCGCGACCATCCACTTGCGGACCGCGTCCTCCAGCGTGAGCCGCAACTCCCGACAGACCGCCTCCAGGTCGAAGCCCGGCTCGGCTTCGGCAGCCCCCTGGGCGATGCGGAACCAGCGTCGCGTGCCATCGATGCTGTCGAACATCTCGCCCGGACCGATGGCTTCGATCTTCGTGAGACCGAGTCCGTCGAAGGCCTTGAGCTCCGAGGAGAACGCCAGCCCCTCGGCGAGGTGGGCGACGTACAACGGCTTGATGCCGAGGGGGTCGCGGGCGGCGATAATACGTTCGGGCGTGGCCAGGACGAAGGCGAACATGCCGTCGAGCCGATTGACCCAGCGCATCTGGTTCGAACGGAACAGGTGAAGGATCGTCTCGCTGTCGCTTCGTGTCTCGAAGGCGCTCTCACCGAGAATGGCACGGAGGTCGTGATAATTGTAGATCTCGCCGTTGGCGACCAGGATGTTGTCGGCGGCGTAGATCGGCTGCGATCCGTCCGAGGGGCCGATAATCGACAGCCGGCAATGGGCCATGATCGCCGGCACGTTGGAGGTCCGGTAGATCTGGGTCGCGTCCGGACCGCGATGCTGGATTTTCTCGATCATCCGCTTGGCGAGCGTTTCATCGTCATGCCGCCAAAGGCAGGCAAAACCACACATGGGACATTCTCCTCGTGTCGACGCCGGGATCGGGACATCCGGAAGGATGCGCCGCAGTGGGCCGACATGATTGGATGCAGGCGTAGATTCGTCACGATGGCTGAATCAATCAGGCGTTGAGGCCGGTGTGGCAGGGGAGTGCCAATCCCTGTTCGCCTCACCGGGATTATGAGTGTAGCAGAAACACGCGCCTGCGTCAGGGGGATTCTTTGGGAGAGGCACATGAGAAAGCGCAAGAGAACGGCCTCCACCGAGGCGGTGGAGGCCGTGGAGTGATTACTGTGACCGGTCTAGAACGACTCAGATGAGTCCCGGTCCTTCATGCACCGCGTGGCGCGATCAGGCGCGGCGGCGGCGCAGCAGGGCGACACTGCCGAGGGCGATCAGCGCGAGGCTGGCCGGCTCGGGCAGGATGTCGATCTCGCGAATCAGCGGAGACTGATTCGCAGCACCCTGACCGTCATCGAAGCCCGTGAAGGGGTTCGCGCCGGAGAACGGATCCACGTAACGCTGGGGGTTGTTGTTGCCCGAGGCGAAGAACTGGAAGCGAACCTTCTCGACACCGGAGCCGAGCAGCGCGCCGCCGTCATCAAAGATCCGCATGACCGAGCCCCAGCCCGGAGGGACATCGTTGCTATTGATTCCGGCCGGCTGGAAGTAGCCGTTGTCCGGGCCGACGCCGACGAAGTCGACGCCGTTGAACGAAAGCTCAACCACCAGCGTGAGGAACTGGCGGGCATCGGCATTACCACCGAACACGCGAATTTCGCTCACGTCCTGGCCACCCAGGTCGTACGTGATGCCTTGGACCACCTGGCCGTCGACCACCGGGTCATTGTCGACCAGCAGACCGTGAAGACCGCCACCGAAGCCGCCGTCCGTGTACGCCGGGAACTGGTCACCGGGGGCGCCATTCGCACCGTGGAATCCCTGGTTGGAACCGGGGCGGAACGTGTCGACGGTCGGCGGAGTCACGCCGTCGATCAGGTCGCCGCTGGCCGGCTGGACCGGCAGGTCCGAGCCGTCGGTGGCGGCACCGCTGTCAAACGTGGACGTCACGGCCGCACCGGCGACCGACGCCGTCAGCAGCACACATAACATTGCCATAGACTTTCGCATTCTCAACCTCCTCAAGTTCGTGAAATGCACACGCGAAACACTTGGTCTCTAGGCGGGAATGGGAGATGCCCTCGCAACTTTCAGACCCACCAGTCGTTTTTCATCCTGGAGAAGCAACGCCACTCAGAGCGATCCTGGAAACTGATGGTTGAAACCCGGGACGCTTGCAGGGCGGTCGGGCACAGGATTCTTGCTGCAATGGCGAATGTCGTGAAGGGTGCCGAATGGCGTTCACGATTCCGGGCATCTGGAGCATCACTCCCATGCCAACCGAAATGGACGGCGAATTACCGCTCCTCCGAGACATATTATGCTGAGCCGGGCTCACCTGTGTCAATGGTTTTCTTGGTAAAGGTTTGACCGTGGATTTGTTGAATAGTGCACAAAGCCAGAGGCTACTAAGTAGATCGCCAATAATTCCAATATGGCTTTAATCCCGTTTGCGTTGCTCGCATCCGTCAGTGATGCCGATATAATATTAGCATTATCTACATCAGATCTACGTGTGTGTTGTGTTAGAATGGTATCGCTTGAATGGCTCCCGACATCATGGGAAGCATACGCATCACGATAGGTGGTGCGATGCCATGGCCCATGTGGCTCCGGAACGCGGATCCGGGACATCTCGTTGAAAATGCTTGACGGCGAATCATCGCACATCAGAGACGGGTCTCATTCGATTCACAGTCTCGATTGATGATGCACATTCGTATGGTCCGGGTCAATGCCGATTGGGTAAAATATCCAGGAATGTCCATTCGGGAATTCGTAGACCGAGTTACTTTGTCAGAGTGTCCAGCAGAGTGTCCATAATGCTCAAGAAACGAAATCGTGCCTTCACGCTCATCGAAGTTCTGGTCGTCGTGGCCATTATCGCCTTGCTCGTGGCGATCCTGATCCCGACGTTGTCGAAGGCGCGCCGGCAGGCGCGTCGCGTGGTCTGCGCCAGTAATCTTCATCAGATCGCGATCGGCCTGTTGACGTATCGGGAGCAGTACAAGGAGTATCCCGAACCGGCCATGATCAACGTCACCTCGTCCGGGAAAGGCGAGGTCTTCGGTTTGATGACCAAGGACACGCATCGGGCGCTGGGGCGTTTCCTGAAGACCGGTTTCAAGGATGCCGCCGATACCAACGAGGTCCGTGCGGGCGAGCTGTTCTACTGCCCTGAAGTCAAGGAAATCGATCGTTTCGGCGACCTTCAGGGAACCGACCAGGCCGATGCCAAAGCGGCGCCCTACGTCCATACAACCTATGTCTACCTCGCGCGGATGAACGGGATGACCAACGACCCCGCCAAGTGTCAGCCGGGTTGGGGTGATCCCACGCCGTGCAACCCCCGCACGGATGTACGCTTTGCCCGGAGGAATTACGTCATCAAGGAGCCCGACGCACGGAAGGTGATGATGGGCGGCATGATGATGTACTGGGCGGGTGGTTCTCCGGGACCCCGATGGCGCATCAACCATCTGGCGACGTATCAGCCGGTCGCCAGCGTCAACAAGGTTCCCTTTGAAGGCATGAACATGGGCTACGGGGACGGGCATGTCGAATGGCGGAGCAAGGGCAACTTCCCCGATGTGTTCGGCACCGATATCTCGCCGAGCGATATCTCGGTGCGCCAGACCGCGAACCTCATACGCGGCGACGACATGTGGTGGTGGTAACCCCCACATGGGGTCCCCATAGGGTTGAACAGCCCTGCCACAGGCAATGATTGACGAAAACCAATGATGTCCCCTGAACGCAGGGGGTAAATCCATATCACGCGGAGCAGGAGGAAGAGAAGATGTTGAACGTTCGCAACCACACCCTCTGGGCGTGGGGTACGGTACTGGTGCTGACAGCGCCGCTGGCCGCCCAAGTCAATTACACTTTTGAACTCGCACCGGACGTGCCCAGCCTGTCGCTGCCGCTGGATGGCGCGGATGTGCTGTCCACTGAACTGACCAACGACCCGACGGGTGCGTTTATTCGCCTGAACAGCGATCTGGTGAACGAGGTCACAGGTTACAAGGCCATCGACAACATGCCCCCGAGCGCCACGACCGGGTGCGAGCAGACGCAGCCCGACGGCACGCTGGGCAATCCGAATCCGGGAATCTCGGGCTTTCTCGACAGTGTGCACCCCAATCCCGCTGCGCAGAAGCTCAAGCTGGTGGACGGGGTGGTGAATGCCAACGTCGATTCGGTGCTCAGCGACTTTGCATGGCCGGCCGGCGTCTTCCAGTTCAACCTGAGTTCGCCCACCGACATCGGTGAGATTCGTGTATTCGCCGCCAACCAGGATACGGACGGCCGCGTCTTTCAGAATTACGACGTGTACATTTCGACCGACGCCACGCCGGACGACGAGTCCAAGTTCTCGCTTCTGGCCCAGGACGTGCGGACGGCCATCGCCGTGTGCCAGGCGAACGGCTCGCCGACCGACGGCCTCGCGCCCAATGTCAACGACAACACGATCGGGGCGACGTTGACCCGTGTCTACAACGAGACCAGCCCCACGCTCGCCACGGGCGTGACCAGTATCCGCTTCGTGTTCTACGCGGTGGACAATACCAATGGCGTTCAGTGGGACGAGCATGTCGGCCCGATCGGATGCCCAAGTGTGCCCAACCCGGCGGAATACTTCGATGTCGAGGACATCGATGGCCAGAAGCGCGGCTTCGTCGCGCCGGTCATCAAAGAGATCGACGTGTTGACCGCCGCGCCGACCAACATCGAACTCTGCGCTACGGTCGGCGATGAGGATGGCGACGGACTCGCCGATGAATTGGATCCTGACTGCTTTGCGGATACCTGCCCGCCTGAAAACTGCACGAACGGGATCGATGATGACGGTCTGGGCCTCGTCGATTGCGACGATCCGGACTGCCTCGAAGCCCAGGTCTGCCAGGTGGAAGACATCTGCGACGACGGCATCGATAACGACGGCGATCTCTTGATCGACTGTGAAGATCCCGACTGCTCGGCCGCGCTGAACTGCCAGTGCAACGACCCGTTTGCGGACGTGGAGCCCGACGGCGACGTGGATGCCACGGACTTCGCGGCGATTCAGCGTTGCCTGGTCGGCGTCGGTGGCGGTATCGGGTTGAACTGCGAGTGCTTCGACCGCAGCAGCTCCGGGAACCCGGGCGTGCCCGACGGCGACATCACCAGTGACGACCTCGACGCGTTCTTCAACTGCGTCAGCGGTCCGAGCATTCCGGTGGATCCGGCGTGCGACGACTGAGGCTCTTCTGATCCGGTGTGAGAACGCCGTGAGGGCCCAAGCTGCAGGAGATCACCCACCGGGTCCCGTGCCAAGGTACGGGCCCGGTTTTTTGTTGCCGGTCCGGGAATCGTCAGGCGGAATCGGCTAGAATCTTGCAACAGCAGATCGCGGAGAACAGTTCATGAGGTTTGGTCAACACGATGGAAATCGCGTGGCGCTCCAGGTGAGCCTCCTGATGATGGTGCTCATGGCCGGTGGCGACGCACGAGCGGATAATCCTTACCTGTACGGAATTCACTGGTGGGGCTACACGGCGGGGAGCGCGGTGGACAGCGTGCCGGCCCAGCTGCTCGACGCGCCGACGCACGGCGGATGGACGCTGGAGACGGTCATCACGCACTCGGCGGCCTGGTGGGGCGGGTCGTATTTCTCGGGGCTCTACAGCAATCTGACGGGACAGAATATCTCGATCATCACCCGGGTGGATTACGACTGGGGACAGACCGTACCCGCACCGTCCAACCCGAATTATGCAGGCTGGCCGAACCACGTCGTCAACAATGTGGTGAACGTCCTCAAGCACGGCTCGCATATCTGGCTGATCGGCAACGAGCCGAACATCGTCGGTGAGGGGAACGGCTGGCCGTCGAACCAGGTCACACCGTCAGGATACGCCCAGATCTACCGCGACGTGCGTAACGCGATTCACGCCAATGCCCAGTCGAGTCCGCACGGCGAGCATATCGTGCTGGTGGCGGCGCCGAGTCCCGGCAGCATCATACCCGGTATACGGTGGATGGACGGGAATCAGTGGCTGGGACAGGTGCTGGATCACATCCCGAACGACGAGATCGATGGGATCGCCATTCACGCGTATGGCGGGGGGATTGCCGGATTCGAGTCGAGCTACGTCAGCCAGCTCCAGTTGATTGACAGCAAGGGCCTCCAGGACAAGCCGGTCTACCTGACCGAATGGAACATGGTGTCGAGCGAGGCGGTGATGGCGCAGTTTCTCCGGGATGCCTACGCCAGCGTCAATGCGTGGAACCAGACCGAAGGAAATCACAACATCATCGCCATGTGCTGGTTCGTGTACGATGCCAACCAACAGGCCGGCGGCGGCTGGAACAACTACTCCATTGAATACTATCGCAACAACGGGGAACCGCTCGGCGACCCGGACAATCTTTTCACCGCCTTCGAGCAGACCGTCGACCTGCGTTATCCTGCCGGCGTGGTGGGCGTTCGCGGGATCACCGCCGACTTCTCAGCTTCGCCCACGAGCGGCCGGGCGCCGCTGACGGTTCAGTTCACGGATGAGTCCATTGGAGATGTCGATACCTGGAGTTGGACGTTCGGCGATGGCGGAACGAGCCCCGATTCCGACCCGCAGCACACCTACACGGATTCCGGTACTTATTCCGTGACGCTGGAGGTCGATGGCACGTCCGGGAGCGACACCCTGACGCGAACGTCTTACATCAACGTGCTGCCCGCTGCCGGGGATCTCGACGACGACGGTGACAGCGACATGGATGACTTCGCCCTCTTCCAGTCCTGCCTGAGCGGCGTGAGCGTGCCGCAGACCGTACCCGCGTGCGCCGGCGCGAAGATGGATACCGACAGCGACGTGGATCCCACGGATCTCGGCCTGTTCCTCAATTGCATGAACGGTCCGTTGTTGCCGATCGACCCGAACTGTCTGCCGTGAGACGCATGCACCCATTCAAAGTCAGCGGACGTCCCGAGGTCCTGGCGCTGGGCTCGATCCTTCTTGTTGCAGCACCACTCATGAGCGAGACCCCCGATAGCTGGATCGAACGGATGGATCGGATTATCGAGGCGACTCAGCCGCTCGAGGATCCGGCCACCGGCGACGCGCCTTTCCATACGTGGGCGGCGCATGTGCCGGAGGGTGTGCCGGACGACGCCCTGGAGCGTGTGGCCGTCTTGCTGCACGCTCGCGGTATCCCTCTGATCGTGAACTGGCATCCGGACCGATTTGAGCAGAGCATGCGGACCGCCAAGCAGGTTGCCCGCCTGCAGCGAAGGATCGGATCACCCGGCTGCATCAACGCGACCGCCTGCCTTCACAGTTTCTTCAATGGCGATCCCTCCACGGCGCATGTCGACGCGCAGGGGCAACGCTTTTTCGATGAATCATTCGGACCTCAGCACAAGATCGGGTGCCCCTTCACACTCGACGCCCGTCTGCCCGAGATTCGCACGCAAGTGACGCAGTTCGTGGACGCGTACGCGGAAGGAGGGCTCCCGATCGACATGATCTTCGCCGACTGGGAGATCGATGGGCCGCTGGAGTTCAACAGGGCTCACGCCGCCGCCAAGCGCTGCGTGCGTTGTCGCGAAGCCATTTCGGACCTGGAGGATTTCAAGGTGTTCCAGGCCGTGCTCCGCCGGATGCGCGCGCGGCTTCAGAAGAAAGCGTTCACGGAACCAGTGCTGGCGGCATACCCCGAGGCGCTGGTCGGTAACTACGCGGTTTATCCTCATGACGGCTACCGCTACTGGTACGACTACTTCGAGTTTTACGTGGAAGGCCAGCCACACATCACCGAGCAGCGGGCATGTTACCGGGCGTGGTATCCGGAGTTTCCGGAGACGGGCTACTCGATGGCCATGCCGGTAGTTTATCCGTGGGAGAACATCTTCGGATGGACGGATATCGAGCCTGCCGACGCCCGGTGGCTGCATCACATGCTCAAGGTGGCCGACAACGCCGGACGCCACACGCCGCCTGAGATTCCCCTCGTCAGCTTCGTCCACTACCACGTCCTGCCCGAGAAGGATCGCCTCCGGCCGGAGACGAAGCGGCTCAGCGACCGGGCGTACCGGGAATTGCTGTGGCACATGCTCCTGCGGGGTACCGATCGGTTTTTCGTCTGGAGCCCGGATTCCCAGGCCGTCGAGGAGACGCGGCTCGCGCACGAGGTCTATCGTGAGAGCCGCCGCTATGCGAAGCTGCTGGAGCGGGGGAGGCCGCTCGATTTTGCAGGAACGGGCAAGCCCGGAGTGCTCGTGTCCGCCGTCATGGACGAACGGGACATCCTGGCGTTCGTCAGCCGATGGGGCGAAGCGGACGATCCAGTGACCCTTTGGGCGGAAGGGCGGACCTATCATTTAGCCGCGGACTCGGGAAAGCCCCAACTCCTGCCCCGTAGCCCCTGAGACCCTTTCATCCCCATTTATCATCGAACTCCCGCCGGGGACGTGCCTTACGGCGAATCTTCCCTATAATCCGCTTCCATGGACCGGCGTGTCGCTGGTAGTTCATGGGCCATCAACAGAGGAAGACACACCATGGAGAAGAGCGCGGCGGGCGAGCCGAATCGTCCGGACTCGAAGTTCAGTTTTGGAAAGATGCTCCGGCAGTGGGCCGACAACGATATGCCTGTTGAAGGGCAGACGGAGGATGAGCTCAAGAAAGTGGATTGGCTTCGCAGCATTCCTTTCATCATCATGCATCTGGTCTGCCTGACGGTCATCTGGGTGGGCTGGAGTCCCGTGGCAGTGGGCGTGGCGGCAGGACTCTACCTTCTTCGCATGTTTGCGATCACGGGTTTCTATCATCGCTACTTCTCTCACAGGACCTTTCGAACTTCGCGCTGGATGCAGTTTCTCTTTGCGGCCATCGCCAGTTCCTCAGCGCAGGGCGGCCCGCTCTGGTGGGCGGCGCATCATCGGGATCATCACCGCAACTCCGACGAACCCGAGGATGCACACTCCCCGTATCATGGCGGCTTTCTCTGGAGCCACATGCTCTGGTTCATGAGCAAGCTGCACCATCCCACGAAGTACGACAAGGTGCCGGACCTGGCGAAATTCCCGGAACTGCGTTTTCTGAATCGCTACGACAAGGTGGCCCCCGTATCGCTGGCCGTGTTCATGTTCGGCCTGGGTGAACTGCTGGCGTGGGTCGCTCCGAGCTGGGGGACGAACGGCTGGCAGATGCTTGTGTGGGGCTTCTTTATCTCCACGGTCGTGGTGATTCACGCCACGCTGATGATCAACTCGCTGACGCACATGTGGGGCACGCGGCGGTACAACACGCGCGACCAAAGCCGTAACAACCTGCTGCTGGCATTGATCACGCTGGGAGAGGGCTGGCACAACAATCATCACTACTATCCGGGCACAGTGCGACAGGGTTTCTACTGGTGGGAGATCGATATCACGTACTATATTCTTCGCGCGATGTCCTGGGTGGGGCTGGTCTCGGACTTGCGTCCCGTGCCGCAGCATGCGTTTCAGCCCGGTGAGAGTGAGGCCCCGGCCGTGATCACCCCGGAGGTCGATCGCGCATGAAGATCGCCGTCATCGGAGCGGGCATCTCGGGCCTCGTGTCCGCATACCTGCTTCGCGAGAAGTACGACATCACCGTCTTCGAGGCGAACGATTACATCGGCGGACACACGCACACGGTTCCCGTGGAGCGCGGTGGCCGCCACTATGCCGTGGATACCGGGTTCATTGTTTTCAATGAAGAGAACTACCCGAACTTCGTCAAACTGCTGAAGCGTCTGGACGTGGCCTCGCAGCCGAGCAACATGAGCTTCGGTGTGCGCTGCGATCGGTCGGGTATCGAGTACTGCGGTTCATCGCTGAATCAACTCTTCGCCCAGCGGGGCAATCTGCTCAAGCCTTCGCACTACCGCATGATCCTGGACATTCGGAGGTTCCACGGAGACTTCCCGCGGATCCTGGCGGAAAGTGAGGACGGCGAGACGCTGGAGGCGTACGTGTCCGCCCGCAACTATTCGCAGGCCTTCGTGGATCGCTTTCTCGTTCCGATGGGCTCCGCCATCTGGTCGGCCGATCCGGAACAGATGATGGACTTTCCGCTGCGCTGCTTTGTGAAGTTCTTCGATCATCATCGTTTCCTGGAGCGGCGCAATCAGCCGAAGTGGCGGGTGATCCAGGGTGGGTCGCATGCCTATGTTGAGAAACTGATCGCTCCGTTTCGTGATCGCATCCGCGTGAGCACACCGGTGGAATCGGTCCGCCGGCACGAGGATCACGTCGAGATCACGCCCCGGGGCCAGGCACCGGAGCGCTTCGACCAGGTGGTGCTGGCGGTGCATAGCGATCAGGCACTGGGCATGCTCGCCGACGCCGCCGATAACGAACGGCGGATTCTCTCGGCGATCGGCTACCAGGCCAACGACACCCTGCTCCACATCGATACGAGTGTTCTGCCCCGCAATCGCCGTGCGTGGGCGAGCTGGAACTACCGCGTCCCGGCCCGGACGCAGAGCAGTGCCGTGGTGACCTATAATATGAATAAATTGCAGTCGCTGGACTCCCCGGAGACGTTCTGCGTCACGCTCAACGGCACAAATTCCATTTCGGACGAGTCGCATCTGTTGCGGCAAACCTACCATCACCCTGTGTATACGCCCGAGGCCCTGGCGGTCCAGAAGGAGTGGGACCACATCAGCGGGGTGCGACGCACGCATTACTGTGGGGCCTACTGGGGCTACGGATTTCACGAGGATGGTGTCAACAGCGCCCTGGCGGTTTGCGGGAGCTTCGGAATAGGGCTCTGATCTTGGAAAGCTGCATCTACGAGGGTTGGGTTCGACATCGCCGGACAACGCCCGCCGCTCATGAGTTTCGCAACCGGCTGTTCATGATGTACCTCGACCTGGAGGAGTTGCCCCGGGTCTTCGATGGGCAGTGGGCGTGGTCGGTGGATCGTCCGCGACCGGCGTGGTTTCGACGCAGCGATTATCTCGGGGACCCTCAACTCTCGCTGGACGAGGCGGTAAGGCGATGCGTGGCCGAACGGGTCGGGCGACGTCCCGAGGGGCCGATCCGCATGCTGACGCACCTGCGCTACTTCGGCTACTGCTTCAATCCGGTCACCTTCTATTTCTGCTACGATCGTACAGGAAATTGCCTGGAATTTATCATTTCCGAGATCACCAATACACCCTGGGCGGAGCGACATACCTATATTCATGCGACGCACGCGGACCGGGACGGACCGGATCGCCTCAGGTTTCGCTTCGGAAAGGAGTTTCACATCTCGCCGTTCATGGACATGGATATCGACTACGACTGGCAGTTCACAGAACCCGGCTCGAACCTGGCGGTGCACATGACGAGTCTGGAGCGAGGCCGCCGGATCTTCGATGCCACCATGGTCATGGAACGAAGGGAGATCAACTCGGTGTCGTTGCGGAAGGTCTTGTGGCATTATCCGCTGATGACCGTCCAGGTCATTACCGCCATACACTGGCAGGCCCTGCGGCTGAAGCTGAAGGGTTGCCGGTTCTATACCCATCCCGCCAAGCGATGCGCGAATCCGGAATAGATCAGCAAGCGAGGTAGAGACATGAAAGCATCCATCATCCCTCAACATCAGGCGTGGCAACCGGAAGAAATCGTCCCGTCGCCCGGCCGCTGGGAGCGATTCTCGCGGCATCTGGTTCACAGGCTGTTGACCGGGCTCGAACGCGGGCGGTTGACAATCGACGATCATGAAGGGCGTTTCCGCTTCGGCAAGCCAGTATCCAGCGGTGGGCTCGATATCGCCATTGAAGTGCACGATCCACGCTTTTATTCACGAACGCTTCTCGGGGGGCATCTCGGGGCTGCCGAATCGTACATTCGCGGCTACTGGTCGTGCGACGATCTGACCGGACTCGTCCGGCTCATCATTCAGAACCAGCACTGCATGCAGAAACTGGATGGAGGGCTACGTAAGTGGATTCAGCCATTGCTTCGGGTGGGTCACTGGTGGCGGAGCAACACGCGGCGCGGCAGCCGACGCAACATCATGTCGCACTACGATCTCGGCAACGACTTCTACGAGCGGATGCTGGATCCGACAATGACCTACTCGAGCGGGATTTATCTGGATGGGGAGGCATCGTTGCAGGAGGCATCCGTCGAGAAGTATGACCGTTTGTGTCGCCGGCTCCAGATTCAATCCGAGGATCACGTGCTGGAAATCGGTACGGGCTGGGGCGGCTTCGCGATCCATGCGGCCCGTCACTACGGGTGTCGCGTGACGACGACGACGATCTCCCGCCGGCAGTACGACTACGCCCGACAGCGCGTTGAACAGGAAGGCTTGAGCGAACAGGTCGTGGTGCTGTTACGCGATTACCGTGATCTCGAGGGCCGGTATGACAAGCTGGTCTCAATCGAGATGATCGAGGCGGTCGGCCACCAGTACTACGACCGGTTTTTCGAAACCTGCGGCCGACTGCTCGCGCCTGACGGCAGCATGGCCATTCAAGCGATCACCATCGGTGACCATCACTTCAAGCAGCACACGCGAACAGTGGACTTCATCAAGAAGTACGTGTTCCCAGGGAGCTGCATTCCTTCGATCGATGCCCTGACCCGGGCCATGGCGACGAGCAGCGATCTCCGACCGGTCCACCTCGAGGACATCACACCGCACTACGCGCGGACGCTGTACGATTGGCGTATGAACGTGCAGAACGAGGTCGACGAGATCCGGGCGATGGGCTACTCCGAGGCGTTCCTGAGGCTCTGGGAATTCTACCTCAGCTACTGTGAAGCCAGTTTTACCGAGCGCTACAACCGTTGCGTGCAGATGGTATTCGTCCGGCCGGAATCGCAACTTCAACCGTTGGAGTCGATGCCCCGCGAGTCGACACGCGGGCTCGAGGCGTCGCTGGAGTCGGCGGCATGAAGCGGAAAATACTGAATCTCGCAATCTTTCAAGTGGGGTGGTTCACGTGCGTGACCTCCGCCGCTGCCGGCATGGCTTGGCTGGGCCCTGTTGCCGTGGCTGCGGTATTGGGGATTCACCTGGGTTTCATTGAACGATCACGTTCGGAAGCGTTCTTCCTGGTCTCCGGTGGGGTCATCGGGACATTGATGGACAGCATTCTGATGTGGACGGGAGCGGTGGTGTTCGAGGGACCGGCGTTACTGGGCCTTTTCTGTCCGCTCTGGATTACCGCCCTGTGGCTCGCCTTCAGTACGACGTTGAACGTCTCTCTCGGATGGTTGCGTGGGCGATACCTCGTCGCGAGCGTGTTGGGGCTGCTGGCCGGACCGACAACGTATTACGGTGCGATGAAACTCGGTGCGGTTACGTTGCCGAACCTGGGTTTCGGCCTGGTGATGGTGGCTTTTGAATACGCGCTGGCCATGCCGCTGTTGATTCTCATCTCGGAAGTGGTTTTCCGTCGGGCAAGGTCGCCCCGTTCCGACCCGTCGGTTGAAACAGATCGGCAAAGCGGCGTGCTCGTCGAAGCTGAAACAGGAGGTACGCCAGGGTGACGATATTGCCGAGGCAACACAGCAGCACGATCCAGATGGGAGCCCGCCATCGCCGCGTCTCGGTGACGACGATGACGGCACCGATGACCGCGAAGCCGACATACAAGTCGATCAGCGTCACGATGCCCCATGGATCGGTAGCCAGTTTTTCGAGCCCGGTCCAGAGGCTTTCCTGGTTCGAAGCCCATCGGATGGCACCGAAGAACACGATGAGTAACAGGATGCAAACGATAGCCGTCAATCGAACTGCCAGGGACATGATGAACTCCCGTGTATTGCGTTTCCGTTCGTTCCATTCGCTTATCAGATCCTATGGCGCGGATTTGCGTTCGCACACGGGGACAGACATGAGGTTGGGCGAGGGGGTGTCGGATGGATCTTAGTATGGGTATGGCATGGCTGATCGGATGGCTGGGGCTCTCCGGGGTGATGGTCGTGCTCTGGCTGATCCAGTGGCGGCTGACGGACGCGGGCGTCGTGGATGTCGGCTGGGCGAGCGGTCTGGGCCTGCTGGCAATCTGGTTTTCCCTGGCCGGGGATGGCGATCCGGCCCGACGATGGCTGATCGGCGCGCTGGGCGGATTCTGGGGATTGCGACTGGGCATTTACCTCCTGTTCAACCGCGTGATCGGCAAGGAGGAGGACGGGCGTTACCAGGAGCTGCGCGCGAAGTGGGGCGAAAAGTCGAACGTTCGCTTCTTCTTTTTCTTCCAGGCCCAGTCGACGCTGGCGGCCCTTTTGGCGGTGCCGTTCATGTTCATCGCCTACAACCGCCAGGGAGGGTTGCATCCCCTGGAACTCACCGGGGCGGCCATCTGGTTGATCGCGATCATCGGCGAAGCGATTGCGGACTGGCAGTTGGCGCAGTTTCGGGCCAATACGAACCACAAAGGCAGGACCTGTCGCAAGGGACTGTGGCGATACTCACGCCATCCGAACTATTTCTTCGAATGGTGCATTTGGTGCAGCTATGCATTGATGGCGCTGCCGGCGGCCTATGGCTGGATCGCCCTGGCCTGCCCGGTGTTGATGCTGTTTCTGATCCTGAAAGTGACCGGTATTCCGCCGACGGAAGCCCGGGCGCTGGCCAGTCGCGGCGAGGATTACCGCCGCTATCAACGTGAGACCAGTGCTTTCTTTCCCTGGTTCCCTCGAAAGGAGAACCCCATATGGCAGCCATGAGCCTGCTGGAACGAAATCTGCTGCCCGACTGGCTGGTGCGCTTCGGCATTCGCCGTCTCAATACGCAGCGCCTGCGCAGCGAAGGTAACCGCGATGTCGAGGGCGAGCGACAGGCGTTGCGTGCGTTCGTGGAGGAACTGCGACAGAGCCCGATCGCCGTTCATACGGACGATGCCAACAAGCAGCACTACGAGCTGCCGGTCGAGTTCTTCCGCCTCGTGCTGGGTCGACACATGAAATACAGTTGCGGTTACTGGCCGGAGGGTGTCACGACGCTGGACGCTTCGGAAGAGGCGATGCTGAAGCTGTACAAGCAGCGGGCCCGGCTTGCCGATGGGCAGCGCATTCTCGAACTGGGGTGCGGATGGGGTTCGCTGGCGTTGTGGATCTGCGAGCATTTTCGCGATTGTGACTACGTGGCGGTCTCGAATTCGCGCCTCCAGCGTGAGTACATCGAACAGCAGTGCCGCGAGCGGGGCATCACCAATCTGCGCGTGATCACTGCGGACATGAACGCGTTCACCATCGATGAGCGATTCGATCGCATCGTGTCGATCGAGATGTTCGAGCACATGAAAAATTACGAGCAGCTGCTTCGCAAGGTGGCGTCGTTCATGAACGACGACGCGCTGCTGTTCATCCACATCTTCACGCATCGGCAGTACGCGTATCACTTCGAGTCCAATGGCAAGGCCAACTGGATGGCGGACTACTTCTTTACCGGGGGCACGATGCCCTCCGATGACCTGCTGCTCTACTTCCAGGACGATGTGCGACTGCAGGATCACTGGCGGGTGAGCGGTTTGCACTACGCCCGCACCAGCGAGGCATGGCTCGGCCGAATGGATGCCGAGCGCGAGGCGATCATGCCGATCCTCGAGCGGACCTACGGACGCGACCAGGCATTGAAGTGGTGGGTGTACTGGAGGGTCTTCTTCATGGCGTGCGCGGAACTGTGGGGATATCGCGGCGGCGAGGAGTGGCTGGTCTCGCACTACCTGTTCGGCCGGCGTTAGGGGTTGGAGGTTTTCCTGATGTCTCTTGCCTATGATCCCCGCGAACTGGACAAATGAGGTGGTCTGAAAGGAAAACGATGATCGAGAACATGAGATTTCGACACGCGGCGGCAGGCCTGGTGCTGTGCTGGGCGGCCGTCGTGGGTTGTGGCTCAAACGGCCAGGATAATGAAAATATGGTTGTTTCCGAATCGTCCCATTCGGATGAGGCGACTTCGGAGGAGGAGATGCTCATGGCACGAAACGAGTTGATCGCAGTCGGCGAGAAGGCCCCGGATTTCACCGCAACGGATCAGAATGGACGGGAGATTCGACTTGGTGCCTTACTGGAGAATCATGATGTCGTGCTGATCTTTTATCCGGCCAACAACACACCGGTGTGCACGAATCAGCTCTGCGCGGTCCGTGATGACTGGAGCCAGTTCCAGGAGGCGGGTGCCATGGTCCTGGGCATCAACCCCGCCAGCGTCGAGAAGCATGCCGGGTTTTCGAAGAAACACAGTTTTCCCTTTCCCGTACTCAGCGATCGCGATTCGCGCATTGCCAAGGCGTATGGCACCAGCGGCATGCTGTTCAACCAGCGGAGCGTTTACGTGATCCGAAAGGACGGAACGGTGGCATTGAGCGATCGCGGAGTGGTCTCGCATGACCGGATCTTTAATGCCCTGGCTCAGCAGACTGCCGCAACAGGGGTTGAAGGGTAAGCACGCTATTTCTTGAAGAGGATGGATGTCATGCGGATTTTCACGCTGGCGTTGCTGGCGATGTTGGTGGGTTGCGAGCAATCTGAGAACAAGGGGTCCGCGACAACGGCGCCGGCGCAGGTGGCTGCATCAACAGAGTCGATCGAAGAGCCTTCATCCTTTGACAGATCTTCCCGTTCCGCAAACACGTCCACCGAGGATCGTGATGCCGGCTCGGACGACTCCAGGTCTTCCCCGGACAGGGATTCCGGGAAACTTCGCATCGTCGAGGATCTCGACCTGAACCGCTACATGGGCCGCTGGTACGAGGTCGCGCGCTATCCGAACATGTTTCAACGCGGCATCGTGGCGGTCATTACGACGTATACACTGCAGGATGACGGCACGATACGTATCGACAACTACGGGCGCGAAGGCAGTCTCGACGGAGAAGTGACCGAGACGCAATCTTCCGCCGTGGTGCAGGACAAGGGGGACGGGGCGATCTGGCGGGTGAAGTTCTTTCCGCTTGTCACGGCGCCCTACTGGATTATCGACCTCGGCCCGAACTACGAGTACGCCGTTGTCGGTCAGCCGTCGCGGAAATACCTCTGGGTGCTCAGTCGCACGCCGCAGATCGATGAGAAGACCTACCGGGGCATCTGCGAACGGCTCAAAGCTCAGGGCTACGATCCTGGTAAAATCGTCCGCACACCCCAGCCGGAATCGCAGGATCAATGACGGACATAGAAAAGCCGATCGCACTCCACTCTGAACGTGGTGACACCTGGATGCGTTGGGTGCTGGTTCTGGCCGGCGTGTACAACCTCGCCTGGGGGGCGTGGGTGGTGCTTGCACCGCTGACCGCCTTCCAATGGGTCGGTATGGATCTTCCCCGCTATCCCGAGATCTGGCAGTGCGTGGGGATGATCGTCGGGGTCTACGGGATCGGTTACCTCATCGCCGCCACACGTCCGCTCCGCCACTGGCCGATCGTGCTGGTCGGGTTGCTGGGCAAGATCTTCGGGCCCATTGGGTTTGTTGACGCCGCCATACGCGGCACTCTGCCGTGGACGCTGGGCGTGACGCTTCTGACAAATGATCTGATCTGGTGGATTCCCTTCGGCCTGATCCTGTGGCGTGCCTGGTGGAGTCGAAAGAAGACGCCGCTTCCGGCACAGTCAGGCGGCTGAGATTGATTTGACCTGCGGCCCGGCGGATTCGGCATCGAGATTGACAAACCGCTCCACCCGCCAGGGAAGGGCACTGCTCTGAGCGTAGCGGTTTCGCATGATCAGTTCAGTGGTCCAGCCCACGGACATGACGACGATGCCGCCCACGCCGAGGATCAGCATCGACAGGAATCCAAGAACGAACCACATCCAATTCGACGCTAGCGCTCCCGCCGCCGCCCCCACCACGAACGACGCTCCCGATCCCAAGGCGAGATACTGCGTCATCTTAGCGAACATGTGCGAGGGCCGTGTGCGGTACTTCAGCAGGACGCGAACGAGGAACAGGTCGGAGATCACGCGGAACGTTCGATCCAGGCCATACTTGCTTTCGCCCGCCACGCGCGGGTGATGCTTGACGACCAGTTCACCCACGCGTCCGCCCCGCGCCTGGACGTAGATCGGCAGAAAGCGGTGCATTTCACCGAAGAGCTCGCGCGGGTCGAGGGCATCGTGGCGGTAGGCTTTGAGCGTGCAGCCGAGATCGTGAATCGGCACACGCGCCAGGTGGCGGATCAGCCGGTTGGCGACTCGGGAGAAGAGGCTTCGCAGCCCGGCATCCTGGCGATTCTTACGCCATCCGCTCACGCAGGCGTAGCCTTCGTCGAGTTTGTTCAGCAGGGGGGCGATGTCCGAGGGATCGTTCTGGCGATCGCCGTCGAGGTAGACCCTGACCTTGCCGGAGGCGTAGTACCATCCCGCGGCCATGGCGGCGGTCTGCCCGCAGTTCTGGGCGAAGTGGACGACCTTGACCGCGCGGTGCGTGTCGGCAGCCTCGTCCAATGCTTGTATTGAGCCGTCCGTGCTCCCGTCGTTCACGAGAATGACCTCGTAGGTGCGGTCGAGTTTTCCCGCCTCGCGGACGACATTCTCCACCAGTGGCGCGACATTCGCCTCTTCATTATACACGGGGATGATGATGCTCAGATCCAGCATGGTGTCTTGAATCCCGTAGTCTCAAAGTTTCCAGGATCGTCGTTGCCTGGAATGGAAAGCGTTGTCTTCGGACCAACCTCGCCGCCGGCTTGAGAAAAAAGGTTCGCCCAAGGGCGTGATCTAAGCGAAGTAATCTAATCGATGCCCGCTGGGCGGACAAGGGATATCCGATATAATAGCTCTCTCGTCGCTTCATGCCCAAGCCGGTGATCGGAGCCCGGGTTGGGTACTGAAGCGTCGCGTGCAACCGTGTTTATCCAGACAATCTTCTCTCGGTAAGAGACTTCGTCATGGCCACCATTTGCGTGACCGGCGCTGCCGGTTTTATCGGATCTCACCTGACCGAAGCCCTGCTGGGCCGAGGGGGTCGCGTTATCGGGATTGACAATCTCGATGCGTTCTATGATCCGGCGGTCAAGCGGGAGAATCTTGCCGCATGTGCGAGGCAGGGCGACTTCACGTTCGTCGAGGGGGACATTCGCGACCGCGAGCTCATGCGCGAAGTGACGCGCGGCGCGGAGGGGATCGTGCACCTGGCGGCACGCGCGGGCGTGAGGCCCTCCATTGAGAACCCGGAACTCTACACCGACGTGAACGTGCAGGGCACCGTGGTCATGCTCGAGGCCGCCCGGGTGAATCGTGTGCCGCGGTTCGTGTTCGCCAGCAGTTCGAGCGTTTACGGCAACTGTGCAGACGCGCCGTTTCGCGAAACGCTGCCGGTGGATCATCCGATCTCGCCCTACGCCGCCACCAAGCGCGCCGGCGAGCTTCTCTGCCACACGTACCACCATCTGCACGATCTGAGCGTCACATGCTTGCGTTTCTTCACCGTGTTCGGCCCGCGCCAGCGTCCGGACCTCGCCATCCACAAGTTCACGCGGCTGATCGAATCGGGACAGCCCATCCCCATGTTCGGGGACGGCAGCATGGAGCGCGATCACACCTACGTCGACGACATCATCGCGGGGACGGTGGCGGCGCTGGATCGGTGCACGGGCTATCGCATCTACAATCTCGGCGGCGCCAAGCCGACCCGCCTGGATGCGCTTATCCAGGCCATCGCCTCCGCCACGGGAAAGAAGGCGACGATCGAGCGAAAGCCGGAACAACCGGGCGACGTGACACTCACGCACGCCGACGTCTCACGCGCACGCGAAGAGCTGGGCTACGAACCGGCGACGCCGCTGACCGACGGCCTGCCGAAGTTCGTCGAATGGTATCGGCGGAAGAGTCCTTGAGCAGCGCGCCCCTGAATGACACAAGATCTTCTTCAGCTTACTCGCCACCAAATTGTTCGAGGATGCTGCTAGGGGGATCCAATTCCACTGCACCCCACGGTGGTGGCTCGTTGCCGAAGACGACGAAGTGCTTACGCTTCGGGCCCAGTTCTGTTTGAAGCCAGATATAGGTGTCCGGCATTGTCTTGCCCTGCTTGCGCAATTGCGCAGGAGCGCGAAGCCGAAACTCAATATAGTCCGGTCGACCGGCTAACAGCAGAACAAGTTCATCGCCGTTAAGCTGATCGGCCATTTCCTCGCCGACGAGTTCCTTCTCTCGTTCCAGCGATCGCTCGCCGCCCTGCATCTCCAGCAGGTCGAGCTGATCGATGATACGCGGAAAGCGAATATCTCCGTACCACGTGATGCGCGAGTCCTGGCTGCCGATCATCCGCAGCTTCTCGCGATAACCCGAGTCGGCAGGCAGCTTGTCGCGGAGTTTCTCGGCGAACTGGATGAACGGTTTCTCCGACCCCATGATCGGCATGAACTGCGGCCAGATCCACAGCCACGCCACGCACATCGTCGTGACCAGCATGCCGAAGGACGCATTCCGCCGGCCGACGACGTAAAGCCGGATCGCTACGAGGAAGCCGATGCCCAGAATGATCGCCATGACGAGGTACGGCGGCCAGACCGCTGACCAGGGGATGAAGTCGTTGTGCTCCTGCCATTTCTGCAGCCCGAAGACACCACCCACCAGCGCGATCGGTACACCGAGATAGGCGGCGATCGACGACAGCGTCACCCAGGCCGAGGACATCCGACGCTTCGGATCAAAGTACTCGGACAGTTCCACGCCCAGCAGAACCAGCAGTGGCGGTACCGCCGGCAGGAAGTAACGCGTCTCCTTGCCGACCGAGAGAGTCAGGAACACCAGCAGGCTGAAAAACCAGATGAGCATGAAGCGCATCCCGCCACGATCGGCGTATGCGGGCGGTTTGAATCCTCGCCAGATCGCCAACGGAATGGAGAGTGAATAGGGGAAGACGAATACCAGCGGTACCATCAGGTAGAGCAGGTAGAACTCCCACGAGGTCTGCTCCTGCACGTTGGGCAATGCCCCGGTGAAACGGTCGAAATACTCAACACGCCACTTATAGAGTGCGGTGGCACCCTCCTTTTCGTAGACGGCCCAGACCCAGGGCAACCAGGGCAGGAAGAACAGCGCCAGGCCCAGAAGGTGCCAGATGCCGGGATAAATGACGTAGCGAATGTAGAAGATGCCGGCACAGAGCAGGATCAACCCCGCCACGCCTGCCGGGATCGCCATCAACCACGGCTGTGTCTCGAATTGTTCGCCCAGCGAGACGAAAGCGTCGATGTCGGTCTCCAGGAAGGAGTCCCGCAGCTTGTATAGCCCGAGCGAGATGCCAATGAAGATCGTGACCGACCCCATGAGCCCCGGCTTTCTGGTGATCAGCCATATCCACGCGGGCAGACCGATGCACACCAGTGGCATGGGCATCTTGTACAGCATCGCCAGCCCGGCGAAGAGGTAGCCGATCAGCCAGTAGAGATTACGCCGCAGTCCGGGAGGCTCCATCGCCGACGCCACCCAAAGGAACGCGAGCGACGTCGTCATCAGCGAGGCCAGACCGAAGTCGCTGGCGGCGCGATGCGTCCAATAGAGGAAGACCACGCTCGAGAGCGTCGCAAACCCGGCAAAGACGGCGGCGCGATCGCCGGCGATATGCCCCGTGAGCCAGAACACGGTCAGCACCAGAAGGACACCGGCGATGGCATTGGGCATGCGGGCCGTCACCTTGGTGACTTCGCCGTCGTGCAATTCACTCAGCCCCATGACTGCCCAGTAGGGTCCGGGGGATTTCTGAAGGCGGGTTTCGCCGCTGAATACGGGAATGATCCACTCGTCGGCTTCGAGCATCTCCCGGGCGGTCTGCGCGACCCAGCAATCCGTCGGCTCGAACTCCGCGCCGCCATCGAGATGATAGAAGCTCAGCAGGATGCTCCAGCCGGCCAGTGCGATCAGCCAGGCGACGGTGTTCATGCCATTCCCGTTGTCCTGATGGGCGTGCGATACGACTGTTTGCCCGGTCACGGATCCCGACGATGAGTGGGGATTCTGTGGGGCATGAGTATTCACGGGCGTGGCATCATCGTGCATCGTTCCGATTTCCTGTAGATCACATCAGGACAGACCGTCGTCCCACCGGCGGTGCGCCAGCATAAACACTGCAAAGGAGGCTGCCAAATGCGGGTCCTGAGTGAGGCCTGTGGCATGCATTCAGGGAGACGCACCGGACGGCATCCGACCAGCATCTTTCACTACCGCTTCGGGCAGCGGGGGTGTTCGTTTGGCGATTTTAAAGTCGTCCATCACCGTCTCATCCAGTGCGACCTGCCGGATGTGCATCGTCTCGGGCGTGACGTCGAAGAGTGTAAAGCTGTGCTGAGAGTTGTCCTGCTTGACCAGGAAGTCCGGCGTGGGCTGGGGGATGTCCGTCAGCTTTCCGCCGCCCGCGCCTGTGGTGATGTGAACGGTGCCGTGGCCGGGTTCGGCGATCTCATCGTTGTGCATCGGCTTCGACCGCTCGTACATGTGGGCATGGCCGAGGAGAATCAGTTCGACGTGCCACTTGTCCGCCAGGGGAAGGACCACCTGCCGGATGGACCCGTGGGCGGTGTACTTGCTGTTCGTGTAGACGGGATGGTGAAAGTAGATGACTTTCCAGCGGTTGGTTGCCTTCCCGAGTTGTTCATCGAGCCAGGGGCCGATGGTGTCACGCAGCGTGGCGAAGCTCACGTTGGAATCGAGGCAGAAGAATCGCACGTCCCCGAAGTCGAACCAGTAGCAGCGTTCGAGGGGAAACTGGGGGCCGGTCGGTCCGTTCTCCGGCAGGACGAAGTTGTCGAGCAGGGGGCCGCCGCCGGTATCGTCGAAGTCGTGATTGCCGATGGCGGGCATGAACGCGGCCCGGCGGATCAGCCCTTCGTAAGGCTCGTAGAACTTGGGGACGTAGTCCTCGGCGGCGCCCTCGGGATAAATCAGGTCGCCGGTATGCACAACGAGGTCAGGATCCTGCTTGACCATGACCTTGGCGAGATCAAACTGCTGCTTGTACCCCGAGCCGCTGTCTCCGAAGGCGATGAAACGAAACGGCTGTCCCGGCCCCGGGTCGGTGCGGGTCACGCCTTCGGCCAGCGTCTGCACAGGTTCGGTGGTCGTGCGGACGGCATAAGTGTAGCGCGTGCCCGGTTCGAGTCCGCTCACGTCCACGCGGCAGATGCCCTTCTCGCAGCCGGCGGGGAGCACCTGCGTCGCATCCGGGATCTCCTCGGGGGCCACCTTCAATTGCAGCGGCTCCTCCAGCGTGGTCTTCCAGACCACGGTGAAGCCGTCCTGTGCGGGCAACTGGATCATCGGCCCGGCGGAGATCGGGCCGGAGGGCCGGCTGGTGAAGTAGATCGCGATTCCCACGAACAACGCCATGATGATGATCGCTTCGACGATCATGAGTTTCACGATCAATCGGCGTCGGCGCATCTTAACGGCCTGGGCGTCGGTGTCTTTGGGGGGAACGTTCGTATCAGTTGGGGGGCTGCTCATTGCTCGGTTCCCTTGGGTTGATCCGAGTTTGCATCGGGCGGAGATACGTCCCCGGTGGGCGCGCCGCGCTCGATCAACGTCACCGCCAGGGGGTTCAGTTCACCCGCGGCCTTGTCCCATGTGAAACGGACGAGGACCCGGTCGCCCACGTGGAAGTCCTCGAGCTTGGCAGGCTGCTCGTCGATGGTGATGGGAATGTCCTCGGGCATGACTTGCGTCATGTTCTTACGTGTTCCCTTACGCGGGTGAAGGTACTCGAGCGAAGCTTCGCGCGTGTCCGCATCGATCCAGGTGATCGTCCCTTCGATCTCGCGCGGCATGCGTGCAATGATACCGGGAAGGAGCGTCGCGGCAGCGATGATGATCGCAACCACCACGACACCGGCAACGATCAGTTTCTTGTGCAGCGGTTTCATGCAAGCGCTCCCGTGTGATTGCTCCCCTCGTGATGGGGGAATCGTAAGTAAGCTGGATCGCGGCGTCAACGAACGCGGGGAACACCGTGATGACGATGTTCCCCGCGTGTGGTTCTTCATCTCTGTCCGCCAGGGTCGATGGCCTGGAGGGGCGCTCGTGCGATCAGCCCAGGCCGAGGAAGGCGCTGATCTGCGGGGCATACTTGACGATCAGCCCCGCGAACACGACCGACACCATGCTCATCAGCTTGATGAGAATGTTCAGGCTCGGGCCGGAGGTGTCCTTGAACGGATCGCCGACCGTGTCGCCCACGACGCCGGCCTTGTGATCCTCCGAGCCCTTTCCGTAGACGATCTCGTCGGGTTTGCCGGACTGAATGGCCAGTTCCGCGCGGTTGAGGATGTCGGCGCGAATCGCCTCGGGAATCTTGTTCTGCACCGCCACGTCCTCTTTCATCTCCTTGGCGGTGATCTTGCCGTACGTCTCGATCAGTTTCTTGGCGTTGTCCCACGCACCACCGGCGTTGGCCATGAAGATCGCCACGGCGAAGCCGCTCGTCAGGCCGCCCGCCAGCAGACCCATCACGCCCGGCACGCCGAACAGCAGGCCGACGAGAATCGGAACGATGATCGCCAGAAGCGACGGGAAGACCATCTCCTTCTGCGCCCCGGCGGTCGAGATCGCCACGCAGTTCGCATAGTCGGGATACTCATGGCCCTCCACGGTGACGCGCTTGGGCCAGTTGTCCGGATTCTGGACGAAGGCTTCGTCCTTGCCCTCGTCGCGCAACGACTGGCGGATCTTCTCGAACTGCCGGCGGCACTCGATCATCATCGCGTTGGCCGCGCGGCCTACCGCCTCCATCGTCAGCGCACAGAACAGGAAGGCCAGCAGCACACCCGAGAACATCCCGCACAATACCTTCGGATTCATCAGGTTGACGTCGTAATAATCCATGAATTGTGCGAGCGAGGCATCACGCGACGGCACCAGTTCGAGGGTGTGCTCCTTTCCATCTTTGTCAACGTAAGGCGCGGTACGCACATAGCCCGACTCCTTCGCGTTCTCTCGCTCTTCCTCAGTCTGCTCATCAAGTTGAATGATGAGATCTTGGCCTTCTTTCTGCATTTCCGCTCGCGCTTGCTCGGGAATCTCGCGTCGGTTCAGCAGCATGAACGCACCGTAGGCGCTGGTACTCTCTCCTTCGCCCAGGCGCGTCGCGAATTTGCCGTGGCCCATGTAGACCGCATTGTTCGGCATGGGAGTTTCAAGTTCCTCAATCGTGTCGACGATGGCGTGAGCTTCGTGAATCTGGCCCATGCGGACCTCTTCAACATACGCGGCCAGCAGCGCCAACGCAGTCAGCGCCGCCGATCCGATGGCGAAACCTTTACCCGTGGCCGCAGTCGTGTTGCCCAGCGAATCGAGGGCGTCGGTACGCTCACGGACCGAGGGATCCTGGCCGGTCATCTCGGCGTTACCGCCCGCATTGTCGGCGATGGGACCGTAGGCGTCCGTCGCCAGCGTGATACCCAGCGTGGCCAGCATGCCGACCGCCGCGAAGCCCACGCCGTACAGCCCGAGCATGAACTCGTGACCCCCGCCGGCGAAGATGAACGCCGCCAGAATCGCCACGATGATCGTCGCCAGTGAAGCCCATGTGCTCTTCATGCCTTCGGCGATACCGCTGATGATGATCGTCGCCGGGCCGGTGATGCCCTGCTCGCTGATTCGCTTGGTCGGCCCGTACTCGTAGCTGGTGTAATACTCCGTCGCCTTGCCGATGATGATGCCTGCCACAAGGCCGCTCACCATGCTCGCCCAGATGCCGATCCAACTGACATCGTAACCGTCGACCTCCGGAATCGGACCGAGCACTAACCATGAAACGATGAAGCCGGCACCGGCGATCATGAGGCTGCTGCCGTTGACGCCCTTACCCAATGCGCCCATGAGCTCCGTCATGCTGGCGCCTTCTTTGGTCTTCACCAAGTAGATACCGGCGATGCTCAACAGGATACCGACACCGGCCAGCACCATCGGCGCCGCCACGAAGCGAATACCGTAGTCGAGACTCTCCTGAGTTCCGGATCCGAAGAGAGCCACCGACGCGGCAATGCCCAATGCCGCCGTCGCGAGAATCGAGCCGGCGTACGACTCGTACAGGTCCGCACCCATGCCCGCCACGTCGCCGACGTTGTCGCCGACGTTATCCGCAATCGTTGCCGGGTTGCGGGCATCGTCTTCAGGAATACCCGCTTCCACCTTGCCGACGAGGTCGGCACCGACGTCCGCCGCTTTGGTGTAGATACCGCCGCCGACACGAGCGAAGAGCGCCTGTGTCGACGCCCCCATGCCGAACGTCAGCATCACCACAGTAATCGTCGGTAAATCAATATTGGTGAAGATGAGAAGTGCAAGCAGCCACGCACAAATGTCTATCAGGGCGAAGCCGACGACCACGAGGCCCATGACCGCGCCCGCACGGAACGCCACAACCAGACCCTCGTTCAAGCTCTTCCGTGCCGCCGCCGCCGTCCGGTTGCTCGCGAGCGTGGCCGTCTTCATACCCAGGAAACCGCAAAGACCGCTGAAGAAACCTCCAGTCAAAAACGCGAAAGGCACGATGCCGTTCTGAACGTGCAGCCCATAAGCCATCCAGGCCAGGACTCCGAACAAGACTGCAAACACGACAGCCACGACTTTGTATTGACGTTTCAAGTAAGCCATCGCGCCTTCGCTGACATGGCCGGCGATCTCGATCATCTCCGGGTCGCCCTGGTCCGCCGCCTCAACTTCCTTGTAAAACTTGTACGCGAAGTAAAGGGCGACACCCGCTCCGATCGGAGCGATCCACCACAAGAAGGGCGGATAAGGATTTCGGAGTTCCCCGCTTCCTTCGGTTTCGGTCTCTTCATCCACATTTTCCGTTGTCGTGGCTTCGGCGCCTTCGCCGCCGTCGCCGGGCGGATCCTGCGCCAACGCCGGCACACCCGACAGGAAACAGACGCCCATCAGGGCGAGCAGGATCCATGAGATCATTGACTTGTTGTGTACGCTGAGCATCGGAATACCTCTTCTGCAGAAAGCTGTGGTCCGCGGTTTACCTGGATGTCCCACCAGAACGTCTACGCTAACAGGCGATATCGAATCCGGTTCGGGCGCCGTCCCGAAGACGCGAAGGGGTTTCGTGTCCGGGTCTTCCTCATGCGCGCGGGATGCGCCGCTGACTCTGGATTCGGGTTATTCGAAGCTATCCAACCGTGGATCGCCGTCCTCGCGCCTCGGAGTCGGTCGATCCGTTGATCCGGGACGGATACCGTCCCAAAACAGGGCGTTGACTATAGCAGAGATGCCATCGTGGTGGGAGTCCGCGCCCGCGACTAATTCCAATCTTTCTCGTGGTGGAAAGGCCCGCCTTGACCAGCGGGTGGGATGAGCCTGAGGGCGGTCTCATCCAGGCAAGACAGCACTTCGGGGAGCCCGCCGGTCGGCACATCGATCGTGCCCCGGGGGGATTCCCGTCGGTCGCCGATCAGCGACGACCGGTCGGCCGGATCTGGTCGCGCTTCTGCGTCTTGCGCATCCGGCGGCGGCGGCGCTCGCTGGGCTTCTCGTAGTAGCTCGTCCGCTTGATTTCCTTGGTCAGGCCTTCCTTCTCGCACATCTTCTTAAAGCGGCGGAGCATCTGATCCAGGGACTCATTGCCCCGTGTCTTGACCTTGATCATGCGATCTTCGTTCCTTTCATCATCCCGCGTCTTGACGCCATTCCCGAATTCAGTGTTTTCTTCCGCAACAACTCCGAAAGACCTGTCAGTATAACTTTCATCTGCGGGGCTGTAAACGCCTTGCCTCCGGGCCGTCAGCGTGGCCCGCCTCGGGGCGGGTCGGCACCGCACGTCCGGGGCCGCGAAGCCCGCAGGAAGTTATCGGGAAGTAAGGTCATGTCATGTAATAATTTATGGCAATTTGTCCATACGACTGTAAACGTTGGATGAAGATTGTCCGGGTTCTCTTTGGACGCCTGATCCCTGTGCCGACAACGCGACAAAACGGGACTACAATGCCGCTCCGGAGGCGCGGAAAACTTCCGGAAGTTCAGTGGGTCATGACATCGAGCGAAGGATGAAAACGGTGAGTTCAAGAACGTTGCGAAGTGGTATTGTTGTCCTGGGGTTGATTTCGGCGTCGGCGACTCCGATTTGGGGGCACGATCCGGGCGAGCCGGCCCCCCGGGTACCGGATGCGATCGCCCATCAGCCGTCGCCGATTCCCGACCGGATCGTGCTGACGTGGACGGGGGATCCGCGGACGACGCAGGCGGTGACGTGGCGGACGTCGGCCGACGTGCCCCATGGCGTGGCGGATGTCGCCCTCGCCGAAGCGGGTCCGCTCTTCAGGAGCAAAGGCCGGCCGTTTGAAGCGGTCACGACGCCGTACGTGTCCGAACACTACAAGAGCCACCTGCACACGGCGGAGATGACCGATCTCGAGCCGGGCACGACATACGCTTACCGCGTAGGGTACGGCAACAACTTCAGCGAATGGTTTCAGTTCACGACGGCCCCCGCCGAGCCGGAGAAGTTCAGCTTCATCTACTTCGGCGATGCGCAGAATGACGTGAAGTCGATGTGGTCGCGGGTGATTCGTCGGGCGGCGCTGGACGTGCCCGATGCCGCGTTCATGCTCCACGCCGGCGACCTGATTGATGTGGCGGAGCGCGATGGCCAGTGGGGCGAGTGGTTCCATGCGGGCGGATGGCTGAACGGCATGATTCCCGTCATCGCCACGCCCGGCAATCACGAGTACCACCACTACAAGGAGGGCGATGAGGATCGCTGGCGTCTGTCGCGCTACTGGCGGCCGCAGTTCGCGTTTCCGCTGAACGGGCCGGACCCGGTGAAGGAGTCGGCGTACTTCATCGACTACCAGAATGTCCGCATTGTCTCGTTGAATTCGATGCAGAACCCGGAGGACCAGGTGGAATGGATGGAGGAGGTACTTTCCGATCACGAGCAGACGTGGACGATCCTGACGTTTCACTACCCGATCTATTCGATGGCCAAGGGGCGTGACAACGAGAAGCTTCGGAAGTTGTGGAAGCCGGTGCTCGACCGGCACCGGGTGGACCTGGTGTTGACCGGCCACGATCACACCTACGGCCGGAGCGAGATGATCCTTCCCGGTGAGAACGAGACGGAGGGTACGAGCTGGCGTTCCGAGAACGCGGGGACGGTGTACGTCGTGTCGGTCAGCGGGCCGAAGATGTACGGGGCGGACCCCGAGCCGCGCGTGAACATGGAGCGTGTGGCGGAGGACACGCAGCTTTACCAGATCATCACCGTCGACGAAAAAGAAATCCGCTACGAAGCGCGCACGGCACTGGGGAATATCTACGACGCCTTCACGATCAAGAAGCGCGACGGCCAACCGAACGCGATGATCAGCCAAATCCCCGACACGCCCGAACGGCGGCGCTGAGTGAGACAGCGGGCGCAAGTGTTTTCATGAATGCAATCATCTGAATGATGTCGTATTGAACTTGCCTGTCGTGTCGGTCTGATGGTCGGCTGCGGCTATCGTTCGCTCATGCCTTTTCCCGAGAGAATCATTGGGATGCATTTTTCGATTCGTGCGTTGCGTGTCTTCGATTGCTTGGCGCCGGTGAAGTGGAGCACGTAGGCCCGGCGCCGACCCGGCGTGAGCGCGTCGAAAGCCTTTGCGAGCTTGCGGTCCTTATTCAGGATGGCGGTCAGCTCCTCGGGAAGCTCCAATTCGTGCTTCGCTTTGAAATCGACTTTCCGCCCTTCCTTCTCTACCGCCACAGCCTGTTTTACGTAGGACTTTACCACGGTCTTCTTGATCTGGGCCTCACTGGTGAACTCCAGCCGCAGCGCGGATTGTGTGTTCTTGCCCTGGCTGCGGAGCAGACCGTGCGTGTCCTGGAGCAGCGCGCCCTTGAAGAACATCAACGCGCAATGTGCTTTGAAGGGTTGAATGATGGCGATGTTGCTTCCCTCATGGGTATAGCACGGCTTCGCCCATTTCAGCTCTTCATCGAGACCGCATTCGAGGAGGATCGACCTCAATTTCCGAATCTCGCCTTTCCATGTGTTCGCTCGGCTTATGAACGTATCCACGTTGGTATTCCGGGCACGCATGGTCACTCCTCGAACCGTTCGGTTCACATGATGGCGACTACTGGCTCTTCCCTGTCACGCGACCCGTGCGTTTGAGATACGCGTAGCTCTTCGCCAGGCTGTCGAGCGGGTCGCCGGGGCAGACATCCTGTTCGACGATGCCCCAGACGGTCCCGGCGAAGCGGGCGGCGTCGAAGATGGCGTCGAAGTCGAGCGTCCCCGCGCCGAGTTCGCCGAAGGAGCGGTTGGCGTCATCCATCATGTCCTTCAAATGCATCAGCGGGCAGCGCTGCACCATACCCCGGATGCGCTGCACCGGGTCTTCACCGCCATGGCGGATCCAGTACGTGTCCAGCTCTGCCTTGACGCATTTGGGATCGGTCTCGTCGAACAGCAGGTCGAGCCCGGTCCGCTCGCCGACCTTCTCGTACTCGAAGCTGTGATGGTGATAGCAGAACTGGATGCCCGCCTTGGAGCAGGCGTCCCCGACGGTGTTCAGCAGGCCGGCGGTCGCTATCCAGTCGGCTTCGGACTTCCGCCGCTCCTCCGGGAGATAGGGGCAGACAAGGTAGTCGACACCCAGCGTCTTCACGTCGTCGATCGCCCGGTTGACGTCGGCCTCGAGCTGCTCGATGAGACAGTGCATCGCGATCGGCGTCAGCCCGGTGTCGGCGAGCATCGCCTCGACCTCGGCGGCGGAGTGGCCGTCGAGACCCGCCAGTTCGGCGTGGGTGTAGCCGATGTCGCTGACGCGCTTCAGCGTGCCCGCGTAATCCTTGGCCAGTTGTTCCCGGACGGTATATAGCTGAACGGCGATCTGCATTGGACTCCCTTCGCAATCGGCTTTTGTGGCGGATTCATGTCGTCGAAGATTTGGGTGTTTGTTGCGATTCTAATACGCATTGAACGCACGTCCAGCGGATTCCCGAAGCCGCGGGTCGGGAATCGCCGGATTGCCCCGATTTTGACTTGTCAATCCGACTTCAGGGCTACCATAATAGGCAATATTCGGAAATCTAACGAAAGGATGGGCTCATGTCTTCCATGGATCGACGATCGTTCTTGCAGAAAACCGCCGCCGTGGCCGGAGCGACCCTCACCACGCCGCTCTGGGCGGAGCCGAAAACGGCGGCCGTTCCCGCTTCGACAACCATCCGCAAAGCCAACGACGTGATGTCGCTGGCCAAGACGGGCATCAAGCCGTCGCGGCTGTCGATCGGCACCGGCACGCTGGGCGGCAGCGAGCAGAAGCGGCAGGGCATCGACGGCATGGTCAAGCTGTTCCGCCACGGCATCGACTCGGGTGTGAAGTGGTGGGACACCGCCGACATGTACAAGACGCACCCGCACGTGGCGGCCACGCTGAAGGAGATTCAGCGCGACAAGGTGGTCATCACCTCCAAGACGCGTGCCAAGGACGCCAAGGGCGTTCGTGAGGACATTGAGCGGTTCCGCAAGGAGATGGGCACCGATTACATCGATATCGTGCTGCTGCACTGCATGCTCGACGGCGATTGGAACGTCAAGATGCGCGGCTGCATGGACGTGCTGAGCGAGTACAAGGAAAAAGGCGTGATTCGCGCGGTCGGCTGCTCGTGCCACACGTTCGAGGCGCTCAAGACCGCCTCCGAGGAGCCGTGGGTCGAGGTCGACCTGGCCCGCATCAATCCGTACGCCGTGAAGATGGACGTCAACAAGGTCGAGGACATCCCCAAGGTCGAGAAGGTGCTGAAGAAGATGCACGAATCCGGCAAGGCGGTCTACGGGATGAAGATCATGGGCGAGGGCGAGTTCAAGACCAACGAGCGGATCGAGACGTCGCTCCGCTTCGCGATGACCCGCCCGTACCTGAGCGGGTTCACCATCGGCTTCAGCATGCCGCGCCACCTCGATGATGTTCTGAAACGCGTCGAGCGGATGGAGATCCGGTCGTAGAAGCGCAGCGCTGACGACACCAATCCTATGAAAAGGGCTCGCCAGATTCTGGCGAGCCCGTCTTCTATACACATGGGGACTTGATTATCCCGGCGCGATTCAATCGTCGCAGGCCGGGTCCGCCTCGACGCCTTCGCCGCTGTAGCAGAGCTGGTAGCGGGCGAAATCGAGCATGTCGATGATACCGTCGTTATTGAGATCGAAGCAGAGGCAGTTGACGGGATCCTCCGGCGGCACCACATCGGGAATGGCAGGGCCGGTGAAGCACGTGATGAACTGGTCGAAGTCATCCTCGTCCACGTCGCCGTCGCCCAGCGGGGCGGGGTGCGTGTCGAAGACCGGGTCATTGCCGTTGCAGCCGGCACGATTCGTCGGCGTCATGATCCACAGGTAATTATCATTCAGCCCCGACCCTTCCTGGAAGAAGTAAAGACGCCCGGTGTCCGGGTCCGCCGTGGAAGCCTCAAGTTGCAGCTGCTGCACGATCGTGCCCTTGTCCAGGATCGGATTACCGAACGGTGTGCCGTCGTCGGTCAGCGGGTGGTAGGCAGGCTCGAAGGGATCTCCGGGATCGGCGAGGTCAATCTCGTTGCCCAGCAGATCGAATGCATGGATGCCCGGCCCTTCGTCATCATAGACAACGATGAGCACACCGCCTTTGCCCTGAAACGACGCGGGAGAAGTGGGGCCATCAGGGAGATACGCTACGGCTTTGGGGTCGCCCACCGCATCGGGATTGACGTTGGCACCGATGAGGAATCCACCGCGATAGCCGCCGGCCAGGTCGAATACTTCGATGGACGGTGACGGTCCGCAGGGCGGGTCACATTCCTGGTCGAGGGCAAACAGGAGATCGACCGGCTGAGGGTTCTGGGCATCCACGCCATATTCCCCCGGCACGGCAAAGCCCGGGACGACGACCATGTCTTCAATATCGAACTCGGCGGGATCCAGGAGATTGAAATCGCCGAGGAAGTTGCTGGCGTGGTCGGTGGCGTCGGCGGGGATGTTCGGGTTCGTCGGATCGTAGACATAGCCCTTGATCGTCTGCGACTTCCCCTCGGCGACCAGCAGGCCGCCCGGGGCCAGGCCGGATGACCCAGGATTGACCGCCACGCCGCTGACGTCCAGGTCGAACGGATGAGCCAATCCGAACAGGGGGAAGCCGGCCGGGAAGGTATCGTTAATCACCACGTGACGTCCGCCCAGCAGCGGCGAAGGCTGCAGGAATTCGAGCCCCGTCACGTTCCCGTGGACGTCGGTATTGACCGTGACTTCCACGATGAAATTCTCGTAGGTGATCGATGCCGTTTCGCTTGTGGTCACGAGCATGCGGTTGTTGCCGAGCCACGCGACGGCTTCCGACTCGATGAGATTGACGGTATCCGGAAGGAAATCATCCTCATGCGGATTGGGAAACGTGATCTCCTGCGAATAGTCGAACCGCTGAACGCGGTAGCGCTGCCCGAAGAGATCGATCGTCTCGGGGTCGGCAGCCTGAAGCGGGTGCGTGGTCGTCGCGATGAAGAGACAGACGATGATGCCGGTACGCATCGACATGTTGGTTTCCTTTCCTTCCTCGAGCACGCGTGAATGGAGTTCACGCGGCCTATCGTTTGACGCGCGGATGTTCGCTTCGGCGACCGAGCGAGATCACGCCGTCAAAGACTTTGCCTTCAAGATCGTAATTATCCAGATGTCCGTCGGTGTGCTTCTCGCGGGCCTGGGAGCCGTCGCCGTTGTCCCAGGTGTAGATATCGCGAAATGTGGCGGCATGGCCATCGGCGAGCAGGACGTTTCCCATGCTGTACTGCGCGTTCACGTGCCGGCTGATCAGCCGTGTTCGCCCGTGCCAGACGCCGAAGTCCTCGTGATCCACGACACCGCCGCGAATGCCTCCGCCCACCGGGCGAAGGAGACCGCCCGGCATCGGCCAGAGCCGGGGGCCGTCGGTCACGTTCTTGGCCGCACGAAGTTGCCGCCCGTCGGGAAGCTTGACGATGTCACCGGTCGGACCGGGGTCGCTGCGCCCGTCGCACAGAAGCGGTACGCGTGACGGATTGACCCGGGCCATGCTCGACAGTTCGAGCGGGCCGACATTCTGCTGATCCGTGCCGGAGTAGCGGAGTTCCAGCTCATACAGGTTCGACTTCCACGTGGGCTCGGACAGACCCATGTACCAGCTCTGGCAGTAGTTCGTGTTGATGCCCTTTTCGACCAGTCGGTCGTATTCGCCGCCTGACAGCGCGCCCGGCGGAAGATCCGCAAAGGCCTTCGAAGTCTCGGCGATGTTCGTCGGGCACAACATGTCGGCAGGATGCGCCTTGGTCGTGCGAAGGACGTCCGCCACCCAGCCGACGCGGTCCAGGCCGATCACCTTCAGGTCGGTCACCGTGGCGGGGTAGTTCGCGCCGAGGCGGGGATCGAAAAGCCCGCTGTTGAGATATCCCTTCTCACTCACCGAATAGCTGTGAAACGCACGGCCAAGCTGCTGAAGGTAAGAGAGGCACTGGATCTTGCGTGCCTTGTCGCGGGCGGCGGCCAGGGAAGGGATGAGGACGGCAACCAGCAGGGCGATGATGCCCACGACCACCAGGATCTCAATGAGGGTGAATGCGGAAAGGCGACGGCTTGCCGGTTTCTGGCATCTTACTGGCATTCAACGAAACCTCTACGCAGTTCAGAGTGATAATCAAACACGGCGCCGAACGAACCGGAGCAAGTCCGGGATGTGCCAAGTTCGCTCAAGAACAGGCAAACTTGCGCACCCGTCTTCTTCCGGTCCGCCGGCGCCATGCGGTAATTGTTCTCGCTTCGTCGCGAAAGAATCAGCGACGGCGACGCAGCATCATCAGGCCGGCCAGGCCGAGCAGGCTCAACGTGCCGGGTTCGGGCACCTCGATACCGATCACGCTGATGGTGAAGCCGCCTTCATCGCCCAGGAAGATCAGCCCGTTGACCTCATCGACGGCCACGGCCTCGATCTCCGCGCCGATGCTGAGCGTCGGGGCGTCCTGAACGGAACTGACCAGCGTGCCATCCAACTGGTAGATGGCCAGCTCGTTCGCCTCGCCGGCCACAAGGAGGGCTTCGGCGCCGATGACGTCTTCGCCGGTCAGCAACTCGGCGAAGGCTTCACTGATGACCGCCAGGCCCTTGGCATCCTCACTCAGATCCGAGGTCTCAAACCACGAGTTCGCCGGTGACAGCCCCGCCGCCGTGTGGTTGTGGAACTCGATGGTGTTCGGGTCCTGGACTACCGCGAACTGATCGGTGCTCGCGACATACGCGATGTCGTCAGGATCGAAACCGTCGATGACGTTGGCCAGCGACGAGGGGAAGTCGGTGTCGGTGACCGAGCCGCCCGGCAGATTGATCACGCCCGTGGTCTTCTCGAGATTGTTCGCGGGATCGTTACCGCTCTCGACCGCGACGAACTGGCCGGCGCCGCCACCGTAGCCCGCGCCGCTCGTGTTGACCGTCAGCCCCTCAGGACCGTACGAGCTGCCGCTCGCATCCAGCACGGTACTCGTGATCGGGCCGCTGAGCGTTCCGTCGATCGTGGCGGTGTACTCGACGAGGGGAGTCGGCGAGAGGCCGCTTCCGTCGTCGTCCGTGTCACCGGTCACGTACAACGAGCCGTTATAGAAGGTCATGCCTTCCGGCTCGAGAACGTTCGGGGCCGCGCCCACGTCACCACGCACGAACCAGTGCTTCACGCCATAGGTCGTTCCCCAGAGGTTGGTGCCTTCCTGGCCCGCGAGAATCCCCGCCGAGGCCACGCTCGCGCTGCACAGAACCGCGGCCAGCGCCGCCATCAATGTGCCTTTTACCAGCTTCATCGTCTCCGCTCCTTTGCTTCTAAGTTTCTGGTTGCATGCTTACGTTTACACGCAAGTTAAATTGGACAGTACTTCTGTTCAGTTGTGATTCACTTCGTGTTAAGCTCGGACTAACGGACCATGAAGAGTGCCACATGGGCTGCAGCCATGATCCCCATCTTCACACTTGGGCGGCATTTCGAGGAAATTCGGTGAAAATAAGTTTTTCTTCAATAGGATGTGATGCCCACGTAAGTTTGCAGTACCGCAGGCCATCTTCTAACGTATCGCACCGTTGAGTTCGTGAAAATTCATCGTGGATGAAGGAGTCATTGTGTCCATGAAGCCCTGGTTAGCGTGCGTGGTGCTCGTGTTTGTTGCAGGCGCGGATCACACATCGGGTCCGTCCACCTTACGTGTTCTTGGCGTGGGGGAGATTTCCGCACTGGAACGGGTCTGGGCCTCGCAGGGGACCGAGTATGCCAACACCGATTCGCTGGTGGCATGTGATCTCGGCCAGGGAAAGGTCGGTCTCTTCGCCACGGCGAAGGAAGGCCACCGCATCGATCTCTTCGACGCCGCCACCGGGCGATACATGAAAAGCTTCAGCCGCGAGGGCGAGGGGCCGGGGGAGATGCTTCGACCCAACGGGATTGCGGTGGTCGAGTTGCCGTCGCGGGTTTCCCGGAAAGGGGCGGTGCAATCATTCGTGCTGGTCGTGGAGCGGGACACGCATCGCGTGCAGGCCTTCGGAGTGCAGTCGCTGGAGCCGGCGGGGATCTTCGGTGAGGAGATTCTGACACGACCATACGGCGTGGCGGTGGAAACGACGGAACGCGACGGCACGCGGGTGTATGTCACGGATACGGACGTCGCGCCCGAGAAAACGATCAAGGTATTCCGGCTGCATCTGGAGGGAGGGGCGGTCTCTGGAGAGTTCGTGCGTCACATGGGCGAGGCGAGTGGCATCGGCGCGATCCAGAAGGCCGAGTCCATCACGGTGGATCCCAGGTCGGGACGCGTCCTGGTCTGTGACGAATCCGAGGAAGCGCCGAACGTGAAGGTGTACGCGCGGGACGGTGCCTTCACCGGGATCACGTTCGCCGATCGCTTTCTGAAGGGCGATCCGGAAGGCATCGTCGTCTGCGAACACCAGGGGCGGCGTTACGTGATCCTGACTGAACAGCGGAAGGAGATCACGATCTGGCATCTCTTCGACGCCAACAACTACAGACGGCTCGGGCGCTTCACCGGCCGACCGACTGTCGCCAATACCGACGGCATCTGCCTGTACACGAAGCCGTTCGGCCCGTTTTCGGAAGGGGCGTTCTTCGCGGTCAACGATGACGCGGATATCCACGCGTTTGCCCTGGCGGACGTATTCCGTATCGGCTGGGGAACGAGGTAAGGCGGCTGCCCGCAATCCAGCGGTTCGTTCATCGAGGACTTCGAGATTTTCAATCCGCGGCGTACGCGGGCGGGCTACGACGCGAGCGTGATGCCGATCGTCGGCATGCCGTTGGCTTCGCAGTGTTCTGCGAGCATGCGGACGTAACTGGTGTTGATGAGATCGGCGTCGGCGAGGTCGAGCTTGGCGCGGAGGTCGTGGATGGCGGCGGCGTCGGGGCCTTCGATCTCGACGAACGTGCCGAGGTGGGGGACGGTGTCCAGTTCGATCAGGCAGTCGCCGAGTTGCCACGTCTCGCGCTGCTTCTCGAAGCGGATCCGCTCGTGAAAGCCCAGGGCGTTCAACAGCCGGGCCATGGCTTCGCCGTCGGCCACCGCCGTTTCGATTTCTTCACGCTGTTTCAGGTCGCCCTCGATACGCGGGCCTTTGTACGTGACGGTGGCGGGGACGTCGCGACCATCGATCACGCGACACGCCCGCACGCGCAGCCCCTTGCCCTCGGCCAGAAGCGACCGATCGTCCCGGTCAAAGATGCAGTTCGTTTCCAACACCGCGCCGAGCCGCGCCGCCCCGGCGGCCGCCAGCCGCTGCCGCACCGGCTCGTGGTCGGACACACGCATTTTGGCTTCGAGTTCAACACTCACGGATGAGAATTCCTGATGGCCAATGACGAATGTCTATAGAAATCCGACTGCCGAATCAGATATCGTGGTGTAGCTCCTTTTCGTCATTCGGGTTTCGGATTTCTCTCGACATTTCACGCATTCTCAATTCGCCACGATGTTCACCACTTTCCCCTTGATGCAGATAACCTTCCGCACGGTCTTGCAAGCGAGCATTTCGGCGATTTTGGCGTCGGCGAGGGCCTTTTCCTGGAGCTGGTCGTCGGTGCTGTCGGCGGCGACGGTGATGCGCGAGCGGACCTTGCCGTTGATCTGCACCGCCACCTCGACCTCGGCGTCGACGGTCAGCGCGTCGTCGTAGCTCGGCCAGTCGGCATCGGCGATGGATCCGCCATCACCGGTGCCCCGCAAGCGCGACCAGAGTTCCTCGGACAGGTGCGGGGCGATCGGAGCCAGCATCTTCACCAGCGGCTCGGCTACCTCGCGTGGAAGAGTGTCGCCTTTGAGCGCGTTGTTCAACTCGATGAGCCCGGCGATGGCGGTGTTGAACCGCAGGCCTTCCATATCGGCGGTGACGCGCTTGATCGTCTTGTGCAGCAGGCGGCGCAGGTCGTCCGGCGGGGCGGTGTCGGTCACCTTCAATGAGCCGTCCTCGGCCATGAAGCGCCGCCAGATGTTGTGCAGGAACCGGCTCATGCCGATGATGTCGCGCGTGCTCCACGGCTTGCTCGCCTCCAGCGGGCCCATGTACATCTCGTAGGCCCGCAATGTGTCCGTGCCATACTGCTCGCAGATTTCGTCGGGGGAGACGGCGTTCTTCAGGCTCTTGCCCATCTTTCCGAGCGAGCGGGTCAGCTCCTCGCCGGTGGACTTGCGGATGGACTTCAGGTTCTTGCCCTCGCCGGAGTCTTCGACGTCCTTGATGTCCACGTAGATGCCGCGCGCGTCGGTGTAGGCATACGCCTGGATGTAGCCCTGGTTGAAGAGGCGGCCGAAGGGCTCGGGCGAGCTGACGTGGCCGAGGTCGTAGAGCACCTTGTGCCAGAAGCGCGCGTACAGCAGGTGCAGCACGGCATGTTCGGCACCGCCGACATACAGATCGACACCACCGGCGGTGTCGGGCCCGGGTGTGTTGCTCTCCGGATCGCGCGGTGCCATCCAGTACGCTTCCACCTCCGGCCGGCAGAACTGCGCCGTGTTCGTGTTGTCGAGGTAGCGCAGGTAGTACCAGCACGAGCCCGCCCATTGCGGCATGGTGTTGAGTTCGCGGCGGAAAGCGCGCGGCTTGGCGTCGTCGGGCACGGCGTTGCCGTTATGGACGAGCTTCACCTTGCCGGCATCGGTGACGTAGCCCTTGACGTTCATCCAGTCGCTGGCGCGGCCGAGTGGCGGCGCGGGTGGGGCGTCGGGATCGTCCGAAGCCTGCGGCGTATAGTCTTCGATGGCAGGCAGCAGCACCGGCAACTCGCTCTCGTCCAGCGGGTAGATCTCGTCGGTGGTGGCATCGTGCACGATGGGGAACGGCTCGCCCCAGTAACGCTGCCGACTGAACAGCCAGTCGCGCAGCTTGTAGTTCACCGCCCCCTTGCCGAGGTCATTTTCTTCCAGCCAGGCGATGATACGCTTCTTGAACTCCGCCGTGGGCAGTCCGTCGAATTCGCCGGAGTTGATGGCGGTCCCGTCACCCGTGAATCCGCGCCAGTCCTCATCACCGGGCGGCTGTACGACCTGGATGATCGGCAGGTCGAAGGTCTGTGCGAATTCGAAGTCGCGCGTGTCGTGCGCGGGCACCGCCATGATCGCCCCCGTGCCGTAGCCCATCAGCACGTAGTCGGCGATCCAGATGGGGATCTTCTGGTCGTTCACCGGGTTGATGGCGTACGCGCCGGTGAAGACACCGGTTTTCTCCTTCGTCTCGGCGGTACGGTCGAGCTCACTCTTGTTGCGGGCCGTGTCGACGTACTTCTCCACGTCGGCGCGTTGGGTGTCCGTGGTGATCTGTACCACGAGTTCATGCTCGGGGGCGAGCACCATGTACGTCGCGCCGAAGAGCGTGTCCGGGCGGGTGGTGTACACGCGGATGGTGTCCTCCACGCCGTCGATGGGGAAGTCAACCTCCGCCCCTTCGCTTCGGCCGATCCAGTTGCGCTGCATGAGCTTGATGGCCTCGGGCCAGTTGACGCTTTCGAGATCGTTTTCCAGCCGGTCGGCGTATTTCGTGATCCGCAGCATCCACTGCTTGAGCGGGCGGCGCAGCACGGGGTGATTGCCTCGCTCGCTGCGGCCCTCGTTGGTGACCTCCTCGTTGGCCAGCACGGTCCCGAGCGCCGGGCACCAGTTCACCGGCACTTCGTCGATGTACGCCAGCCGCTGGCCGTCGAGCACGTCGCGGCGCTCCTCGGGGGAGAGCTCGCTCCAGGTCCGTGTGCCGATGGGCATGCCGACGAACTCCTGCATGCCGCGCATGTCCGCGCGGACGATGCGGCCATCGAACGCCACGACGACGTGCTCCTGTTCGAGCTTGTGTACCAGTTCGGCGATCGGCCGCGCGGCGTCTTCATCGGGGTCGTACCAGCTGTTGAAGAGCTGCAGGAAGATCCACTGCGTCCAGGTGTAGTACGCTTCGTCGGTGGTGGCGATTTCGCGATCCCAGTCGTAGCCCATGCCGAGGCGTTTGAACTGGCTGCGGATGTTGGCGATGTTCTTCTCGGTGGTCTCGCGCGGCGGGACGCCATGCTCGATGGCAAACTGCTCGGCGGGGAGGCCGAAGGCGTCGTAGCCCATCGGGTGCAGCACGTTGAAGCCGCGCATGCGCAGGAAGCGGGCGCAGATGTCCGTGGCGATGTACCCGAGCGGATGGCCGACGTGCAGCCCAACCCCACTGGGATACGGGAACATGTCCAGCACGTAGAACTTCGGCCTGGAGGCGTCGAAGCCTTTGTCACCGGGCTGAAGCGTTTTGAACGTCTTGTGCTCTTCCCAGTATGCCTGCCATTTCGACTCGATGCTCTTGAAATTGTAGCTGCCCTGATCCGAACTCATACCCACCTCGCGTCCGCGACACGACTGCCGATGAAAACCCTTGAAACCTCTGCGAATCGCATCATACCCGCCGCCGGAAGGCCGGGCAAAAAGGGCATGCCGTCCTGCGGAAGCGCTGCATCGATCAGACGAGGGAGGGGTCACACGCCGTCGGCGAGTTGCTGGATATCGTTGATGAGTTTCTCGGTGTGCGCGCGGTCGGGGGCTTCGGCGATGATGCGGATGATGGGTTCGGTGTTCGAGGCCCGGACGTGGACCCAGCTTCGATCGAAATCGATGCGGATGCCGTCGGCGTCGTTGAGGTTCTGATCGGCGTACTGTCGGCGCACGGCAACCAGAACCTTGTCGATGCGTTCGCGCGTGCACTCGAATTTCTGCTTGATCATGACATAGGCGGGAACCTCCGCCACGAGGGCACTGACGGGCTTCTCCGCGTCCGCGAGAAGCTGCAACGCCAGGGCGATGGAGACGAGGCTGTCACGGACCGGAACGACGCGTGGATCGATCACGCCGCCATTGCCCTCGCCTCCGAAAACACAGCCGTTGGCTTTCATGGCTTCGACGACGTTCGCTTCGCCGACGGGCGAGCGATGGACGGCGCACGGTCCGCCAGCCTGGGCGGCGAGATCGTCGATCATGCGCGAACTGGAGAGGTTGGCGGCCGCCGGTCCGGGATGGGCGGCGAAGAAATAGCGCGCCGCCAGAGCGAGCGTATATTCCTCACCGATGAACGTGCCGCGCTCATCGACCATGACCAGCCGGTCGGCGTCGGGATCCTGGGCGAAGCCGATGTCCGCTTTCTCGCGGGCGACGACGTCGCACAACTCGGTCAGGTTCTCCGCCAGCGGTTCGGGCGTGTGCGCGAAGATCCCTGTCGGCTCGCCGTTGATGTGCACGACTTCGCACCCGAGGGCGTCGAGCAGTTGCCGGCCTTCGTGTCCGCCCGCGCCGTTGACGCTGTCGAGTACCACTTTGAAGCGCTTGGCCTTGATCTTCTCGGCGTCGACCGTTGCGAGTACCGCGTTCACATGCGTGTCGGCGGCGGCAGTCTCGATCTCCGGCTTATGGACGCCTTCGATGTCGACGAGTTGAAAGTCCTTGCGATGGAAGCGCTCGAAGAGCCTTTCGGCCTGCTCCTTCGGCGGGGCGAGGCCTTCGTCGGTGAGGAACTTGATGCCGTTCCAGATGATCGGGTTATGGCTGGCGGTGAGGACTACGCCACCGGCGGCCTTGTGATGACGGACCATGAACGCCGTGGCGGGGGTACTGGCGATATCGAGTTGAATGACGCGGCATCCGGTGGCGAGCAGTCCGGAGATCAATGCGTTCTGAATCATCGGTCCGCTGGGCCGGCTGTCGCGTCCGACCACCACGGTCCCGCCCTGGAGATGGGTCCCGAACGCGCATCCCAATTCGACCGCCAGGCTCGGGGTCATCGTCTGGCCGATGATCCCGCGCACACCGGAAACACTCATCATCAATGACATCAGCGAAGATTTCCTAAATCACGTCGAGCGATCACTTTCCGCAACAGCATGTAGCTTCGTCCCTTATAGACGGTGACCTCTCCGGTGACCAGGAAGACAACGCCGCGTGAGCCTCCCGCGCTCTGCGCAAGGGCGGTTTCGAGCAGCCGGTTGGGCAGCAGGCGCAAGGGCTTGTCCGACGGGTGGTTGCCACGGTTTTCAAACGCAAAGCTCCAGCCGTCGCCGTCGGGAAGGACGCGTCCGGGGCGGTCGATGACAAACGACTCGTTTGCGTACGAGGTCGAGCGACCGGTCGTCGCCGGCTCGATCGGCGTGATCTTCACGTCTCCGCCTTCCACCTTGACTTCCGGCGTCACGGCGGGGCTTGGCTCGGGAATCACGACCGACTTGAGCGGGCGATCTTCGAGGAGTGACTCAATGACCGACTCGGCGGAGGGTTCCTGCTGCAGTACGGAATTGCCCTCCACAGGAGCCGTTCCCGCCGCAGAATCGCCGTTGAGCGGAATGATCTCCGGCTGCAGCGGCTGGTTTTCGGGATTGGTTGTTGCCGGCTTGGGTTCCGGCTTCGGGGCGGGAGGTACGATGGCGCGCTCGGCGATGATTTCGAGCAGCAGGTAGTTCTCGCCCTGGAATTCGGTGACGCGCCCGGTGATGACGAAGACACGATCGGCGGCGCTTTGCCGCAGGATGGCGTCGATCATCTCCAGCCGTGGATTGGGCAGGAGTCGCAACGGGCGCGCGGAGGGGAGTTCTGGATCTTCCTTGAGATGGGCGACCGCCCATTCGCCGCTTCGTTCGATCGTCGCTTCCCGCGCCGCCACCACGTATCCTTCGGGCAGCAGGGGTATCTCTTCGGGCAGCTTCCCGACCGCGCCGCGCGATTGCAGCATCCGGTCCTCGCCATACTCGGGGGGCTCGGACGGCAACAGCAGGGCGGAAGTTTCCTCTTCGAAGACGGCATCGGGAATACGGACCGCCTTGGTGAACCGGACCTCCGGATCCGGTGCTTCCGCGGTGTCGTCCGCGAGGGGCGAGCCATTCTGGGCCGGCGCGCTCAACGGAAAGGCCGACAGAAGCAGAGCGATCGCCGCTACCGTATATCGTGAATCGAGACGCAGGAAAGAGTCGTGCATCATCCTTGAGCCTCCTCCCGAAAGTGACTCTCGAAGGGCATCCGGTGGATACCCCGGCGATGCATTCATCGGCATGCCGCGGTTCGAGAGTTTACGGCTGATCCAGTTCCTTGCGAAGGTCCTCGACGGTTGTGACCGGCCGCTTGCAGGTGAAATCGCGGCAGACGTAGACGGCCGGTTGGCCCTCCACGAGCGTCTTGCCCTCGAGGAGCGGAACCCTTTGCGCGAGATTATCGGACGATTCGTGCTCCGGGTCGAGGAGCAGCGTGATCCGGTACGGATGATAATCCCGACGGACGGTATCGATCAATGCCCGGGTGGCCTCCGCCGAGGGATCGCCGACGAAAACGACCTCCTGGGACGGATTCTGGTGGAAATCGACGCCCGCGAGGAACTTCTCGAAGCCGTAGGGCTGATCGTTGATCCGGGGGGCGAAGGCGTCCATGGTCTGGATCGCCTTGCCGCGGAGGTCATCGCGGGACTGGATGCGGGCCAGTCGCAGCAGGTTGAGCAGGGCGACGGAGTTGCCGGCCGGGACGGCGGAGTCGCGCGTGTCCTTGGTGCGGAGGAAGAGTTCCTCGGCATCATCGGCGGTGAAGAAAAACGCGCCTTCCTTGTCGTCCCAGAAGTGCTCGATCATGTCGTCGTTCAAGCGGACCGCCTCATCCAGCCAGCGGGGGTTGAACGTGGCCTCATAGAGTTCGAGGAGCCCATCGACGAAAAAGGCGTAGTCGTCGAGGTACCCGAGGGTGTGGGCTTTGCCGTCGCGATAGGTGCGGAGCAGACGGCCGTCGCGACTGAGTTGGTCCAGGACGAACTCGGCGGCGCGTTCGGCGGCCTCGACGTACTTCGGCGAGTTCATGGCGCGGCCACCCTGGGCGAGGGCGGAGATCATCAAGCCGTTCCAGCTGGTGAGGATCTTGTCGTCGAGCCCCGGGGCGACGCGCTTCGCGCGCAGCTTGAGCAACTGGGCTTTCGCATCATCGAGCGAACGACGGGCCTCGTCGGGAGACATCTCGTGGCGCTGGGCGACGGTGTCGAGGTCCTCCCGGATGTTGAGGATGTTCTTGCCCTCCCAGTTGCCGTTTCCGCTCACGTCGTAATAGTCGCAGAACAACCGGGTGGTTTTCTTGTCAAGGACACCCTGGATTTCCTTCTTCGACCAGACGTAGAACTTGCCTTCTTCGCCTTCGCTGTCGGCGTCGCGCGTGGAGTAGAAACCACCCTCGGGGGACTGCAGGTCGCCGAGGACGTAATCAAAGATGTCGGCGGCGACCCGGGCGTAGCGCTCCTGATTCGTCAGCTGGTACGCTTCGACATAGATACTGCTCACAAGCGCCTGGTCGTAGAGCATCTTCTCGAAGTGGGGGACCAGCCATTGCGGATCGGTGCTGTAGCGGGCGATCCCACCGCCGAGGTGATCGTAGATGCCGCCGTCGGCCATGTGATCCAGCGTGAGCCTGACCAGGTCGAGCAGGTGTGTCTTGGGTTGGCCCTTCTCGCGGGACCGTTCGTACTCGCGGAGCATCAGGCTCATGATCATCGAGGGCGGGAACTTGTTGGTCTGCCCGCTGAGCAGCCCGCCGGTTTCCTTGTCGAAGTGCTCGGCGAGCGTGTCGGTGACGACGGAGACGATGTCGGAGCGAATGGCGGTGGAGCCGCTGCCCAATTCGTTGTACTTGATCACCGCCTGCGAGAGCGAATCGGCGCTCTCGATGAGCTTGGCCCGGTCGTCTTTCCACATGCGGGCGATGGTCTCGAGGATCTCCTTGAAGCCGGGCCGGCCGAACCGTGCGTCCGGGGGAAAATAAGTCCCCGCGAAAAAGGGGCGTTGGTCCGGCGTGAGAAAAACGCTCATCGGCCATCCGCCCTGGCCACGGTTGTAGATCATCGTGGCGGACATGTAGATGTCATCCAGATCGGGGCGCTCCTCGCGGTCGACCTTGATGGAAACGAAATGCTTGTTCAGCAGGGTGGCGATATCGTTGCTTTCGAAACTCTCGCGCTCCATCACGTGGCACCAGTGGCAGGCGGAGTAACCGATGCTGAGAAAGACCGGCTTGTTCTCCTCGCGCGCCTTGTCCCACGCCTCCTTGCCCCACGGGTACCAGTCCACGGGGTTGTGAGCATGCTGGAGGAGGTAAGGGCTGGTCGCGTCGATCAGCCGGTTGGTATGTCGGGCTTCCTGAGGGGTCACGGTATCGCTCATGGGGCTCTCTTTCGTTGCGGTAGACGAGGTTTCACGTTGGCGGGACTCCGCGTGGACCGCGGAAGCCAGAATCGCGAGCATCAACGGCACGTGTCGCCCGAAGCAGGCATGGCTTTTCATGACGTGGATTTCCGATGATTGTGTCGAGATTTCGGCCCGCCTACATGGCGATTCTAAGTCGCGTTTTCTTTCGTGACGAATCGGTCCACGGGATGGGGAGCAGGAGTCCACGGAAGAGACGGAAATCACGGAAGGAGAAGAGAACAAAGAGCAAAGAGAGGTGAGGTGCAAGAATCGGGCATTGAGGTGATGGGTATCTTGACGTCTCGCCATGGGGCGCGCGATCCTCTAAAATCGACGCTGCCCCGGTCACGTTGTCGGCTGGGGGAAAACGCGCGGTCTCGCCATCGAGCTGATCGGATCGCGCGGTTGCTGTACGACTTACTGCAAGGGGATACCATGGCCGGGCCGGTACGCTTGGTGATTCATCCGATACGCGACGTGACCATCGTCAACTTCAACGAGAGTTCCATCCTTGATGCGCTGCAGGTCGAACAGATCGGGCAGGAACTGTACGCCCTGGTGGACGAACGGGCGTGTCGCAAGATCATCCTCGATTTCGAGAAGGTCAAGATGCTCTCCAGCTCGGCGCTGGGCGTGCTGATCACGCTCCGCAAGAAGGCGGAGAAGATCAAGGGCACAGTCGTGCTCTGCGCGATGAAGCCGGACCTGCTCAAGCTCTTCAAGATCACGAAGCTGGACAAGCTGTTCAAGCACTATGACAACGAAGCGAAGGCGCTGGAGTCTTACGGCATCACCTCGGCGGGATAACACGCATGAGCCACCACGCGGACTCACCGGAACGGTTCGAGCATGTGAACTGGGCGGGAGCCCGCTTCCACGACGCGAATCTCACCGAGGCGGGACTGACCCGGGTGAACCTGCAGCGGGCGACGGTGGCCCGCTCCAATCTCAGCGGTATCGTGTTTCTGGAAGTCAACCTGAGCGACAATTCCATCCCCGCCATTCACATGGGCGGCGCGAGCCTGATGCATGTGCAGCTTCCCGAAGGGCGCGAAGGGACACATGAGCCGGTGCGCTTCGAGCAGTGTGAACTTCAGGGCGCGCGCTTTCAGGGGTGCGACCTGTCGCGTGTCGAGATCCGGGACTGTCACACGCCCGGCATGACCATCGATGGCGTGGAGGTCGAGGAACTCCTCCGCGTCTACCACGAATCCCGTCGGAAAGACTCCTCATGAGCGACATGACGTTTCGGGCATTGCGGATTGAACTGGATGACGATGGGCAGGCGTCGCGCCGCATCGCCGAGCGCCGCCTCGACGATCTGCCCGAGGGCGAAGTCGTCGTCGAGGTGCAATATTCGTCGCTGAACTACAAGGACGCGATGAGTTCCCACGGGCACAGGGGCATCACGCGTCACTTTCCGCACACGCCTGGGATTGATGCCGCCGGGGTCGTGCGCTCATCGACCCACGCGGACTGGTCGGCCGGGCAGGAGGTCATTGTCAGCGGCAATGACCTGGGCATGAACACGAGTGGGGGGCTGGCGGAGTTGATCCGCGTGCCCGCTGAGTGGGTGGTCGCGCGGCCGGAGGGTTTGTCGCTCAAGGAAGCGATGATGCTCGGCACGGCGGGGTTCACCGCCGCCTATTGCCTTCACGTGCTTCAGCACCAGGGTGTGACGCCGGGCGAGGGGGAGGTGGCGGTGACCGGGGCGACCGGCGGGGTGGGCACATTGAGCATCGCGATGCTCGGGCGGCAGGGCTATCGGCCCGTGGCCATCACCGGCAAGGCGGACATGGCGGATGAACTCAGGGGGCTCGGCGCGGTGGAGGTCGTCGGGCGGGACGCGTTCCTGGAAAAAATGGACCGCCCGATGCTCAGCGCGCGATGGGCCGGGGGAATTGATACGGTCGGCGGTGAGATTCTCAACGCGTTGTACAAGTCGTTGAAGCCGGGCGGGGCGGTAGCGTGTTGCGGCATGGCGGCGTCCCCGGAATGGAAAACGAACGTCTATCCGCTGATTCTGCGCGCGGTGAGCGTGCTCGGTGTTGCCTCCGCGGATTGCCCGATGAGCCTGCGGCAGCATCTCTGGTCGCAACTGGCGGGGCCGTGGCGCGTGCCGCACCTGGAGCGTATCGTGTCCGAGATCACGCTGGACGATGTGCCGGACGCGCTGGAACGCATGATGGCGGGTCAGAGTCGTGGGCGAACGCTGGTATGCGTGAAAGAGCAATGAATCCGAGGAGGGCATGTCGTGCAGAGCAAAGCGAAGACGGTGAAGGAGTACCTGGCGGAGTTGCCGGAGGATCGACGCAAGGCGTTGAACGCCGTGCGAAAAGTCATCAAGGCGAACCTGGGCCAGGGCTACGCCGAGGGCATGCAGTACGGCATGATCGGCTACTACGTTCCGCACAAGATCTATCCGCCGGGCTACCACTGCGACCCGACGCAGCCGCTGCCATTCGCGGGTCTGGCGTCGCAGAAGAATCACATGTCGATCTACATGATGTGCATCTACGGCGATGCCGCTCACGAGGCGCGCTTTCGCAAGGCGTGGGCCGCCACCGGCAAGAAGCTCGACATGGGGCGGTCGTGCATTCGCTTCAAGAGAGTTGAGGATGTGCCCCTGGAGTTGATCGGCGCGACGATCGCGCGGGTGCCGGTGGAGGAGTTCATCGCCGTGTACGAGAAGAATGTGAAGCCCGGCGGCGAGCGGGCGTCGCGGAAGAAGACCGCTTCCAAGGCGGGAACACGTAAAAAGGCGACTAAGGCAGTGCAGAAACAGAAGGCGGCGCGGAAAAAGCGATAGGCCGGGTACCAGAATTCAGGAGACCTGCATGATGCGACTGCGTGATCTGATAGGCGTGTGCATGCTGAGTACGGCGCTGTTGGCGGCGGAGGCGGCGCGGGAGGAACCGTACTACGTGTACGACCCGGCGGAGTACACCGTCGAAGCGACGCTGGCGGAGAATCCGGAGTTCTACGAGATCGACATCACCGCCGAAGAGGGGACGGTATGGGCGACATGGCTGGAGTTTCATCCGGGTCGCGGCGACGTGATCTGGCTGGGCAAGATCGAGGGCGATACGCTGAATGATCGTGCGCTGGTCGTCGATGCGTTTGGGCGCTTTCGCCGGCCACGCGTGACGGTCACGCCAAAGAATCAGCTCTATGTTTCCTACGAAGCGGAGGTCGATGGTCAGTGGGACATCTTCGCGCTTCCGGTCGACACGTCGAACGGCAAGGCCGGCGAGGCCATTCGCGTCTCGAACGGCGCCGGCCCCGATATCAATCACCGCACCGCCATCGGCCCGCAGGGACGCGTCTGGTTCGTCTGGCAATCGACGATCGACGGCAAGTTCCAGATCGTCACGCGGCGGATGAGCGACGGCAGGCTGGATCGCGTCGAGAACATCAGCGGCGAGCACGAGGGCAGCGCCTGGGCGCCGGATATCGTGCACGCGGCCGATGGTCGGATGGTGGTGTGCTGGGATGCGTATGACCGTCCGAAGTCCATTGCCGTATCCGATCCGAAGGCCTTACGCGACTTGGATACGTTTGACGTTGTGGCGGCGCCTTCCAGTTTCAACTTCGACATTCATGTGCGCGGCTGGAGAGACGGGCAATGGGACAAACCCATCGGCATTTCCACCTCAGCAGGTTATGAAGCACAGTCGCGACTGGCGGCGAATGCGAATGGTGATGTCTTCATCGCCTGGGAAGAGGGGGGCAGGCACTGGGGTGAGGCCTATACGTCGCGCATGCGATTGCGCGATACGGATCAGCTCGAGGTGGCGGACGATCGCGGTCCGCTGCATCGCTTCCGGAAGCTGCACGTGGTTCGGCTCGGAGAGGATTCGACGACGTATCACTTCCCGAACGCCATTCCCATGCCGTCGCTCGAAAAAGCCGCTCAGCGTGAAGGTTTACGCGAGGGCGTGAAGCATACGGGCGTGTATTACGAGCGGCCGGTGCTGACGATTGACGATGCGGGTCGTTTGTGGGTGTTCTATCGCCACCGGTACGGGCAATATCTGGGGACGAGCAAGAAGTCGCATGTCGAAGCCGACTGGGCGATCGATGCGCGTTGCTTTGACGGCGAGAAATGGTCGGACGTGTATCGAATGAGTCTCGGCCAGGGCGACGGTATGCAGTCGTTAGGGGTAGCTGTGACGGGCGAGGAGATTGTGACGGCATTCACCACCGGCCGCACGGATCGCCGCGAAGCCGATCGCCCTCGCGGGATCGGATGGGGGCGACTCGGCACGGGAGACATGCCGAAACCGCGCAAACCCATTGAAGCGGCCGGTATGCGCTCCGTGCATCGGCTCAAACTTCTTCATGGGGTACAGGCAGACAGCGGGTCGGAGGAAGAGCGGCAACTCGCGGGCAAGTCATACACCGTATTCTTCGGCGATCTCCACCGCCACACCGATCTCTCGCTCTGCTACGTGCCGTACGACGGGACGATCGACGAAGCGTATCGCTACGGCAGCGATGTGGCGGAGTACGACTTCCTCGGGATCACCGACCACTCGCGCGACATCGCCATGGGCGACCCGAACAGTCAGCTCTGGTGGCGGAGCGTGAAGGAGGTCCTGCGACACGATCTTTCGCCGCGGTTCATCCCGATGTACGCCTATGAGCGGAGTCGTGGCGGTGAGGATCACAACGTGATTTCGTTACGCGCGGACATGTTGCGGCCGCATACTTATCCGCACCCGGAGTTCTGGAAGGAGCTCGACAACGATACGATCACGATTCCGCATCAGACGAACACGATCCCGTTCAAGGAGGGCGAACCGCAGCCGCGCGGGCTCATTCTTGAAACATGGGACGCCATGGACAATGCTCACCGCCCGCTGATCGAGATCTACCAGGGCTGCCGCCATCGCGCCATCGAGGACAACGCCAACGAGGGTCTGCTGCGCGCGCACCTGCTCGGCTTCATTGCCAGCAGCGACCATCTGTCGACGAGTCACAGCTACGCCTGCGTCTGGGCGGAGCAAGCCGACCGCGAGACGATCTTTCGAGCCATGCAGCAGCGGCGGACATACGGCGCGACGGCGAAGATCGTGCTGAGCGTCATGGCCGACGGGCACTGGATGGGCGAGAAGTTCGACGCCGTCGCCATGCCGACACTTGACGTACATGCCACGGGTACCGAGGTGATCGTGCGTGTGGACCTCATCGTCGACGGCGAAGAGATTGAAACCGTCACGCCGAACGCGCGGGAGATCGACCTGAACCTCGACCTTCCGGAGGCCAAACCCGGCCTGCTCTATGCCTACGTGCGGCTGACGCAGAAGGACGGCCACCGGGCGTGGTCGTCGCCGATCTGGATCGACTTGAAGCCGAGCGGTGAAGCGCGCCTCGACCGGTAAGCAGTAAGGTCGAGATTCAGGATGACGTCCTCGAAAGTAGCTTGACGCAGTCCGCGACGGTTGCTTTCGCGGTTCGGACGGATACACTAAAGAGTCTGGAATCGGTATGTGGATCGGCCCGGCATGCCCGGTGGATTCCTCACGCGTGCCTCGCCACGCGAGCGACCGATTCCCACCACCCCGGCCGCGTACCCAAGTGGACTAAGGGGACGGATTGCAAATCCGTTATTCATCGGTTCGAATCCGATCGCGGCCTATTCCTCTGATCATACACGACAAGGATTACACTGACGCGTCCGCCAGCTTGTGCCGGCCCTCGGGCGTGACGTGAAAGCCCGGGCTGACGGTCTCGTCATGCACGGGGCTGAGCGTGAACTTGAAGTGCGTTCCGGTGGCGTCCGAGTTGAACCAGATGCGTCCGCCGTGCCGCTCGACCGCCTTCCGGCAGATGGCCAGACCAATGCCCGTGCCTTCGACATTCGCCCGGCTGTGCAGGCGGCAAAACGTGTCGAACACGCGCTCCCGATGCTCCAGGGGGATACCGATGCCGTTGTCCTTCACACCGAAGATCCATTCGCCATCGACCGGGGCTGCCGTCACTTCGATCCGTGGTGGAACATCGGGTCGGGCGTACTTCAGGGCATTGCTGATCAAGTTCTGAAAGAGCTGTTTGAGCAGCCGGGCATCGCCCTGCACCGAGGGCTGAGGATGAACCACGATCTCCGCCTCATGTTTCCCGATCCCGTGCTCGAGCGTCTCGAGAGCAAACTGGATGCACTCGTCGAGCCGGACCGTCTCCTTCTTCATGGCGGCATGGCCGGCCCGCGAGTATTCGAGCAGGTTGTTCACCAGCGTCTGCATCTGCTGGGTGGATTCCTGGATCTCGCGGATGTCGGCGTCGATATCCGCCTCGCTCTGGTTCTTGAGATCCTCACGCAGCAGATCCCCCAGCGCCGTCAGCTTGATCAACGGCTCCTTGAGATCGTGCGACGCCATCCGTGTGAAGTCGTCGAGTTCCTTGTTCTTTTTCTCGAGTTCGTTGGCGTAGTGCTGCAGGCCGGGCAGGCTGAGGGCGAGCGGCAGATGACGAATCAGGAAGATGGCGGTGATGATGGAGATCAGGGCGGTACCCGCCTTGGCGAGGGCCGACAGGCGGTACCAGGGGTGCCAGAAAATCGTGGCTTCGATGAGGTGCACCGTACCGCAGGAGAGAATGAACGCGCCGAAGAGCAGGAAGAGCTTGAGAAAAGGGGCATCCTTGCGCCTGATCACGAAGTAGATCAGCGTGATCGGGATGGCGTAGTAGGCGGCGGCGGTGGCGAGATCGGAGACGATGTGGATCCAGCCGTGCAGGTCGGACCAGTTGCCGCAATTCCAGCGTGCGGGAAAGTCGGAGGTATCAAGGATGCGTTGGATCCAGTTCATGCGTCTTCCGTTACGCCCGAATGGCCCCATCTCGGCCGAGGCGTCTGTGCCTCAGCATGGCAACATGTGCACCGGAGCCGATGCCCGAAGTGCTGCATCTCAACATCGGCCAAAACAAGTGGGGGAGACAGGTAATATTCCCGTGTCGTGGAGATGATGCGCGTTTGCGGGTTCCGGTGGTCGATTTACGTGACGGTGGGGAGAATACCTCTCGTTTCATCGCGGAAGATGGTGGCGGGTGGTAGGATATTGTGGGATGGGACATTCCCGTCATGGCGTGGCGGAATTGGTGGCGCCGCTGGATTGCGGATGGCCGTTTTGCTTGACGTGTCGATCACGAAGCTGACTGCGTTTTCCATCGAGGTTGTTCATGGATGGGCGTTGGTACATCGGACTGGGGGCGCTGGTGGCCTATCCGTACTTCCAGACGTTGCGAGAAGGGGAGTCTGCGGAATCGCCACGGGAATTCATGCCACTCAAACCGAGTGACTGATTACGCTGCAGTGGCGTGGTCGATCTCGCGATCCGCTCGCTCACGCTCGCGGTACTGGCTGACGCCGCATACTCCAACGGCGAATTCTCTGGTGGAGCAGCGGCTACGCTTTGATACCGCGACCGCTCTCAGTGGTAGCCCATCGCGCCGGCGGTCTTTTCGTAGGCGGCGATGCACTGGGCGATGTCGGGGACGTTGTTCTCCCAGTTGTGCTCGTACTCGATGGCGATCACGCCCTCGAAGTCCTGGCGATCCAGCTCCGCCAGCACATCCTTGAACCGGCTGACGCCATTGCCCCAGATCACATCCTGCGCGTCGCGGGCTTCGCTGTTGACGTCTTTCAGGTGCAGGCTGATCAACCGGCCCTCGTACGCCTTCAGGGCCTCCACCGGGTCGACGCCGCTGCGCGACCAGTGGCCGACGTCCGCGCAGGTGCCCACGCGCGGGCTGAGGTCCGCGATCATGGCCATGACCTTCTCGGGCTTCCAGTTCTCATAGCCGGGTTCACGCGGGTTGAGCGGGTGATTGTGGATGGCGATTCGCATGTCGTGCTTCTCCGCCTGGCGATCGATCTCCGGCAGGACTGACGCCTGCGGTTCGCACACGATGATGCCCGCGCCGAGCTTCTTGGCCAGTGCGAACGCCTTGGCGGTGTGCTCGTCGCTGCCGCCGATGGTGCTCGAATAGAAGCTGGTCATGGTGATCCCGGCGTCGGCCATCCTGGCCTTGACCGCGTCGAGCACCTCGTCCGGGGCGTCAAGTAGTTTCAACTCGCCGTGCTCGGGGCTGACCTTCTGCCACTCATAGCCCTCAATGTAGTCCAGCCCGAGCGACGCCGCCTTGTCGATGGCCTCGAACAGCGTGAACCGGTTGAACGTGTACGTCTGCACGCTGAGCTTCCACTGGTCCGTCTTGTTCACCGGGATGTCGTAACCGAGCTTCTCCGCCGTCTTACGGAAGTACTTCAGCCCGGCGTCGATGTCCGGCATGGATTTGTCCCAGTCGTGCTCGTACTCGACGGAGAACACGCCTTCGAACTTCTGCCGCGCCAACTCCTTCAGCACACCCTCGACGTTGCCCACGCCGGTACCCCAGGGCACGTCATGCGCGGAGGGCTCCGCCTTGTTCAGATCCTTGAAGTGCGACGAGATGATCCGTCCCTCGAGCTTCTTGAGGCATTCGATGGGATCCAACCCCGACCGCAGCCAGTGGCCCGTATCGGCACAGGCGCCGATGCGCGGGTTCCGCCCCTCGCACGCCTCCAGCACCGTATCCGGGTTCCAGTAGCGCGACGGTTTCGGGTGGTTGTGGATGGCGATGTTGATGTCGTACTCCTGCGTCAGCTTGTCGAGCAGGTCCATGGCGGCCGGCTCGGGCTCGGCGGTAATGGTCTGGATGCCCATCAACCGGGCAAACTCGAAGAGTTTGCGGCAATCGGCTTCGTCATTCTTGGGGATCACCACGCCGAAGTTCACTAGCGTGACGTTCGACTCCGCCAGCTTCCGCTTGACCTGGTCCATGATCTCCGGCGACATGTCCACGCCGACCTTGACGTCCGGCTGATCGGGGCTCAGCGTCTGGCCCGGGTAGGCTTCGATGTAATGGAGGCCGAGTTGCTTCGCCTTGTCGATCGCCTCGAACAGCGAGTAGAGGCGGAACGTGTAGGTCTGCGTGCCGAGCTTCCAGGGCGTCTCGTCGCCTGAGGCCATTTTCAACTCCTTGATGCGTATGTTGCGGTATTCGATCCAACCTTTTTCCGAGTGATTGTCCTGTACGCCGACGTAGCCGATCATCGGTCGGCCGTAGAGTGGCGGAACCTTGCGGGCGTCGACGTCCACCACCGGGATGTTGTCCGCGAACACCTGATAGTGCGGTCCCTGGCAATGGATTTCGTAACGATGCCACTTGTTCGGCGATTCGTCCGGTCGCGGATTTACCGCCACCGAGCCGTAGAGCGAGCCCGTGCAGTGGGCGAGATCGCGCTCGATGCTGGTGATCTGGATTTCACTGCCGGAGATCCACGGATGGCCTTCGATGGCGGAACGCACGAACACGCCCGAGTTCCCTTCCGGGCTGACGCGCCAGTCCAACCGGAGAACGAAGTCGCTGTAGAGCTTGTTCGTGCGCAGCCAGTCGCCGGTGTAGGGCAGATCGCTTCGCAGAATGCCATTGCTGACCTTGAAACCCTTCGGATCGCCCATGACCGTCCAGCCGTCGAGATCCTTGCCGTTGAACAGCGGCTTAAACCCTTCCTCAGAGGGATCGGGCAGACGGCCCGCCGCCCAGCGAATCGCCTGGACCACCAGTCGCTGGTAGTTGGGGTTGGCGAATGCCTTGGCGTCATGGCCGCCCTGGAGATAAGCGACCGGGCTGTTCCCGTACCGGTGCGTCCAGCCGATCAGTTTGTCGCTGTCCGGATGGTCCGTCGTCAGCAACGGCTTGACGTCCGGCTGGATGACCATGCTCTTGTACACTTCATCGTGAATCGTGAAGTCATCCATGCCCACGGTGATCGGGTGCGACGCGTCGGCAATCTTCACGTCGACGTCGACATCATGCTTGAACGTCGAGCCCGGTTTCCCGTCGACCTCACCGAGATTGTATCGCCCGCCGAGGATGTTGATCGTCTCGGGCCACTTCGAGTACGTCGCGATGCTGTGGTGTAATGCGACCAGCGGCTTACCCTCCTCGAGCAGGTCCACCAGGTCGCGCTGCGCGGAGGGCGCGATGTCCGGAACCATGTCGTACCAGACCATGACGTCGTAGTCGTCCCTGCGCGGGGCGGCAAAGTAACGCTGGGCCTTGAACTGGACGCCTTCGAACCACGTGATGTCCGGATGGTCGTCGAAGATGCTGAAGAATTCCTCGCGCTCGAACTCGTGTCCGCCGGTGATGATGAGCACGCGGATCGGGTCATCGCGTCGGGGGGCGGAAGGTGCCGGGCCTTCGGCGGCGTGGAGCCCTGATGCCGTCGCCAGAATCGCTATGGCGGATATCTTCAAATGGGTAGATCGCATGAGTTTAGTCCCTCCCTGCGGATTTGGGTCAGATCATCAGAATCCAACCATCTTCGCGCCTGGGTCGATTGAGTGCAAGCCGCGCGTGTTGCATGCCCGCCGGCCGGTTTTTGGGTAAGATTGTCCCGAATCGACCGCTGAGGAAACCGCACGCGATCAGGAGAGAAGACCCAATGACGAACCCATCCATGCCCCCTCGAACACATCGCCGCCGTCATGCGCGCAACCGCCTTCTCACCGGTATGCTCGTCTCGCTCATGGGCGTCGCCTCACTCCAGGCTCAAACAAAGGTCAACATTCGGCTGACCGAGGCATCCGACGGCGAAATCACACCCGCCATGGTGTGCATCACCGGCACGAGCGAGGGCGAAGTGCGCCTGCCGCCGGACGGACGCGTGCTGGAAAAGCCGGGCACCGTTCACCAGTTCTACGAAGGCATCGAATACGAGGAGGACCGCAACTGGATCGGCCCGGTCCGCAAGACCGCCGGCAAGAGTGATAATGACGATCGCGCCGTCGTGTACGAGATGCGCCCGTCGATCCCGTACTGGTCCGAGCCGGTGATGTTCCAGGTCTCCGGCGATTTCACGATCGACCTGCCGAAGGGAACGTGGCGGCTGGCGGTGGAACATGGCGTGGAGTATGTGCCGGTCGTCGAGGAATTCACCACCGACGGGACCGGCGAGATGACGCGTACGATCCCGCTGGAGCGCTGGATCGACATGAACGCCCGCGGCTGGTGGTCGGGCGACGTGCACGTGCACCATCCGATCCTGAAGGAGGCGCACAAGGAGTACCTGCTCAGCTATGCCGAGGCGGTGGACCTGAACATCGTCAACGTGCTGGAGATGGGCGACCACAAGACCACGCACTTCCGGCAGATGAGCTTCGGCAAGAAGGCGCGGGTCAAGCGCGGAACCACCTGCCTCGTGGCGGGCCAGGAGGAGCCGAGAAGCAACTTCGGCCACATCATCGGCCTGAACCTCGAACAGCTCGAACGCGTCGAGGATCTCAAGGACTACGACTTCTACGACATTATTTTCAAGCGCATCCAGGCCCAGGACGAAGCCCTGGTCGGCTTCGCCCACTTCGCGTGGAACGGCTGTGCGCTGCCGCGCGGATTTCCCTGGTACGTGACGACGGGCGATCTCGATTTCGTCGAGCTGATGCAGTTCGGCCTGGTCAACGAGATGGATTATTACGAGTACCTGAATCTCGGTTTCCGGCTCACCGCCGCCGCCGGGAGCGACATTCCCTGGGGCTCGCACATGGGGGAGGTCCGCACGTACGTGCACACGGGCAAGGCGTTCGACGTGGACGCCTGGTTCGACCATCTCCGCAAAGGACACTCCTTCGTCAGCAACGGGCCGATGCTCACGTTCACCGTCGACGGCGAACTGCCTGGCGCGGAGCTGATCCGCAAGCCCGGTGAGACGGTGACGATCAAGGCGCAGGTCGAATCACACGCGAAGATCGGCACGCCCAAGGCCCTGACGCTGGTCAGCAACGAGGGCGAGATCACGGAAGTGCTCAATCCGGGCAAGGCCGACGCGCTGGCGTTCGAGGTCAAGCGGAAGATCGATCGCAGCCAGTGGCTTGTGGTCAGTGCCGTCTGCGACAACGGTACGCTCGCCCATGCGACGCCGGTGTACGTCGTAGTCGACGGCGTGCCGACGTGGTGCCCGCAGCGCGGCCCGGCGGTGATCGACAAGCAGCTTCAGGGCATCGCCCGGATCGCCGGAGAGGTTCCGAACTCGGGCTACCACGGCAGCGGCATCCACGAACGCCTCGAACGGGCGCGGAAGTTCTACGCGGAACTCCGCGAGAAGATGGCGGCGACTCAATAAGCAAATTCGCCAAGGGAAATGGCGAATCATCCTTATCAAAGGCATCGGATATGTACACAAGGAACGTATTGGTATGCACGGCATTCTGGCTCATGAGTTTCTCTGTGCTCCACGCCGAGTTCGAGTCGTGGATCATGTACGAGGAGTGGTACGACTGGCATGCCGCCGAGGAGTTCGCGCCCGCCGGTGACGGCAAGGTGGAAGTGGAAGTGCACTTCGTCGGCCCCGGCGCGATCACGCCGCGAAGCGTCTACATCCGCGGTGACGCCGATGCCCGGCTGGAGGACATCCGCGTCTCGGGCATGAAGGATCACGAGGGCAAGGCCTGGGAATCGCTCGTGGATGCCGTGGCGGCCGGCGACGCCCCCGAGGGCAAGAGATGGGTGCGTCTGGCGAGTGGGAGGAACCGGCGAGGCTTTCAGCCGCTGATCCTCGAACTCCCCGAGGGCGTATCCTTCGACTACGCGCTGATCGGCCCCAACGAGCGGTACGTGACCGACGGTCGCGCGGAACGCTGGATCCGCGATCACCAACGCGGTAAGCAGATCCGCTGCGGCATGCCGCTGGGCGGGATCGGCGCGGGCAAGGTCGAGATTGCCCGCGACGGCTGGCTCCGCAACATCACCACGAACAACAACATCGACGCTCCCTTCTACCATCCGGCGCATTGTGCGTTGGTCGCCCGCATCAATGGCGAGGGCCGCATCCTGCGCGATGAACCCTTTGCGGGGCTGAAGCCCATCGACTCGATCACGATGGAAGCCCGCTACCCCATCGCGCAACTTGAGTACGCCGATCCCGACTGGCCGATCGATCTGAAGCTCGTCGCGTGGTCGCCGATCATTCCACGAAATGTCGAAGACTCCGCACTGCCGGCGGCGCTGTTCGAGTTCGAAGTACACAACACCACCGGCGAGCCGGTGAATGTCGAGATCGGCATGACATGGCAGAACATGATCGGCTCCGGCGGGCGTCCGAAGGGCATTCAGTACTACCGCTTCCGCCAGGACGACGGCAACACGCAGAAGGCGGTGCAATTCGACGGGCTCAGCGCGATCGAACTGACTGGACCGGTCAAAAAGGAACCCGACGGCGAAGGGCACTACCTGATCGCCTCGCCGCAGCAGGACGGCGTCGAGATCGAAGCACTCGTCAGTTCGCCACTGGAAACGCTGGGTGGGCGCTGGACTAATCCGTTCACACTCTATCGCCACAACATTCCTGCCGGAGGCTTGCTCACCAAGGTCCGTGTCGAACCGCGGGAGACCCAGCGCGTACCGATCGTGCTCACGTGGTGTATGGATCACTTCTACCAGGCGGGCAATGAAGACCTCGGCCACTATTACCACATGCGATTCCGCAACGCCCGCGAAGTTGCGCGGTACGTGATCGACAACTCTATTCGACTCCGGTCCGAAACGGATGTGTGGCAGGAACTCGTCACTCGAAGTCACCTGCCCGAGTGGATGATCGATATGCTGCTCAACGATAATTACGTGCTGTCGACGGACACGTGGCTGACGCGCGACGGACGGTTCAGCGTGAACGAAGGCGCGAGCAACATGTACGGCGTCATGGGCACGATGGATCAGAAGCTCTACGCCTCGCACAGCATCGCAATGCTCTTCCCCGAGCTTCAGAAGGCGGAGCTGCGCCAGTTCGGCCTGCTCCAGAACGCCGATGGCGGCATCACCCACGATCTGGGGGCGGCGGAGTTCGCCGACCAACTTAAGGCCTTCGACTGGCCCGATCTCTGTTCGTCGTTCAGCTTCCTGTCGTGGCAGATGTATCGGGCCACGGGCGACCAGGCCTTCTGGGACGAGATTCGCCCGAAGGTGCTGCTGGCACTGGAGGCGCTGGCGACGACGTGGGATCCGGACAACACCGGCGTGCCGGGCAACGGCAGCACGTTTGACGACGAGGACTCCTACCGCATCTTCAGCTACACCACGGGTCTGTGGCTGACGCACCTGCGTCTCGGCATGGAGATCGCCCGGCAGCAGGGCGATGAAGACGCCGTCGAGCGCTATCAGGAGCGCTTCGACCGTGCACACGAGCTGGCGATGAAGGAGCTCTGGACGGGGACGTACTTCCGTTACGGCTCGACGCCGAAAGAAAACAAACGCACCGACGCCAGTCACTTCTCCCAGCTCGCCGGTGAATTCTGGGCACGCACGCTGGGTTTCGAATCGACGTACGATGCGTCTGTCCGACAGAAGGCGTTGGAAAGCCTCTTCGCCCTGCACTGGAACGAGAATTTCCAGCTTCCGCCGAAGATCGTCACCGCCGACGGCAAGCTGTTTCCGCGTGATGACGAGCACCGCAACGCCCCGGTCTCCTGGCCGATGCACAGCCGGGTGATGATGGCGGGCAATGCGTTCTATTTCGGCATGGCTGAGGAGGGCTTTGATCTGCTCAAGCGGATGCGCGAGAACATCATCGCCGCCAACGGTCCCGACCCCTGGGATCAGAGCCTCTACTGGGATCCAATCACCGCCGAACTCGACTGGGGTATTTTCTACATGACCGCGCCGGCGAGTTGGCTGGCGTACCAGGCGATGATCGACACGCATTACGATGCCGTCGACGGGACGCTGACGATCAACCCCGTCGCAGCACAGCAACTGATCCGGCGGAAAGTCAGTCCCGGCGAGACGCGATTGGGACACACGCTCCTTCCGGTCCTGACCCCCAAGTTTCACGCATTGCTGAGCTACCACCCGGAGCTGCGGGAGATGGACATACGGTTCCCCAGGTTGCACGACATGGTCGTCATCAGGCGGATCCAGGTGGCGGAGGATCTGGCGGGAGGCCAAGTCCGCGCGGGCGATGAAGCGCTGAGCGGCCGGTGGGAAGGACGCACTTTCTTACTCGAGACGCCGCACACTGTGCCCCAACACGGCAGTCTGCACATCAAGGCACGATAGATGTTGTCTATTGATTCAATAGGTGCCATGAAGGATTCCTTTCGCTAGACGCCCCGCTTGGCGCGCCCTAGAATTGGGCCGATCATTGCTGGCAACATCGGGTTGAACAACAGGAAACACGAGGGACACATGGCAGAAAACGTGGTCATCATCGGATCGGGACCGGCGGGGTGGACCGCCGCCATCTACGCCGCACGCGCGAATCTCAAACCGCTGGTCTTCGCAGGGCGCCCCAAGCAGGTGCCGAGCACGATCCTTCCCGGCGGTCAGTTGATGCTCACCACGGATGTAGAGAATTACCCCGGCTTCCCTGAGGGTGTCACCGGCCCGAAGATGATGTCGCTGTTCGAGCAGCAGGCAGTCCGCTTCGGCACGCGCATCCAGACCGACGAGGGTCAGAATCCCGACGTCTCCAACCCCGATGACGGCCATACCTTCAAGTACCACGACTGCACCAGGGTCGATCTCTCCTCGCGCCCGTTCAAGGTGTGGGGTGAGAACGACGTGATGGTCGAGGCTCAATCGGTGATCGTGGCCACCGGGGCGACGGCGAACTGGCTCGGCCTCGAGAACGAGAAACGACTGGCCCAGTCCGGCGGCGGTGTGAGTGCATGTGCGGTGTGTGACGGGGCGCTGCCCGTGTTCCGCGAGAAGGAATTGGCGGTCGTGGGCGGCGGTGACTCCGCCGTCGAGGAAGCGACTTACCTCACCAAGTACGCCAGCAAGGTCTACATGATTCACCGCCGCGAAGAACTCCGCGCCAGCAAGATCATGGCGGAGCGGGCGATCAACAACTCCAAGATTGAGATCCTGTGGAACAAGGTCGTCACCGACGTCCACGGCGACGACATGATTTCCGGCATCGAACTCGAGGATACGAAGAGCGATGAAAAGAGTGATCTTTCCGTCGGCGGGCTCTTCGTTGCCATCGGCCACACGCCGGCCACGGCGTTCCTCGACGGGCAACTCGAGCTCGACGACAAGAAGTACATCAAGCTGAAAGATCCCTACATGTCCTACACCAATGTCGAAGGAGTATTCGCCGCCGGCGATTGCGTCGACAGTGTGTACCGCCAGGCGGTCACCGCCGCCGGCATGGGGTGCAAGGCCGCCATCGACGCCGAACGTTGGCTGGCCGAGCAAGATATCCATTGATCCAGCCGGTCCGCCATCGGCTCATATCTTGAGTTTCTCGACCAGTGCGCGAATGAAATCGGGGCTCGTCCCGCAGCATCCGCCGATGATGTTCGCGCCGGCCTTGGCGAGTGCTCTGGCTTTTTCGGCATACGTGTCCGGGGTCATGTTGTAAACGATCTTGCCGCCCTGAATTTCGGGCAGTCCGGCATTCGCTTTGACCCAGATCGGCTTGTCGGTCAGGTTGTGAAACATCCCTGCCACGTTGATGTAGTTGTCAATGCCGATGCCGCAGTTGCACCCGATGATGTCCGCGCCGGCCTCGGTGAGCGCCTTGACCGCCTGTTCCGGCGTGACGCCCATCATCGTGTTCGTGTGATCCTTGCCGGAGTCATACGTCATGCTGGCCACCACGGGCAGTCCGGTACTCTTGGCAGCCTTGACCGCCGTCTCCGCCTCGGCCATCTCGGTCATCGTCTCGACGACCAGGCCGTCGGCACCGCCCTCGGCCAGCGCTTGAGCTTGCTCGGTGAACGCCTCGGCGAGATCCTCCTGCGAGACTTCCCCCATCATGACGATCTTTCCGCTCGGGCCGATGGAGCCGAAGACCATGGCCTTGCTTCCGGCGGCCTCCTTGCTGATGGCGGCTCCGGCTTTGTTGAACGCGTGCACCTTGTCGCCGCGATCGTGCCGCTCGAGCACGAAACGGTTCGCGCCAAAGGTATTGGTCAGGACGATCTCCGCGCCGGCTTCGACATACGACGACGCCACCTGGCGCACCTTGTCCGGATCGGTCACGTTCCACTCCTCGCGGCAGAATCCGGGGGGGCAACCGAGGTTGTCCAACTCCGTCCCCCAGGCTCCGTCGGCGATGGTCACCTTGCCTGCATAGTCCTGTGCCTTTAACGCCATGGCCTCTCCTCATGTAGTCGTGTCAACAGCAATGATAAGCCGTGTCGCGATTATATCCGGATCGCCGCCCGCACGCCCGCTCTGCTCCGTGCTGCGCGATGCCCCGATGTCGAGGAGTTCCGCGGGCTGTGAATGGCGCGGCAGTTTCGACGTAACCTCACCGCAACCATGAGCGTAGCCGCGATCAGGCCGTTCATTGACATGCATGACGTCGTCGGCACTCACTCGACAGACGCGGCTCCGTTTCAATCCGCCTCACGTTCGATTACATTAACGGAAAGTCAACACATCGCCGGGCTGAGAAAAGGAGTTCACGCCGTGAAGATTATTCGGGACCCCAAGGTGTATCTGGTCGGACGCCAGGTCGTCAACAGCGAAGCCGTCGACCGATTTCTGGACGACCACGACGTCGCGCACTGGACCACGGATACGGAAATCGCCGGTGAGAAGCTCTCCGAGATCGCCGGGCGGCTCTGCTACATGAGCTTCGCCAAGCCGCGCCCCGGCGGCAACAATGCCTACCTCGGCCACATCCTGCAGGTTGGTCACGGCAGCGTTCTCGAACACGCCGTCTACAACTTCATCATCACCGGAGTATCCCGCAGTTTCACACATGAACTCGTTCGGCACCGCGCGGGCTTCGGCTACTCGCAGCTCTCGCAGCGCTACGTGGACGAGTCCACCGCCGACTTCGTCGAGCCGGACTGCATCGCCGAGGATCCCAAGCTTCACGAAACCTGGCTCAACGCCGTGCAGCAGTGCCACGAAGCGTACTGCATCCTGGTCGAGTCGCTCATGACGCGTTTCGAGGACATCGACGACAAGACCCTCCGCCGCAAGATGGCCCGCCAGGCGGCGCGTTCCATCCTGCCCAACGCTACCGAGACCAAAATATTCGTCACTGCCAACGCCCGCGCCCTCCGCCACTTCGTGGAACTCCGCTGCAACGAGCATGCCGAGGTCGAGATCCGCAAGGTCGCCGCCGAGGTGCTGAAACTTCTCCAGGGCGAGTCGCCCAACATGTTCGGCGACTACGATTGGGTCAATCTGCCCGACGGCACGCAGGCGGCGAAGACGTCGAGCGCGAAGGTGTAGGATCGGCGCATGAACCTGCTGTCGGATCATGAAAGCAGGGACTCCCGACCGGGAGCCGCTCACAGAACCGGACTACACGAGTCCCAATAGTACGCCCGCTGCCATCTAATCATGCTATCCCATGCAACTCTTGGTTTTTACTGGCCAGGCACTCCCTTGTGTATGTAGAATAGCGACCGGTCGCGGAGGAACTACGCGACCGTGTTTTCATGGGGTACGCAAGCAACCTATCTTTTTCCAAGGGGAGAACACGCACATGATTGGCACGTCGCTCCACCGATCGGTTCTGTCCGCGGTATGCGCCTCTCTGGTCTCAGCCGCCCCTGCCACCGCCCAGGTCATCAAGTCGACGCTCGTGGCCGACGGGCTGTCGCGGCCTGTGCTCGTGACCGCGCCGCCGGAGGACTACCGCCGGATTTTCATCCTCGAGCAGCACACCGGCAATATTCGCATCGTCAAAGACGGCGTACTGCTGGAAGAGCCGTTTTTGACCGTGCCGGGTCTGAACAAGTCCAATGAGGAGGGGCTGCTCGGGCTTGCCTTCCATCCCGAGTACAACGAGAACGGCAGGTTCTACGTGTCCTATTCGACCGGGTTCCAGCTCAGCCGGATCGCCGAGTACACCGTCTCCTCCGATCCCGATAGCGCGATGGCCAACAGCCAGCACCCGATCCTCACGCAGCTTCAACCGTACTGGAACCACAATGGCGGTCAGATCCTCTTCGGACCCAACGACGGTTATCTCTACGTGGGGTTCGGGGATGGTGGCTCGGGCGGCGATCCCGAGAACCGTGCCCAGAATCCGACCACATGGATCGGCAAAATGATCCGCATCGATGTCGACGGCCAGGATCCAGGCAAGGAGTACGCCGTTCCCGCCGACAACCCCTGGACCCTCGCCAATGATCCCAACGACGACGTCCTCGACGAGATCTGGGCTTTCGGTTTGCGCAACCCGTGGCGGTGGTGTTTCGACCGACTTACCGGTGACATGGTCATCGCCGATGTCGGCCAAAATGCCTGGGAGGAGATCAACTACCGCCCGGCCCACGCCACCGGTGGCGTGAACTACTGCTGGAGCTACAAGGAAGGCACAACGATTTTCGACGAAACGGATTCCTGCGCTGTGGGCGCTCCGATCGATCCCATTTTCGAGTATCCGCATTCGGGTCCCGCGCCGTCGGGGTGTTCAATCACGGGCGGTCACGTGTACCGCGGGCCGTCGATCCCGTCGATGCAGGGTCGTTATTTCTTCGGCGATTTCTGCTCGGGCCAGATCCACAGCATCCAGATCACCGGCGGCGCAGCGACCGATCTCCAGGAGCACACTGGCGAACTGGATCCTCCGGGTTCCGCCTCCCTCTCATTGATCGTCTCGTTCGGTGAGGACGCTCTCGGCGAGATGTATATCTGCGACCTGGGCGGTTCGGTATACCGCATCGATCCCGTCATCCCTGCGCCCGATGCCGACGAGGACACGATCCCCGACTCGGTGGACAATTGCCCGAACACGGCAAACGTCGACCAGTTCGATCTCGACGGCGACGGGATGGGCGACGCGTGTGATCCCGATGACGACAACGACACGGTGGACGATGAGTTGGACAACTGCCCTGTGCTCGCCAACACCGATCAGGCCGATGGCGACAGTGATGGCGTGGGGGATGCGTGTGATCTCTGTCCGAACACCATCCCCGGAGCCATCATCGACGCCGATGGCTGCACGCCCGTCCCGGCGGATCTGGATCACGACGGGGATGTGGATCTCGACGACTTCGGCGAACTGCAATGCTGTCTCAGCGGCTCAGGGGTCGTCCCTGCACCGGGTTGCGAAGAAGCGAACCTGGACATGGATCTCGACGTGGACGGTGCCGATCTCACAATGTTCATGAATTGCCTCAGCGGGAAGAACATGCCTGCGGATCCCGCCTGTCAGCCGTGAGGGCGAACAGGCGCGAACAGAATGCGCGCGAGGAGACATCCAAGTAGCGGTGCGAGACCCCTCACGCGGTCAACGCGTTGACGGGGCGGGCTGGCTCACTTACCTTCCGCCCGGAGTCTGGAACGGTCGGCCCACGTCCCGAGGAAGTTCGCATGCCGCCGCATCGCGCCCCCATCGCCCGCATCACGAGCCACAACAATACTCCCACGCTGACACTCAACGGCGAGCCTGTCTCGGCGCTGGCTTACGTGGGCGATGTGCCCGACTTATGCGCGGGGATCGGTTCAACCGGGATGCGGTTCTGCAGCATGGTGACCCGCGGACATTACGCCTTCTATCCCGATCCGCCGGGCGGCCTCGATACCGAGCGGATCGCCCGGCACGATGAGATCGTCGAGAACATCATTCGCGTCTGGCCGGACGTGCTTTTCTTTCCTCGCCTGCAATGCGAAGCGCCGACCTGGTGGCAGCATTTGTATCCCGACGAGTGCGCCCATCATGAGACCGGCGACGGATTTTCCGTCCGGCGCGATCCACGTAAACATGGCATTCCATCCTGGGCGTCGGACGTGTGGCGGCGACATACGGTCGAAGCGCTCAAGGGATACATCGATCATGTGAAGTCGCGGGACTACGGTCATCGCTTCATCGGCTACCACCTCGCCTCGGGTACCAGCGCCGAGTGGATGGCTTTCGGCAGCAACGCCGGGCAACTCGTCGATTACTCGCCGCCGGCGGTGCAAGCCTGGCGCGACTGGTTGAATATCACCTACAACCGCGACGTCGACGCGCTGCGCAGCGCATGGAACTGGCCTGGCGTGACCTTCGAGAGCGCCCCGGTGCCGTCGTTCCGCCGGCGCGTCGCCTTCGACGGCCAGTGGCTGCTGGATCCAAAACAATCCCAGCCGATCATTGATTACTTCCACTTCTACGCCGACCTCACGACCGGCACCATTGAACACCTCGCCCGCGAGGTCAAGCTGCACACCCATCACGACGCCATGGTCGGCGTCTTCTACGGGTACGTGCTACAACTCTGCAACGAGCACCGCCAGCAGAACGCCGGCCACATGGCCCTGCGGCGCATCCTCGAATCGCCGTACATTGATTTTCTGGCCAGCCCGTCGCATTACGGTGACCGTCGGATCGACACCGGGTACTCCTCGTTCATGTCGCTGACCGAGAGTGTCCGGCAGCACGGCAAGCTCTGGTACAACGAGAACGATTTCATGAGCCCGCTCGGCTCGCGCGGGGCGGAGGACAGCTGCGCGGAGACCGTCGAGGAGTATGTCGAGATTCAGAAGGCGTGTTACGCGTCGGTGGTGTGCAAGGGCGTGACGCAATGGCTGCTGGGTTTCAACGACGGCTGGTACGACGACCCCAGGATCTACGACGTCCTCAAACGGATCCAGGAGATCGATCGCGAAGCGCTGACGTGGGATCGCACCTCGGTGAATGATGTCGCCATCGTCGTGGACGACCGCAGCCAGATGTACCAGCCGGTGTCGAACGTCATCCCCCATTTCACGCGCGATTCCGCCAGCCGATGGCTGATCTACGACCTGCCGCCGCGGGTGGGGCGGTGCGGCACGGGGGTGGACTGGATCCTGCTCGACGACCTCGACCGCGTACGGCCCTACAAGGCGTATATCGTGCTGAACACTTTCGCCCTTGATGAGCGGAAGCGCGATCTGCTGCGACTTCGCGTCTGCGGACATGGGGCGAAGGTGCTCTGGATGTACGCCCCGGGCGTGATCGACGTCGACACGGGCTTCAGCGAACATCAGCCGTCCCGACTGACGGGGATGAACCTGCGTTCGTCGCGCGAGGCAGCGCCGATCCAAGTGAAGCTCGCAAGCGGATCGCACCCGCTGTTGATGCGGTCCATGGCTTCCGTCACGCGTCTCGGGCATCTCGTGGACATGGCCCCGCGTGTATGGATCGATGATCCCGACGCTACCGTGCTGGGGCGATGCCCGAAGACCGGTGAGGTGACGCTGGCGGCGCGGGATTTCGAGGATTGGTCGAGCGTGGTGCTCAGCACGCCGCTGACACTGGATGAACGCTTCATCCGTGAATTCGCCCGCTGGGCCGGGGCGTTGATCGCTTACGAGGGCCTCGACGCCACCTACCACGGGCCGAATCTCATCGCGATCCGCGCGGAGTCCGCCGGCACACGCCGCATCCGCTTCCCCTTCCGCGCCCGCGAATTGTTCAGCAACCTCACGCTTCCCGAGCCCCGGACCTACCTCGACCTGGCCATGCAGAAGCACGAGACGCTGCTGTTTCGCTACGAACGGGTGTGATGGGCTATAATCATTTGATGCGACATGCCATCCTCCATCGCGTCATGCTGGCTTATCCAGCGGATACCTCGCCCTCGCTTCTGTATCGCCATCACCGGATTGCCCGCTACATTGTGCGCGCGGCATCGGGGGCCTGGGTGCTCATGTTTGCGGTAACCGCGGAGTTCATGCTCACGAAGCAAACTGAAAACCAGTTCCTGTTTGGCCTCTTGATCGGCAGTATGGCCGTCGGCATGGTCCTGATGTTCCCGGCGATTGTCGCATTCTTCTGGGTCCAGGAAATCGAGGTAGAACTCGCGCGTTGCCATCTCAAGTATCCCTTGAAGGAGCGTTTGAATGCTACTCTTGCGCGCGATCTTGTGAAGATCCTCTTCTGGGTCGCGGTGTTAGTGCTTGGTGTCCACTTTGTGCTTTAGGGCCGCCACTGCCACCGAAGGCCCACATACATGAGAACATTTTCGTCCCGTACGACGCGGATCCCACCTCTCAGCGTTTGCTCTTCTTCGCCTTCTTGCGCTTCTTCGTGGTCGACGACTTACCCGATTTTCGCTCGACGATTCCGTTGACCTTCATCGGCAGGCCGAACAATCTGATGAATCCATCAGCGTCGGTGCTGTCGTATTCCTCGCCCATCGTGAAGCTGGCCAGGTCCGCCATGTACAGCGACTTCGGGCTCTTCACGCCCACGGTGCGGCAGTTGCCCTTGTACAGCTTGATCCGTGCCGTGCCCGTCAGCGGTTCGCTCGTCTTCGTGAAGAAGGCGTCCATCGCCTCGCGCAACGGATGGTACCACTGCCCGTAGTACACCAGCTCCGCGTAGCGCAACGCCATCTGCTGCTTGTAGTGCAACGTGTCCCGGTCGAGGCAAATCGATTCCAGCGCCCCGATCGCTTCATAGAGAATCGTCCCGGCGGGCGTTTCGTACACCCCGCGCGACTTCATGCCCACCAGCCGGTTCTCGATGAGATCCACCTGGCCGATCGCATGCTTGCCGCCGAGATCGTTGAGCTTCTCCATGAGCTTCACCCCGTCGAGTTTCTTGCCGTTCAGGCCCACCGGCCGGCCCGCCTCGAAATCCACCTCGACGTACGCCGCCTTGTTCGGCGCCTTCTCGATGGGCACGCTCATCACCAGCATGCGATCCTTCGGCTCGGCCCATGTGCTTTCGAGTTCCGCGCCTTCGTGCGAGATGTGCCAGAAGTTACGATCGCGCGAGTAGATTTTCTTCTTCGATTGATCGATGGGGATGTTCCGCGCCTGAGCATACGCCACTGCCGCCTCACGGCTCCGCAACTCGAATCGCGGGTCCTTCCACGGCGCGATGATCGACAACGCCGGGTTCAGGGCCATGTAGGTCAGCTCGAAACGCACCTGGTCGTTGCCTTTGCCCGTCGCCCCGTGGGCCACGGCATCCGCGCCGAACTCCTTGGCCACGCGCACCTGCTCCTTGGCGATCAGTGGCCGCGCGACCGACGTTCCCAAAAGATACTTTCCCTCGTACACCGCGCCGCTCCGCAGCATCGGCCAGAGGAAATCTTCCACGAACTCGCTTCGCAGATCGCGCACCACGCACTCGCTCGCGCCACTGGTCAGGGCCTTCTTACGGATCTGCTTCAATTCGTCGCCCTGGCCCAGCTCTGCCGCATAAGCAATCACTTCGCAGTCGTACGTCTCGCGAATCCAGGGCAGGATCACGCTCGTATCCAGCCCGCCTGAATACGCCAGCACCACTTTCTTCACTTTCTTCGCCATCGGTCTCTCTTCCTTCATCTAGGGGCGCCCAAGAGGTTTGCCATGAGGGTCTTTGTTCTGAATATCGCGACATCCTACAGATCGTCAGGGAAGATCGCTACGCATGCGATAACTTATGGAGCACGACCTCGCGCATCAATCCCACCGGTGCGTCCTTCCCCGTCCACAGGCGGAACTGGGCACTCGCCTGGTTCACGAACATCGCTGCGCCGTCCACCGTAACGCACGCCGCTGCCCGTGCCTCACGCAGCAACCGCGTCTCGATCGGGTTGTACACCGTGTCGAACACGACCGGCTGGCGGGCAAAGCCCTCCGGCGGCAGGGGAGAGTCCTCCGTCTCGGGCCACATGCCGATGCTCGTGCAGTTGACGACAATCTCCGCTTCGTGTTCGCCCCGATGATCCCAGGGCAGTACCTGTGCTTCGAACTCCCCGGCCAGGTCGATCGCCCGCTGATGCGTCCGGTTCGTGATCGTCACGTCACACCCGCAGTCGCACAGCCCCGCCACGATCGCCCGGCTCACGCCACCGGCGCCCAGCACCAGCACCCGCCGCCCGCGTAACTCTTCACGCGAACAGTCCATGCCGTCCTGCAATGCCTGCAACGCGCCCTGGTAATCCGTGTTGAACGCGCGAACCAACGCGTCCGATCCGTCGTCGCGTGAGCCCGGCTCGACACACAGCGTGTTGGCCACCCCGATCCGCGCCGCCAGGGGCTCGATCTCACCTCCGCACGCTTCCACGTAACGCAGCAGGTTCGACTTGTGCGGGATCGTCACGCTGCATCCGCGAAGGCCGACCCACGGCCGGGCGAGGCACCCGTCCACGAACGCCTTGAAATCCTCGTACGCCGGTTCCACACGGAAGGGCAGATACACCCCCGCATGCCCGGTCTCGGCGAAGGCAGCGTTCAGGATGGCGGGGCTCATCGAATGGGCCACCGGACAGCCGATGACTCCGTACACTGCCGTCTCCGCCGTCAACGTCTCCCACCGGTACAGTTCGCGCATCTCCGCCACGCTTACCTGTCCCGGCGCCGATTCCTTCCCCGCCGAGAGCGACGCAAACGTCACGTGCGCGCCGACCTTCTTCGCCAGCACGCGCGACGGCAGCCCCGCCTCACCCATCGCCAGGCCGATGGTCGGCCGATCGGCAGACGATGTTCGGACCGCATCCATCATCCGCAGGGCATCGACGATCGACTCCGCCTTCGTAGCCAGCTTGACGACATGCGCGGGGGTCTCGCGAAGGTCTTCCAGCATCCGCTCCAGTGACGCGGGCGTGCCGTGAAAATCATGCTTCGACAGGATCAGCCGGCAGCGCGGGCGCTGGGAGTCCTGGTTGACGTCGCACACCAGGCCGATCTTCTGCCGGATGTTCGACGACACCTTCCAGGCTTCGAATTCCACGTCGATGTAATCCGTGCCCGAGAGGCCCACGTGTTCCAAGAGGCTGATCCGCTCGGATTCATCGCCGTCCCACTGCCCGCCTTCGTCGGAGATGCGGCACGTGGCAATCACCTCGCCCGGGAAGTCCCCCGCCTTCTTCATCAACACCGTGATCTCTTCGTCGCTCCACGACGCGAGGTAATCCAGGCGCAGTTCGATCGCCTCGGCGCCGGCCCGGGCCGCCGCATCGATCTCCACAATCATCTCCGCCGTCTCGGTGGCAGTCAGGGGTACGCACAATCGGGTCATTCCGTCCTCATCCGTCGCTTCTGGAGGGTGTAGAAGGATGGGCTCATTCGCGTCTTGCCGAATGAACCCATCCCAATCTTGGGTATCGTGTTCGCTCGGCCTCGATGATTACGGCTGCGCAGGAGCGGGCGACGCATTCTCCTTCGAGAAAAGCGCGCGGTTCAGCGCATTTACATATGCCAGCACGCTCGCCTCGATCACGTCGGTCGAGCGCCCGCGACCTCGAAAGAGCTGACGCTTCGTTTCCAATTCGAGATGCACCTCGCCCTGGGCATCGCGCCCGCCGGTCACCGCCCGAAGATCGTAATCGCGCAGTGTCGCCTCGACGCCGGTGATGCGGATGATGCAGGTGAACGCCGCATCGATGGGGCCGTCGCCCGTGGCGGCGTCGGTGATCTCTTCGCCTGTGCTCACTTTCCGCAACCGCACGGTCGCCGTCGGCACCACGCCGGTTCCACCCGTCGTCTGCAGCGACACCAGTTCCCATGCCCGATGTGTCTGGCCGGAATCCAGAATGTCACCGACGATCAGTTCGAGATCCTCATCGAAAACTTCCTTCTTCCGGTCCGCCAGGGCCTTGAATTGCTCGAAGGCCGTGTCCAACTGAGCGTCCGTCAGCGTGTAGCCCATCTGCAGCAATCGATCGCGCAGGGCATGGCGGCCCGAATGCTTGCCGAGCACCAGTTTCGATTCCGAGATGCCCACGTCCTCGGGCTTCATGATCTCGTACGTCTCCGGATTCGAGAGCATGCCGTGCTGATGGATGCCCGATTCGTGCGCGAAGGCGTTCTCACCCACAATCGCCTTGTTCCGCTGCACATGGATCCCTGTCAATGAGCTGACCAGCCGCGAGACCGGGTAGATCCGCTTCGTATTAATCCGCGTACTTGCGTTGAAGACATCCGCACGCGTCTTCAATGCCATGACGATCTCCTCGAGGCTGCAGTTGCCCGCGCGCTCGCCGAGTCCGTTGATCGTGCATTCCACCTGTCGCGCTCCAGCCTGCACCGCCGCCAGCGAATTGGCCACCGCCAAGCCGAGGTCGTCATGGCAGTGCACACTGATAACGATGTCGTCGATGCCCGGCACCGTCTCGCGCAGGTGGCGAATGATCTTCGAGAAATGGTCCGGCGTGGAGTAACCGACCGTATCCGGGATGTTCACCGTGGTCGCCCCGGCTTCGATTACCGCCGACACCACGTCCGACAGGAAGGGCAGTTCCGTGCGGGACGCGTCTTCCGGGGAGAACTCGACATCCGCCACGTACGTCCGGGCCTGCTTTACGCCCTCGACGCTCAGCTTGATGATCTCCTCTTCCGCGCGTTTCAGCTTGTACTGGCGATGGATGGCCGAGGTTGCGCAGAACACATGCACGCGCGGTTGCGCCGCCAGTTTGACGGCCTCGCCCGCGCGCTCGATATCCTTCTCCACGCACCGGGCAAGGCCCGCCACTGTGCAGTTCTTGATCGTTCCCGCAATGCTCTGCACCGCGTCGAAGTCATCCGGGGAACTGACCGGAAAACCGGCTTCGATGATATCCACGTTCAGGAGTTCGAGCTGGCGGGCGATTTCCAGCTTCTCGTTCGTGTTCAGCGACGCGCCGGGGCTCTGCTCGCCGTCGCGCAGTGTCGTGTCGAAAATGCGAATCATCGAATCGTCCGGTCCCGCGGATTGGGATTGCTCAGCCATCAGTCGGCTCTCCTTTACACCTCGCCCGCCCGGGTCGCCCATCGACCGGACGGTGGCAAGGCTGCGTTGTACCACATCCCACTCCCGACGCCCATACGCCGGGTCATCATGGACTAGCCCATAAAAAAAGCCCCACGCTTCACAGCGTAGGGCTTTGACCGTCGCTTGTTTCGGAATCGATCGGCCGGTCACCCCACGCGCGCACGAAGAAGGAGCAGGTCCAGTAGCAGGAGACCCGCACGCAGGCGAAGGGTGAACAGAATGGCACTCGTTCCGATCATCTTACGTATCCTATCGACCGATTCTCGTACTGTCAACAGAAGTTTCGTCTTCTGCAGGAAGGGCGGGATCTTCAGAAAGTGTGTGAGAAGCTCAGGGGCCGTCCCCGTCTTCCAGGGAGGCGTAATGCATACCGGGCGTTTATGCGACTCATCCCGTGCATAGAATGCAATGCGGGGACTGTTCCTTTCTCTGGAAGAACACTTCACACGCTTTTTCAGGACGTCCCGGCTTCCGTTCAACGAAGCTTCTCGATCAGCTCCGAGGCGAGATCGTCGTTGGTCCGCTCTGCCCAGCGCGCGAGCTGCTCGATCAGCCGCGCGACGAGGGGAGAGTCCGCCATCTCCCGATAGCGATTCGTGTTCTCCTCGGGATCGTGATGATAGGCGATCAGCTCGGGATCACGATGCGTGCTGAGGATCAACTTCCATTCCTCGTTCATGACGCAACGCTCCCGCCCCTTGTCCGGGTTGTAGGGATACGGTGTGTTCTCGATGAACGCATAATCTCGCCCGCGATCGCGGCGTCCACGCGCGAGCCCACTCAAGTCCTGTCCCTGCACATGCCCGGGAATCGGATGGCCGATCAGCGTCAGCATCGTGGGTAGCAGGTCCACCGAACTGATCAGTCCATCCGTCACCTGCTCCGAGGGGATCACACCCGGCATACGCATCAGCAGCGGAATCCGCGCCGACGTGTCGTAGCAGAGCCGCTTGTCATGATTGTTCCACCGCCGGTCAAAGTTATGCCCGTGCTCCGACGTGAAAATCACCAGCGTGTCGTCCGCCTTCCCGATCTCCTCCAGCGCGTCGATCAGTCGGCCGAACTGCTCATCTACCTTCGTACACATCGCCATGTACACACGCTCGTGGCGTGACGCCACGTCGGCGTAGCGCTCCTCGTACTCTTGGGGAACCGAGTAGGGCGGGTGCGGCGGATAGTACGAGACGTAGATGTAGAACGGCTGGTCGCGTTTTTTCTTCATGAAGGCCAGGGCGTCGTCGGTGATCACATCGATGCCATAGCGCTTCTCGTCACCCTTCCCGAAATAGTGATTATTCCCACGCCCGTCGTTCGGATACTCGGGAAAGGTCTCGAAGGCATCCCGCCGGCCCAGGTGCCACTTCCCGAAATAGCCGCAGTCGTAACCCTTCGGCGCCAGCATCTCCGGCAGCGCGATCGAGCTTTTCGGCAGGGGCACCTTATTCTCCACCACGCCGTTGGTGTGCGGATACGTCCCCGTGATGATAGCGGCGCGGTTGGGCGAGCAGACCGGCTGCGCGGCGTACAACCGATTGAATCGAATGCCTTCCCGGGCGAGACGGTCGAGGTGGGGCGTGTGCACATCCCGCGCGCCATACGCCCCGATGCAATCCCATCGATGCTGATCAGTCAGCAGGAACAGGATGTTGGGTTTCTTGCGCGAATCATTCTCTTGGGTCTCGGCTGCCAGTGCCATCAACGGACACAGGGCCATCAGTCCAGCCGGCAAGAGCACCGTCGATGTGAACCAACGTCTCAAGGTGGAATGTCGCATATGTTCACCTCCCGAAATGCGCACCATGGAAATGAACGCGCATTATGTCCGCTGTGACTGGGCGGCTCAAATCCAGAGAGGGAATCCGTAACGAAGGGCACGGTTGGCGGAAGGATGGAGGCCGACGCGAGCAAGGCGCTTCGCGCCGGCCCTAAGAGGATCGTGAACGTGAACGAGGGATGCTGCTCAGCAAAGCGCGAGCGGGTTCACCTCAGTCTGACGTCAGTTGCAGTTCGTTGTTGTAGCGATTGATCCGTGCCCACACCTGGGCCAGGGCATCGCGATTGAGTCGATCCACCAGTCGCTGCAAATAGGCTCGATCGAACCGGTTCAACATGTCGGTGATCTCGTGGACCAGTTCATCCTTGCAGCGGTGTTCTTCGCAGAAGGGCGTCATTCCTCAACCTCCGGGTCGGATATGGGGCGATCAGGCAGTTTACGAATGAGGCCGCTGTGGCCGTCAACAGGACTTATCGACACCGCCGCAGCCGGAGTTGCGTTATCGTCCGCGAACTCGCGATTTTTCGTCCCATAAGTCGGTTCCGGGGGATGGCAGCCACTTTCGTGCTGCACTTGTGGGTTTGTAAGTCATTTCTATGCAGTGGATTATGATTTCTGTGGGGCATGTGAAAGATCACGCGTCTCCGTCGCCAATCTCCCCTCGTGGCTTGAAAGTCATGTCGTCTTTCAGGCCCGCGTATGGGAAATCACGTTTGGTTACGAACCAAGGAGACCTGACATGACTGCTTACACGAAAACACGCTTCCGAGTAGGCCTGCGGGCTTGGGGATGGCGCGAGATCGCTCTGCGCCTGGTCGTGGCCGCCACGATCGGCGTACTCTGCCCCGGCCAGGGCTGCCCTTCGCCCAATGAACTCTCGAACGAGGACACGGACTCACAGGTCGAGAATCCGGGATCGCCCGATATCGATCTCCCCGGCGTCGGAGATCCCGGCACGGGTATCGACGTCCCGGTCACGCCCGGTACCGGCTCTCCGAATGACGGTGTGACTCCGGGCACGGGCGATGCGACGGAACCGGTCGTCGGCACCCCCGGCGGCGGCGTCGAAGTTCCCCCGATCGCCGACCCGGGCGTTCCCACCGTTCCCGATGTCCCCGTCAATCCGGACGATCCCGACAAGAACGACGGTGACGAAGACGATGAGAGCAAGGACCCCCGCGTCCGCGAAGAGAAGTACCGTGATATCCTCGAGATCAAGTTCTTCGACGGCTACAACATCCGTCTGGTCAAGGGCATGCCGGAGGACCTCAACGGTCGCGCCCTGCAAAGCAACCAGGCACGGGAACTGCTGAAGAAGGTCGAAGAGGGTGAGTGGTCGCCGACGTTCGATCTTGATGAGAAGATGCTGCAATACATGCGGGACCGCGCGACGAAGTACTGGGGCGAGAAAGCGCCCGACCTGAGCCTTTTCTTCCGTCTCATTCCGCCCGAGGGCATGGATGCCGAGGAACTCCGCAAGGCCTTCGCCGGTCTGGGTGAGGTCGAACGGGCGATGATCGCGCCCAAGCCCGAAGCGCCGCCCGCACCGGCCGTGGACTACAGCGTCGGCGCCCCCGGTGACATCCTCGACACGCCTCTGCAGTACCAGGGTTATCTGGACTCCGCCGCCGATGGCGGTGTCGATGCCCGCTACGCCTGGACTCAACCAGGCGGTCTTGGTGACAACGTTTCCATTGCCGACGTCGAGTACGGCTGGACGCTCAATCACGAGGATCTGCCCAGTGTCGTCAACATGGACCTCAATCAGTTTCTCTTCTCCGATGACCAGGCCTTCATTGATCACGGCGATGCATCCCTCGGCGTACTGATCGGCGAAGACAATGGCTTCGGCGTGAAGGGCATCGCCCCGAATGCCTCGCCCTATGTCAAAGCGGTGGGTGAAGGGGATGACTACAACGTCGCCGGCGCCGTGCTGATCGCTGCGTCGATCCTGAACGAAGGTGACATCATGCTCATCGAGCAGCAGATCAGCCGCAACATCATGAACAATGACGGCTCCTGCTCGACCTCGATCACCGTCGAGAGCATCGCCGACTGTCCGGTCCAGCGTCTGCCCGTCGAATGGAACTACACCAACTGGGTGGCCATCTGGACCGCCGTGGGCAACGGGATCATCGTCGTCGAACCCGCCGGCAACGGTGGACAGAACCTCAACGTTCTCGGTGAGGAACTTGCCGACGAGATCAATGACGGCCACGATCCCTTCGCCGTCGATGGCAAGGGTTACCGCATCAGCGACTCGGGTGCGATTCTCGTCGCCAATGGGTTGTCTCCCCGTGCCGAAGCCGCCGGCGTGCAGGGCGACACCGCGCGAACCCGGAACCTGAGCAGTAACTACGGCGAGTGCATCGACGTTCAGGGCTGGGGCGACAGTATTGTGTCGCTCGGTTACGCCGATCTGTTCGATGGTGGGGCGACCGGCCGCTACACCAATAACTATCGCGGCACGTCCGGAGCGTCGGCCATCGTGGCCGGTGCCGCCGCCAGTCTGCAGTCGATCGCCAAGGAGATCCGCGGCGAACCCATGCCTCCCTATGAGCTGCGGGCGTTGCTCAAGGCCACCGGGACGCCCGGTTCCCAGAGCCGCGGTCCGATCGGTCCGCTGCCGAACCTCCGTGCCGCCATCGAGTACCTCCAGGGCGACATCGAGCCCCCGACCCTGGTCACGCCCTACGACATCGACGGTCCTCCGCTCACGCCGCCGTACACGTTCGGCGTGAACGCACCAGAGGGTTGGGATCCCAACAACGTGCTCATCCTTCTCACGCTGGACGGCACGGATCCCGACGACGAGGGTCTCGGCTATGACGAGGGTGGCATCGGCTACGAGTTCGCCCCGGGCGAGACGCTCAACTTCAACTACTCGGTGCTGGTCAAGTACCGATCGTACCTGCGTCGCAAGGCGGACGGTTCGCTCTACGAGCCCGGGGAAAACCCGATGAGCGAGATCATCGAGGTGCCCATTGTCATGGCCGACGGGACCGTGCCCACGCCGATCTACTCGGTAGAGAGCGGAACTTATAACGGAGCCCAGTTCCTGACCTTCTCCATGCCCGCCGGCTGGACGGACTACGAGATCTGGGTGTCCAAGTCGCCGAACGCTTCGCCCGGTGAGCCGTACCCCGGCGGACCGACTTCGTTCCGCTACAACGGTGCCAGCATCACGATCCCGATCGATGCGGGCGTGTGGCAGCCGGTCTACGCGAGAGCCTACGCGGTGACCAGCAGCACGGGCGTGCCCAGTGCGAGCGACGTCAACCAGCAGCTCTACACCATCAATCCGTGATTCAGCTCGCCTGCTGATTCCGGTTTCACATACACCCCCGGTTGGAGAGCTTCGATCTCCGCCGGGGTTTTTTATTTCTCGCCAGTCTTGAGCGCAGCTAAACGCAGAGGAAGAATCAAAGCCAAAAGATCATTGAGGGGAGAGCGAGAAAGGAGGCACAGTTTTGGCACAGAGTTTCACCTTGCATCCCCAGTCTCACAATCTGTGTCCATCTGCGTTCATCGGCGGTTCCATCTGATTTCAATGATGTCCATCTGAGGATTCGTTCTTTCGGTGACGGACGAAGACGGCTCGGGTTTGCTCGATGTCCCGTTGGATCTGCGCCTGCAAGGCGGAAGGGGAAGGAAAGGGTTGCTGATCGCGAAGCCACCCGTGGAACCCGACGCGGAGCTCCCGCTCATACAGGTCGCCCTGATAATCGAGAAGATGCGCTTCGATCACGCGATGCTCGCCACCGAATGTCGGGTTCGTACCGATGCTGATGGCGGTGGGATAGGACTGGCTTTCCATTCTCGTGAAGCCCGCATACACGCCGTCGGCGGGGACAAGCTGTGAGCCCGCGTCGAGATTGGCCGTCGGGAAGCCCAGCCCCGCGCCGCGCCCGGCGCCGTGGACCACCTCCCCGAACAGCACGTACGGCCGGCCGAGACACGCCGCCGCCTGGTCCACCGTGCCCGACCGGATCAACTGCCGCACCAGGGAACTCGAGATGACCGTGTCCGCCTGCCCGCCCAGCGCGATGCGGATCGGATCGACGGTCTCCACGCGAAAACCGTGTTCCTGGCCGGCGGCCTCCAGCGTCTTCACGGTGCCCGTACGATCCCTGCCGAACGCGAACGAAGCACCTTCCACCATGGCGTGCGGACGAAATCGCTTCAGGATGATCTCATGGATGAACTGCTCGGCGGTGAAGTCCAGAAAGTCGCCCGTCGTTGCAATCACTACCGCCACATCCACTCTCGCCTCTTCCAGGAGACGGAGTTTCTCGGCCGTCGGGGTCAGTGTGGCGGGCATGCGCTTGGGCGTGAGAATGGCCAGTGGATGCGGATCGAACGTCATCGCCACCAATGGCGCTCCGGCGTCATCAGCCAGCCGCCGTCCCGAGGTGAGAATCGCCTGGTGCCCGCGATGGACGCCATCGAAGTTGCCGATGGTCAGCACCACCCCTTCCATCGCGACCGACTTCCAGTCCTGCTCGATCTTCATGCCCATGCTCGAAATCCATTCAGTACGCGGCGAGTCGACGCGTCTTCAAGCCGCACGGAAAGGCTGCACAGCCTGCGGCCGCCGGGTGCCCTTGTCAAGGTGCTCCACATAGGACTATAAGCAGGGAGTGACCTGCGGAATACGTCAGCGTCAACGCAGGATGGTTTCCACAGATTCAAACGAGACTTGTCATGACCCATCACGATGAAGACGACCCCCGCATGGGCATCAAACGGTGGGGCGATGCCTGCTTCCATCCCGTCGAGGAGGTCGTGCCTGAAGGTTACATCGTCCACGGTATCCTGATTCCCAGGGAGGATGTCAGAGAAGTCATCCATCTTGACGACGAGGGCAACGTGTGCGATCCGCCACGTCAGCGATTCAAGGATGCCGGCCATCAGGAGTGAATCCGGATTACCGGCATCACGTCATGCGAAAGCACACTCAATTCTGGCTCGGCAGCCACGTATCCCGGATGTAGCAGCAGTTCACCACCTTCTCCACCAGGTCCAGCGGGTAATAGAAATAGTGATTTGAGGCCTCGAAGCCGATACGGGCATCCACGCGCGTCAGGTCGAACAATTCTGTCGCCATCTCGATTTCATTTTCCAGAATCCCACGAATCTCTTTGGCGCGCGTGGCACGCTCACTAGCCGACAGTTCCCCCGAGCGCAAAGCGTCGCGGGCCATGACGAATTTCGCCTGGTTGGTCACGCTCTGAAAGTGAGTGTACGCCGCCAGGGCGATCCGGCGATCGTCCTCCGCGTTCTGGCGATGGTGCGCGACCGTTCCTTCCGCGTCGATCTGGGCTTCCTGCACCCGCTTCCACGTCGCCAGTCCGTCGCGCCAGCCTGTTGCGATCTTGCCGAACTGCTGGACGAAGACCTCCGGCGGATACACACCGCACCACGTGCGGAGGTCGTCGTACGGAATGCCGACCATTGTCGCTCCGTAGCCGCTCGGCTCGGGATAGAGCAGGTTGGCGGGACCCATCTGAACCGGGCTGCCGTAGACGACGGTCGAATGAAACGGAAACTCGCTGAAGGCGTCGCTGAACTGCGTCCATGCTTTCGTCACGTCCGCGGCGGCCGCCGACCCGTAGCGATCCGTCGCCACTTTCTGGAGCGCCTCGTCGACGGCGATCGTCGACTTCAGCCCCAGCTGCTCGACAAGCTGCAGGTTGGGCGAGGGGTGCCCGCCCAGCGTCCAACTCAGCATCAGCCCGTCCACGTCCGCGCGGCGCAGGTTATCCAGGTGACCGGCCACCAGGTTCATCGCCGGGATGTAGGGCACCGCCGACAGTTCCCACGTGCAGTTGATCTGCACCTTGGCAATCGTCTTCATGCCCCGGTCCTTGGCGATCCGCCAGTGCTTCGACGCCCGCGGCCCGGGACCGACCGTCGAAATGGAGTATTCCCCGACCGTGGCGGGCACCCCGCCGCGATTGATGGCCTTGCTCCACTCGCTCACACTCATGAAGTAGATGTCCGTCGGCAGGCTCTTCAGGATGGCCGGGGCAGCTTCATCGAGCCATCCCCAGTCCCACACGATGATCCGCGCCTTTTCACTCGACGCTCGCACGCCCTCGTACATCGCCAGGTTCATCTCGCTCACCACGTCGGCGTAGTCCCGCTTCGGGCAGCGCGGACATCCCGCCACCGTCCCCCGGCTGTAACAGTTCGTCAGGTTCTCCGAGGCGGTGATGGTGAAGATGCCACCGAGATCCGGCACTTCACGAAAAACGTACGCCAACCCTTCCTTGACGTAGTTCCGCACGACTTGAAAGGACGTGCACATGGAGTACATGCCGTCCTCTTCCGCGCCTCGGATGTCCGGGTACTTCTTGAAAAACGATGCCGGCATGGAACGCGGCTCGTTCATGTACAGGTAAACGTGGATGCCGTACTTCCGGGCGCGCTGCACGAGTTTGCGCAGCGAGTCCAGCCGTTTTTCATGATTTTCGCCGAATTCCGGAAAATCCTCCGACGGTGCGAGATCGCGCAAAACCGTATGCAGCCACACGCCGTTCACGCCCACCTCCGCCAATCGCTCCAGCAGCGGCGCGGGATACGGATCCAACTCTGGATGCAGCAACGGATCACCGTACACCGCGAAGTATGAGTACAGAAACCGAATCGGTTCTTCGTCAAGTGGCCGCGGCTCGGGGCGATAGTCCAGGGGATAGCTCAGCCGCGTCACGAACTGGTAGCGGTTCTCGAACGGGCGGCGGAACAGTTCGCTGAAGTGCTCATGGACCACCTTGCCGATCTCCCGGCAACGCGCCTTCTCCTCATCCGTCAAAGGGGCATAGCGCAGCGGTCGAGCCTGCGGCTTCAGTCGCCCCAGCTTGACCCACAGGAAGTCATCTTCCTTCAGCGTGTAAGCGAGTTTCTCGGCATCCCACCCCAGCAGTTGCAGCATCTGATCGTAATTGAGCAGGTGCCAGTTCTTGCGGATCAGCGTGATGTACCCGCGCGACTTCTTCCAGTCGCTGATTTTCTGGTGCGGCGGCAGGCCCATCAGTTTCCCGATCTCCGCCACCTTGTCCGGCGTCGTGCCCAGCACCTCCGCCATGCGATCGAGTTCCACCGACTCCCAGTTCCGCCAGATGAACGTGCACACCCGGTTCGGGAAATGTGCCATCTCCAGTGCCTCGGGGGCCGGGCCGACCGGCAACTCCGTTTCCGCCGCATAACTTTGGATGGTGCCGCTCAGTACCAACGCTGCCGCCACGACAATCAGCAGGAAACTGTTGCCGCCTTCGCTTCCCATCGAACTCATGATCATGAGGTTGTGTCCTTTCACCAGGGATGGCGCATCGGGAACCAGATCGAAAACCGACACGCCGGATCGGTTTCACCACTCACGAAGGAGTACTATACTGACCGGCTCGACGATTGACACGTCAGGCACCGGCCCGGAGGACAATTTTCCATGCCCGAACTGAAGAGCTTCCCCAAGCTGACACAATACCGAACTGCCGCCGCACTTCGTGACCGCTGGGACGAGCTGGGCTGGCCGATTCCCATGGACGAGGCCATCTTGACCGCCCAAGACGGTTCGCCCATGGCCGCGCCAATGGAAGTCTTCGGTCGCACGATCGGCAACCGCTGGTGCATCCATCCCATGGAGGGCTGGGACGGCACACCGGAAGGTGGACCCAGTGATTGGACCCGACGCCGGTGGGTCAACTTCGGGAGGAGCGGGGCGAAGCTGATCTGGGGCGGTGAGGCCGTCGCCGTGCGACACGATGGACGTGCCAATGCCAATCAGCTCTGCATCAAGGAGGAGACGCAGGCCGAGATCGCCACTCTCCGTGAGGGGCTTGTCGCCGCGCACCGCGAAACGACAGGCAACGCCGACGATCTGGTCGTCGGCCTGCAGCTGACCCACTCCGGACGATTCTGTCGGCCCAACTCACGCCAGATTGAACCGCGCATCGCCTACCATCATCCCATTCTCGATGCCCGCTTCGGGATCGACCCCGAGGATGACTCGGTCGTGTTCACCGATGATGAACTTCGCCGTCTTCAGGACGACTACGTGACCGCCGCGCGTCGCGCCCGCGAGATCGACTTCGACTTCGTGGATCTCAAGTGCTGCCACGGGTACCTCGGCCACGAACTGCTCAGCGCCTTCACGCGTCCTGGGCCGTTTGGCGGATCGTTCGAGAACCGCACACGCTTCATTCGCGAACTTATCGATCGCGTCCGGCAGGAACTTCCGGGACTGGGCATCGGGGTTCGGCTCAGCGCATTTGACTTCGTTCCGTACGAAGATGATCCCGGGACGCGCAAGGGCAACAAGAAAGGCGCCGGCATGCCCGCCGGTTACGCGAACTGTCTGCCCTACACCTACGGATTTGGCGTGAATGCCGAGAATCCCCTCGAATACGATCTCACGGAACCGCGACATTTTCTCGAGATGCTGCGGAGCCTCGGCGTCTCTGTCGTCAATCTCAGCGCCGGCAGTCCCTACTACAACCCGCACATCCAGCGTCCCGCGATCTACCCGCCGAGCGACGGCTACCAGCCTCCCGAGGATCCGCTTGTCGGCGTCGCCCGGCAGATCGTCGCCGTCCGCGAACTCAAGCAGCATTTTGCCGACATGGTCCTCGTGGGGACGGGCTATACCTACCTGCAGGAATACCTCCCGCACGTCGCCCAGGCCGTCGTGCGCGAAGGATGGACGGATCTCGTCGGCATCGGTCGCATGGTCCTCAGTTACCCGGAACTCCCGTGGGACGCGCTGACGCGCGGCGAGTTGAACGTCAAGAAGATCTGCCGGACGTTCAGCGACTGCACCACCGCGCCGCGGAAAGGCATGATCAGCGGGTGCTTCCCGCTTGACGAGGCCTACAAGCAATCGGAAGTGGCGGTCCAGCTCAAAGCCGCCAAGCGCGCCGACGCCTGATCGCGTGCCGTGTGCATGAAGATCGATGAAACGTCCTTTGACGTTCGCGTATCCTCCTGGATACTGCGCGAGAACCGTTGATAGCGAGTCTGCTCATGCTTCCCCTCACATGGCCCAATCGCATCACGATTCTGCGAATCCTGATGATCGGTCCGTTTGTCGTCGCGCTGCTGAACGTGCAGGAGCCCGGCTACGAAGACCTTGCACGGTGGGCAGCGTTGGGCATCTTCGTATTGATGGCGCTGAGTGACGGTCTGGACGGCTATCTCGCCCGGAAGTGGCACGAGGAGTCGGCGGTTGGGCGGTTCCTGGATCCGCTGGCGGACAAGATCCTCATCTTTGTCTCGATGATCATTCTCGCCCTGGAACACTCCCACGTGCCCGGGGCACGACTTCCGTCGTGGGTGGTCGTTGCCGCCATCGGCAAGGATCTTATCGTCATCCTCGGCTTCTGCGTAGTGTACTTCACCACCACACGCATCTACATTGCACCGCGCCCGGTCGGCAAGTGGTGCACCACGAGCCAACTTGTCCTGATCATCGCGACGCTGCTCGCGCCCGATCTCCCGGCCATGTTCCGCCTTGTGCTGACCGTCCTGGAATGGGCGGCCACCCTCCTGGCCATGAGCACTGTCGTCGTCTATTTCCAACTCGCCCGGAAATACGTCGCCCGCTATGAAGTCAAGGACGGCGACGCTCCCGCACAGTGAGGCACCATGAAATCCCTATCCGCGCCGGGCTACATCATCCCCGGATCGCGGTTATAATCGCGCGTCAGCCTCGACACGGCACCGATGCTCTCCCGAAGAAGTGAACGCACGCATGTTGACCCGCAAAGATGAGTTCAAGACCGTCAAGCTGAACGAGTCGTGGCCCCTGGTCCGCCGGATCTACGGGCTGGTCGCCCCGTTCCGCAAGCTCTTCTGGCTGGTCAACGTGCTGACCTTCGCGTTCATCATTCTCGAAGTCGCCCAGATCCGTCTGATCGGCACCGGATTCAACCAGGTCGAAGCCCTGGCGGAGAAACTTGCCAACGAGGTACATCCCCCGGATGAGAGCTTCTGGCGGGCACTGCTGGATCCGCCCTCGGGGTTTCTGGAACACATCCGCTTTCTCGCCATCCTGATTCTCGTCCTGGCGGTACTCAGGGGAGTTCTTGTTTTTGCCTCGCGGCTGGCCATGTCACGACTCGGCGAGAGCATCACCTGGCGACTGCGCTCCCTGCTCTTTCAGGCCCTGCAGCGTCAGTCGTTCTCCTACTACGACAAGAACTATTCCGGCCAGTTGATCAACCGCGTCACCACCGACGTGCAGCACATCCGCCAGATGACCAACATGGCCTGGTTCACGCTGCTGCAGACCTTCATCTACACCGTGGGTTATTTCGGGATGATGCTCTGGATCCATCCCGGGCTGGCGCTGGCCTCGATGGTGATGGTGCCGGCGGCGGTATGGGTCATGCTTCGCATGGCGAAGAAGCTGCGTGGCGCCTTCCATCACGCCCGCGAAGGCGAAGACGACATGGTGACCGCCTTGCAGGAGAACATCGCCGGCGCGGAGGTGGTCAAAGCCTTCGCTCGCGAAGATGCGGAAATCAGCCGCTTCTCCGGCCTCAACGACGGGCTGCTCGGGCGCATCATGATCGTCGTGGATCTTTTCCGCACCAACATTCCACTCTACCGCACGCTGGTCCGGACGAACCTCGTCGTCTGTCTCGGCTTCGGCGGTTACCTGGTCATGAACGACCGCCTGATGATCGGCGATCTCGTCGTCTTCACCATGGCGGTCAACCAGATCGGCAATCAACTCCGTCAGATCATCGTCATCAGCAACATCATCCAGGAAGCCCTCGCCAGCAGCGAGCGCGTTTTCGAGATTCTCGATGCCCAGCCCGAGGTCGAGGAGAAGCCCGACGCCCAGGACCTTCCGCCGGGGCCGGGACGCGTCACCTTCGAGAACGTCACCTTCGGCTACAACCCGGAGCACCCGGTGCTCAAAGGCATCGATCTGGAGATCGAACCCGGCGAAGTCATCGCCCTCGTCGGCCCGACCGGCGCGGGCAAGACCACGCTGATCAACCTCATCCCGCGGTTCTACGATCCCGACTCGGGGCGGGTCCTGATCGATGGGGTGCCCGTGGATACGCTGACGCTCAACTCCCTGAGACAGTCCATCGGTTTGGTCTTCCAGGAGACCTTCCTGTTTTCCGACACTGCCGCCAACAACATCGCCTTCGGCGTCCCCGAGGTCAGCCGGGAAGACGTCATGACCGCCGCGCGACTTGCCCGGGCACACGACTTCACCGAGGAACTCGAAGAAGGCTACGAAACCGTGATCGGCGAACGCGGCGTAACGCTTTCCGGCGGGCAGCAGCAACGGCTCGCCATCGCCCGTGCCCTGGTCAAAAACCCCCGTATCCTGGTTCTTGACGATGCCATGGCGGCGGTGGATTCCGCCACTGAACGCGAGATCGCCTCTGATCTCGAAGAGGTCTTTGAGAACCGGACGGTGTTCATCATTGCTCACCGTCTCAGCAGCGTGAAACGGGCCGATCGGGTTGTCGTGATCGAAGATGGACGGATCACCGCCATTGGATCGCACGAAGATCTGATGCGGAGCGAAGGGCATTATCGCCAGATGGCGGAGCTTCAACTCGGCCATGCCACAGGTGTCGGATGACGTACCGGCATCTCTTGATTGTAAACTTATTTCAATCATAAGCTTACATGGATTCCACTTGCCTGTGTGAGGAATTCGCTAAGGTGTGGAATTTCCCCAGATTTACGGTTGCAATGAAATCAGCGTCCACTACAATGCCAACCGTCGTGGACTTATTGCCACCACCGGAGGGTTAGAAGGCGGAAGGGAATAAGCACGGAAGGGAAATAAGCACGGGAAGAAGCAGGAGAGCGCCGAGGAGGGGCTCTCTTTTTTTGCGCGCACATCCTGTTGCGCTCACATCCTCTTCGCGCCAAGATAACTGAGCATCCGGCTTTTCCTGTCGCAAGCCATTTCCACAGGACGAAAGTTTCCATCCCATTGCGGCCATGCTTCGCGGCGTTGCTGATCAGTAGGGTGTTCTGCTCATAATGTCAGGACCGCGATGGATCGTTATCGTCGGCCGTTTCTTCTTCAAGATCATCTCATCGCCTCCCGAAAAGCAGTCGGCCTTCGGCGCCGATGTCCTCATCGGTGCCTGGTTGCCAGAACACAGCGCTTCATCTATTCTGATTACTTCCCTGAAGGCAATGCGGCTTCGGATCAGGTGGATCCTCATTCCTCGGAGATGGTCATGGTCTCCACTAGACGCGTAGAAACCCGTATGAAGTGCTTCGTCGTCACCCTCATGATTGCGGCGATGGCACCCGTTCCTGCCCGCGCAACCCGCTGGGTCGGTATTCCTACCTCGGAGGGCGCGGTCCAGAGACATCCCGATTACCAACAGATCCTCACCACGTACCCCATGATCCTCAACAACTTCGACCACCTGCCGTCGGGGGTGAACATCGTCGGGCAGAATCTCCAGGGACTGGTGGTTCATCCCAATCCGCCGGACGCTCACGTCGTGACCCGTGTCGGCACTGCCGCCGGCGTACCATCGGTCGATAGCGGCACGGCCCTTGAGATCCTGGCCACCCCCGGCGAACCCGCGAACCTGACGATCTACTTTCTCCAGCCGGTCCAGGTGGCCGGGTTTGTGGCGATGAATCTCAACACACCGTACTACCTGACCACGTTCGATCTTCAGGGCAAACCGATCTCGAGGGTCCTGATGCCGGCTGTTCCCCTTGGAAACCGTCAATGGATCGGACTCGACGAGGGCGGGGGTAACCTGTTCAGCCTCAAAATCGAACCGCTCGGCAGCATCACGTATGGCATTGACAATCTCGAGTACTCGCGCCATGCTCCGGAACCCTCGACCCTCGGCCTGTGGATACTGGCCGGCATCGGGTTCGTCAGACGTCGCGCCCGCGTCACGGTCAGGGCGGAAAATCCACTTTGATACGGAAGCAGGGAAGGTTGATGACACGATTAGCCACTCGAACACATCTCGTCGCGCTTCGCTTGTTCCTTGGACTCACGCTCGCCGGTACCGCCTCAGCGGATGTTCGGCTCCCCAACGTCTTCGGGGATCACATGGTCCTCCAACGCCACAAGGCGATCCCCATCTGGGGATACGCAGATCCCGGGGAACTCGTTTCCGTGACGCTGAACGGGCACGAGCGACGAACCGTGGCCGCTGATGACGGCAAGTGGCGGGTCGATCTGCCTGCCATGGACGCCGGCGGACCCCATCGCGTCACGGTCAAAGGCAACAACTTCGTCGTCTTTGACGATGTGCTTATCGGCGAAGTCTGGGTGTGCTCGGGCCAGTCGAACATGGATTGGCGGGTTCACCAGTCGAACAACCCCGAGGCGGAAATCGCCGCCGCCAACTACCCGCAGATTCGGTCCTTCCGCGCCGAACGCGTCGTGGCCCTCGAGCCGCAGGACGATGTGCCCGGCGCGTGGACCGTCTGCAGCCCGGAGACCGTCGGTCAGTACACCGCCGTGGGTTACTACTTCGTTCGCGAACTGCACAAGGAGCTTGGCGTGCCGTTCGGCATGTTGCACACCGCCTGGGGAGGTACGCCTGCCGAAGCGTGGACGACGCGCGAGACCCTCGCGACCGATCCCATGCTCCAACCCATCGTCGAGAAATGGGATCGCATCCGCGAGAGCTACCCCGAGCGTAAGAAAAAGTACGAAGAAGAAATCGCGGAATGGAAGAAGAAGGCCGAGGCCGCCAAGGCCGATGGCAAGGATGTTCCCGCCAAGCCCAAGCCTCCGCTCGATGCCAGCAAGCATCCGCATTATTCCGGGGGGCTGTACAACGCCATGATCCACCCCCTCGTGCCTTATGCGATTCGCGGCGCCATCTGGTACCAGGGGGAATCGAATGCTCCGCGGGCCTATCAGTACCGAACGCTCTTCCCGGCCATGATCCAGGACTGGCGTGAGGCCTGGGGACAGGGCTCGTTCCCCTTCCTCTTCGTGCAGCTTGCCAACTGGCAAGCGCGCAAGCCCGAGCCCGGAGGCAGCTACTGGGCCGAACTCCGCGAGGCTCAATTGCGAACCCTCGCCTGGCCGAACACGGGCATGGCGGTCATCATCGATATCGGTGAAGCCAACGACATTCATCCGCGGAACAAGCAGGACGTCGGCAAGCGTCTCGCCCTGGCGGCGCTGCACAAGGCCTACGGCCGGGAACTGGTGTATTCAAGTCCCCTCTACCGCTCCCACGAAATCAAGGATGGCAAGGTGATTCTGACGTTCGAACACGTGGGAGAAGGCCTCAAAGTCAAGACCGGGGATGCGCTCGCCTCGGATGGAAAGCTCGAAGGCTTTGCCATCGCGGGCGAAGACAAGCAGTTCGTCTGGGCCGATGCGGAGATCCTCGAGCCGAACAAGGTGGCGGTGAGTTCGTCCAAGGTGTCCGACCCCGTGGCGGTTCGCTATGCCTGGGCGGATAATCCCGCGTGCAACCTGTACAACTCCGCCGCGCTGCCCGCCTCGCCATTCCGCACGGACGACTGGCCCGGCGACACCGTCGATAATCGCTGAACAGCACCGCCAAAAAGGCGTAGACCGCCCATCGTGGCGAACATGGTGTGGATGATCCGCAACGACGGACTCACTCGGCCTCGTGCGCGCGCGAGGCGCCGGCGCCGACCAGTTCTCCATCGCGTTCGTCGGCATCCGCGTGAACGGCGACAGGCTCTTCCTCTCGGTCCGGGGTGGTTGAGGATGGCTCCGTGATGTGCTGCGGCAGCATCGCCGTGCGTGCCAGATCCCGGCAGCGTTCATCCATTTCCTCGTGCCACCAGATCAACTCCAGCGTGCCGTCCTCGCGCTCGACCAGCGCCGTGCAGTTCTCCACCCAGTCGCCCGTGTTGCAGTACTGGATGCCGTCAATCTCCCTCAACGCCGGCTGATGGATATGTCCGCAGATGATGCCGTCCACCTCCTGGCGCTGCGCTTCCTTGGTCAGCAGATCCTCGAAGTGCGTCAGGTACTTGACCGCCTGCTTGACCTTGCGCTTGATCGCCCCGGAGAAACTCCAGTACGGCTTGCCCATGCGCTTCCGGTAGGCGTTGACCAGGCGATTCACCTTGATCAGGTAGTGATAGGCGAATCCGCCGAGTTTCGACAGCCACGTGTGGTAGCGCACGACGGTATCGAATTCGTCACCGTGCAGGACGAGGAACTTCCGCCCGTCGGCTGTCTCGTGGTAGGCGTGAGACATGACCTCGACCTCACCGAACTGGTAACCCACGAAGTTCCGGAAGAACTCGTCGTGGTTGCCCGGGATGTAAATGACCTTGGCTCCTTTACGCGAACGCTTGAGCAGCTTGTGCAGCACCTCATTGTACTGCTGGGGCCACCACCACCGCCGCTGCAGCGACCAGATGTCGATGATGTCACCCACCAGGTAGAGATAGTCGCACTTGATGCTGTCGAGAAACGAGTAGAGCAACTCGCTCTGGGCATCCTTCGTGCAGAGATGGGTGTCCGAGATCCAGACACTGCGATAGAAACGTCGCTTGGTCTTGTTCTTCTTGGTCATGCGTGGTCCTCACGTACACGGCGTTGTGAAGGCTCATCCTGCGATTGACCGGTGGGCGTGACCTTGTCCGCGCCGATCAACTCCGCAGCAAAAGATTCAATGGCATCGAGCGCCTCGCGCGCACCGTCTCTCGACTGGCGCTGGGCATTGAGCGCGAACTCGTGTTCGCGCGCGAGAAAGTTCTTGAGTAGGTCCACGGTGATCCGCCCCCGCGGCGCCGCCATGCCGACACCCATGCGCTCGATCTGCGCGGCGTTCAAGCGCTGTTCGAGGCAGTCGATCGGCATGCCGAGCAACGGTTTTCCGAAGTGGATGACTTCGCCGCACAGCTGGTTACCCGTCGTGGCGAAGACCGCCCGGCAGCTCGCCAGATCCTCGATAAACGGGATATTGGCGATCGGCTTGAACTGAAGATTGCCTTGCAGCCCGCGCCGCGGCGTGCCGTAGACCAACACCGGGCAGTCGAGCTTCAGCAGCGCCTGCTCGATCTGATCGGTGTATTCATGCTGGCCGATGCTCAGGTACACCAGCAGGTGCTCCTTCCGGCTCGGTGACACGCGCCGCACCTCCGGCCGAATGACCGGGCCGACCACTTGAATGCCTTCGCGGATCGGCGGGGCGTCGAAAAAACTGCTGACAATGATGCGATCCGGCTCACCGAACATGGTGCGGTAAGCAAAGGCGCTGCCCGCGCCTTTCCACCGGTCGAAACGCGACATCTGCGGCCGGCAATAGACCAGGAAGCCGAAATGGTCGAACGTGATGCGGGGCACGTGCAGCTTTCGCGCTGCGTGGTGCGTGAAAATCTCCGAATCGCTCAGGATGATGTCCGGCTTGAAGTCCTCGATCGTGCCCATCGCGAAATCGAGCGTCGGCCCGTGAAACCAGACGTCCAGCAGCAGCGGCAGCATGTGTTTCATCGTGGCGATGGGAGAGATCTTCCGCTTGCGGTTGTAGCGATAGCCCATCATGGGCATGCGGATGACCGGGTAGTCATGGCGGAGGGATTCATAGGCGTCGCCCCCGGCCAGCACGAGTACATCATGTCGGCGCGTGAGTTCAGGCAGCACCGCCATGGCTCGCATGGCGTGCCCTCGACCGTATCCGTGAACCCCGTAGCAGATCCTCACGCTCAACCTCCAAACCCTTATTATCTATGATGTTGCGTCAAGATATCGTTAAGGCAATTGCCGGGTTCCATGAAAAGTGAGCGGGCGATAACATACCCCCTGCAATGCAACAATCTTCTTTTTTATCGGTCTTTTCGGGTGCCCAAGTCCGATGAGAACGCGAGCTAACCGAAGATTCTTGTCCGCTTAACCGTGTGTTCACGTTGGTCGGCCATGGCACTTGGTGCCGCATGCATGATCGGTCCTCCCTGCCCGGGAGAAACCATGGAAAGGAACTGGTTCGTGAAGCTCCCGCCTGCACGCCATCGATGGAAGCTCACGCCCAAGGCGGCGATCCGTCTTCAAAGCAGGCTGGCGGGGGAAATCAGGAAGACGTCCTTACCAAAACGGATCCGAAGCGTCGCCGGGGCGGATATGGCCCTCAGTCCTGATGGCACGCGATGCCTGGCCGGGGTCGTGGTCTATGACTGCGCCCGGCGGGAAGTCGTCGAACAGGTCACCGCCTGGCGCGACGTCAGCATGCCCTACGTGCCGGGCCTGCTCAGCTTTCGCGAAATCCCAGCCCTCTTCGCGGCCATTCGTAAGCTCGAGATCGAGCCGGACATCTTTCTCTTCGACGGGCAGGGAATCGCGCATCCCCGCAGATTCGGCCTGGCGTCGCATGCCGGTCTGTTGATGGACAGGCCGTCGGTCGGATGTGCAAAGAGCCGTCTGTGTGGTCAGCACGAGGAGCCGGATCTTTCACGCGGGTCATATACGAATCTGGTTCACGAGGATGAGGTGGTCGGGGCGGTGCTGCGGACCCGTGACGGGGTCAAGCCGATCTATGTCAGCGTCGGTCACCGGGCCACGCTCTCCTCGGCCATCCGCGTGGTGCTCGAGTGTGGCGCCGGGTATCGCCTGCCCGAGCCGACGCGCCTGGCGGATCAACTCGTGACACGTCTGCGGTCCGAAGGGTAGGCTATGGCCGAAGGCGTCACTTCATGACAAGCCATGCGGAAGGAATGAATCCATGAGCGACGGGTGTGGTCGAGATTGTGCGTGTCGCGGCGATGTCACGCGGCGCGAACTGCTGAAGATCGGCGCCGGGACGGCCGGTGCTGTGCTGGGTGCGGGCATGGCGCAGGCCAAGCCGGGCGATATTCCGCCTGCTTGCCGTGAGCGGCCTCCACAAAGCTGGTTCGATGCGCTTCACGAGACAGAAGGGCCGATCGAATACTCAGGCGCCCAACTCGACAATCTGATCTTTCCGCTGGGTGGCATCGGCACGGGCACCATCTGGCTGTCGGGTCATGGGCGGCTGGTCAACTGGCAGATCTTCAACAACATCCAGAAGAATTGTCACGTGGACGATTCGTTCCTGGCGATTCGCGTCCAACCGAAGGGCGGCGAACCGATTGTCCGTGCCCTGCAGCGGCAGGACGTCGGCCCGTTCAAGGGCATCAGCGATATCACGTTCATCGGACGCTACCCGATCGCCACGATGCGCTTTCGCGATGACGAACTGCCGGTGGAGGTGGAACTCGAAGCGAGCAATCCGCTCATTCCGCTGAACGAGCGCGACTCCGCCATCCCCGCCGCAATTCTCAACGTGCGCGTGATCAACAAGACCGACCAACCCGTCGACGTATCCATACTGGCCTCACTGCAGAATGCGGTCGGTCATGCGGGGATCGGGGCATCGCAGGGCGTGTCGCACGGTCCCTATGGCGGCAACATGAACGAGGTGGTGCACAACGCGCGGCTGAGCATGACCGGCATCCACATGTACGCCAAGCCCGGCCGGTCGGCGGAGGTCGATCCGCCCATCGAACTGATCACCGATCATCAGCAGGTGCCGGTCCTCGAGGAGTCGCCGATCCGCAACCTGAATCTCGGCAGTCCGGGCGTGGATCGATCGCGTGCCACCATGAAACGTCTGTATTGGTTGATGAACGGCGACATGCGACTTGTAGGCGGAGGCACGCTGAAGGAGGCCGCCGAAGCCGTGGCGCGGGAAGGGGCGGTCCTCTGGCTGACCGGTCCGAACAATCCGCTGCGGCGATCGGTGAAGCCGACCGTCGGCGAAAACGAGACGCGACGGGAAACGCTCTTTGCCGACTTCGATGGCAGCACCTTCGGGCGGTGGGAGGTCGAGGGTGTCGCCTTCAAGCGTCCCGCCACCGGCCCGAGCATCACGCAGCAACCGGTCACCGGCTACCTCGGTTCGGGGTTCGTGAATTCCTACGCCCCCGACGACTATCGCCAGGGCACACTGACCTCTCCGGAATTCATGATCCGGGAGAAGTACATCTCGTTTCTGATCGGTGGTGGTGAAAAACCCGGAGGCTGTGCCGTGAATCTCGTTGTCGAAGGCAACGTGGTTCGCTCCGCCACGGGCAAGAACATTGAGCATCTCGAACGCGTGGAGTGGGACGTCCAGGAATTTCGCAACAAGGAGGCCCGCCTGCAGATCATCGATCACAAGACCACGCCCTGGAGCCATATCCTCGCCGACGATGTGCGCTTCAGCAACCTGCCGATCGATGCCGTCACGCACGACGAAGCCGAAGCCTGGAACGCATTGATCGCCGTCATGAACGAAGCCCCGGAAGGAGAGTCGGTCGGCTACCGGGAAGGGCGGCTCATCTGGCACGGCGAGCAACCGGAGAAGGTGGATCCGGGCGATGATCGCGTGCTGCATCGTGACCGGCTTCTTCAGCGCATCGCCGACATGGTCGGCTCGACGTATCGTCCCGCTTCCGGCCGACCCGCCGATGCCCCGTCGTTCGGCAGCATGTGCCTGGTGACGAAGCAGAAGGCCACGATGGATCTCGGCTGGACAGAAGGCCAGGCATTATTCGACAGGTTTGCCGAAAGCGGTCGCCTGGACACGCCGCCATCTCCCGGCAGTGCAGAGTCGTCCGCCGGGCCGACCCTGGCGGGGCAGACGCTCAACGGCGCGCTTTGCGTGTCTTCGGTGGTACGGCCTTCATCGCACACCGACGCGAATTTCGTGATGACCTGGCACTTCCCCAACCAGTACTATCCGCAGAACAAGTGGACCCTGGTGAACAACCCCGCCCGCGCGGTCGGCACGATGTATGCCAACTGGTACCGCAGCGCTAAAGACGTGGCGAGCTACGTGGTCACGGAAGGGCCGCGTCTGGAAGAACAGACAGAGGACTATGTGGAGGCGCTGTACGATTCGACGCTTCCGGGCACACTGATCGACGCCGTGGGAGCCAACGTTTCGATCCTTCGCTCGCCCACCTGTTTCTGGACGAAAGAAGGCACGTTCTACGGCTTCGAAGGGTGCAACCCGGAGGGCGGCGGATGCTGTCCGATGAACTGCAACCACGTCTGGAATTACGAGCAGACGCTGGCATGGCTCTGGCCCGGGCTGGAACGCAACATGCGCGTCACGGCGCTCAAGTATCACCAGCGCGACGATGGCGGTGTGAATCATCGCGTGGTCGTTCCGCGCGATTTCCCTGAGAAACATGCCTTTCCCGTGGCGGACGGCCAGTGCGGCGAAGTGCTCAAGGCGTATCGTGAGCATCGCCAGTCCGCCGACCGGCGCTTCCTCGACGATCACTGGCCCGCCATACGCAAGGCGATGGACTTCGCCATGAGCGAGTGGGATCCGAACGGCGACGGTGTCATGGAGACCCCGCAGTTCAACACGTACGACCGTGTGATCTTCGGGGAGAACTCGTTCGTGAGCTCGCTCTACCTGGCGGCGTTGCGCGCGGCGGAGGAGATGGCCCGGCTCTGTAAGGACACTGATGCCGCCAAGCGCTACCGCGCGCGATTCGAGAGTGGACGCCGCCTTATCGCGCAACGCTTGTTCAACGGTGAATACTACATCCAGAAGGCGGACGATCTTACCGGCGGATACGGCACCGGCTGCTGGTCGGACCAGGTCGT
>CAZUAQ010000004.1:0-28371 GCA_964618455.1 uncultured Planctomycetales bacterium | reverse complement strand
GGCGTGGTGGGCGCGGGTGCTGGAACTCGGCGAGATCTTACCGGGCAAGCAGGTGCAATCGGCGCTCCGAGCGATCTTCAAGCACAACTGGCTGTGGCGGATCGAGGGATTCGAAGGCACGCAACGCTTTCTGCAGTTCGCCGATGGTCAGGACAAGGGCCTTCTCTGTGGATCGTGGCCGCACGGCGGGCGGCCCAAGGATCCCATCCACTACCGCGACGAATGCTGGACGGGCGTGGAGTACCAGGTCGCCGCGCACAAGCTGTACGAGGGGCAGGTCGAAGAAGCGCTCGCGATCGTGCGCGGTGTGCGTGAACGCTATGACGGCAGCAAGCGAAGTCCGTGGAATGAGATCGAATGCGGCGACTACTACGCCCGGGCGTTAAGCAGTTGGTCGTTGCTCCTGGCGGCGCAGGGTTTCAGCTACGATGGCCCGGCCGATCGTATCGCGTTCAAGCCAGCCCTGAAGCCGGACGATCATCAATCGTTCTTCGCGCTGGCCACGGCGTGGGGCCGATTCATTCAGAAGCGCGAACCCGGCCGGCAGACGAGCACGATTCTACTGTTGGACGGGCAACACGATCTTCGACGTCTCGAATTCCGTCTTCCCGTGGAGGCAACGAACATCGCCGCGAATCTGCATCTCAACGACCGGGAACTCGTGGCGAACCTGACGCGGGATGGCGAAGATGCCGTTCTCGAGTTGCCCACACGCGTGACAGCCGCGGCGGGAGATCGTATCGTGGCCGACTTCACGTGGTAGTATGAACATCCGTCTGAGACGGCGCTCTGGAGGCGCGATCCGATGACTGTTCCCTTGCTGATGGTTGCGACGATGATGGCCATGGACAGCCCGCTTTGTGAACATCCCGGCGCTTCGCTGGTGTTCGTTTCTGAACATGCTGTGGCGGTCGAGTTCCGATCCATGGCCGCCGAGGGCGCGTTTCGCGAATGTGAGACCCTGCTCGACACGGCGGCGGATTCGAACGATCCTCACGTCCGGCAACTCGTGGCGGAGGGCCGCGACCTGCTGAACCGCATGAGGCGGGAATACAGCCTCGATGCGCGGGAGATCCTCGACAAGGTACGCGAATCCATTCCCGATCTGACCCCTGCCGACATCGAGCGATGGCGCGTGGCGGGGGAACTCCAGTACCGCCTCATCGACGGCGAAGTGAAATACTTCAAACGCGAGCCTTCAAATCTCTTCCGCTTCTGCCCGGAAGCCATCGAGCGGCGTGACAAACATCGGGATCAGAATGCCAAGCCACAGGAGAAGTCAGAATCGAAGTGGACGCTGCAGGGGCATCTCGAGCAGATCGTGCAGGCGGCGGATGGCGCCGGATCTCCAATCGTATTTCCGGTGAAACACCATATGCGCTACGCGATCACGGTCAGGCCCGACCAGGTCGGCGGACGAAGCGGATCGCGCATTCGCGCGTGGCTGCCTTTTCCGCAGGTGTATCGTCAGCAGCAGCACGTTCGCCTGGTGAGCGCATCACCGGAAGCGTATCGGATGGCCCCCGTCGCGCCGGATCCCTTCGATGGATCGGTCACGGCGCATCGCACCGTTTACTTCGAGCACGACGTTCGCAATCTGAAGCAGCCGGTCCACTTCGCGATCGAGTTCGAGTTCCTCACCCACGCCTACTATCCCGACCTCGACGATACGCGCGCGAAGGCGCTCCGGGCGGATCATATGCGGGAGCACCTGTGTGAGCGTCCGCCGCACATCCGTTTCTCGAAAGAACTTCGGGAGCGCGTTGAACGAGTGATCGGAGAGGAAACGAATCCACTTGCCAAGGCCAGGCTGATCTTTGATGACGTGGCCACGGGTATCCGCTACTGCGCGGAAGAGGAATACAGCACCCTTCCCGGCTTTGCGGAGAAGGCGATGCGCACCGGTCGCGGCGACTGCGGCGTCCAGACCATGCTGTTCATCACCATGTGCCGCGCCGCCGGGATCCCCGCGCGATGGCAATCGGGCTTTCAGACTCACCCGGGTTCGTGGAACCTTCACGACTGGGCCGAGTTCTACGTCGAGCCCTGGGGCTGGCTCCCGGCGGACGTCTCCTACGGCTACACGACGTCGGAGGATCCCCGGATCCGAAACTTCTACTTCGGTCACCAGGATGCCTACCGCCTCATCGTGAACATGGACTACGGCTTTCCGCTGTATCCCACCAAGCACAGCCTTCGCAGCGAGCCGGCCGATTTCCAGCGCGGCGAAGTCGAAATCGATGGTCGCAATCTCTACTTTCACGAGTGGGATTGGGATCTCGATCTCCGCACGGAACTTCCCCAATGACATGAGTTTAGAGGAGCTCAGGCAGCCTCGGCCTTGCAGGGAAAAGGCTGAATCCATCGCTGGGACCGGCTTTGTGACTTTTTTCACTTGCCGGAAAGCAATTCAGTCGCTACTCTATTTTCAGAGGGTTCTGAAAGTTCCTTTGTGTTTGGATCCTCAGAATATTCAGGATCGGAGGTCTCACATGCATGATTCCCTGGAACGCTCCAAAGCACTGTTCATCCGCCGATGGGGAGAGATGGGCGGGTACTGGGGCATCACCCGTACCATGGCGGAGCTTCACGCCCTGCTCTATCTCTCTGCCGAGCCCCTCTGCACGGACGACATCATGGAAGCCCTGCAGATCTCACGCGGCAATACCAGTATGAATCTCCGGCAGCTCGTGAACTGGGGGCTGGTGAATCGTGTGCATAAGAAAGGCGATCGCAAAGAATACTTCTCCGCCGAAACCGACGTCTGGGAGATGTTCGAGACCATCGTGCGCGAACGTCGCCGTCGGGAGGTCGAGCCGATCATCGAAACGATCGACCGCTGCCGCGACATGGTGGACGATCAGGCCACGTCCGGGAACGGCGGGGTGGAGGTCTATCGCGAGCGGCTCGAGAACATGGCGGAGTTTTTGAACTCGCTGATGGTGCTGGTGAACGCGCTCCTGGCGGGTGGTGGCGGAAACCTGAAGCAGATGCAGATGCTGTTGAAGCCCGAGAAGGCGGCTTCGTAAAATCGGAAAAGCGTCTCACTGGATACGGATTGCCACCATGGTCACGTCGTCATTGCGTTCGGCATAACCTCGGAACCGGCGTATGTCCCAGAGGATGCTGCGCACCAGGCGATGGGCGGGCAGTTGAACATGCCGCGCGAATGACTCCGCCAGGCGTTCTCGACCAAAGGATTCATCCAAGAAGTTCAAGGCATCGGGCACGCCGTCTGTGTAAAGCAACATCACGTCGCCCGTCTGCAGAGGGAGTATCTCGCGCTCAAACGTTTCGTCCGGATCCACCCCCAACACCATTCCTCCCTTGCCGAGGTATGTGATCTCTCCGTTTCGATAAAGCAGGGGGTTGTCGTGCCCGGCGTTGCAGTAAGTGAAGGCGCGACCATCCTGGGAAAGGACCCCGTAGAAGAGCGTGGCAAACTCACTCGAGCTCGTTTCCCGGCACGTATGCCGGTTCAACTCGTAAACGATCCTGTCGATGTCATACGTGTGATAGGCGTTGACGTGCAATGCCGATCGCAACGAAGCCATCATGAGTGACGCCGGCACCCCTTTTCCCACGACGTCGGCAATCGCGATGCCGAGGTTGTGCTGCGGAAGGTCAATGAAGTCGTAAAAATCACCACCGACCTGGTACGTGGGGCGATAGATCGCGCCGATCTCCGCATGGGGGTGGCGGGGTGGCGAAGCAGGAATCATCCGCCGCTGCACTTCCCCGGCGTAAGCCAGTTGCTGTGTGTAGCGCTCTGCCGCCACGGCTTCGTCCAGCAGACGCGCGTTCACGATAGCGGCGGCCGCCTGCGAGGCCACGATTCGGATCATGGCATCTTCCGCAGGGCTGAAGGCATGGGGCCGGTCGGTGTAGAGTCGGATCACACCTACTGTTTTTCCACGGAACGTCAGGCCGCACACCAGACAACTGACGATGCCCTCCTGTCGGGCCTGCTCGGGATAGCGTGTGCGCGGATCATTGGGCGCATCCGCGACGTAAACGGTATTGCCTTCGAGCACCTCGCGATCGATGGGATTTTCCTCGATCCGTACCGGCCCCTTGTTGAGATAGGCCTCGGATAGATTGTGCACGGCGGCGATCCGCAACTGCCCCGTGTCCTCATCGAGCAAGCGCAAACTGCACGCCTTGACGCGCATGACCTGGCAGATCATCTGCGTCACGCGATCCAGTGTTTCCTGGAGATGCCGGGTGCCCGCCAGCAGGCCGGCGATGTTGTACACGTTGCTCAGTTCGCTGACCCGGCGGGTCAGGTCGGCATCCTGCTGTGAGAGTTCGACGAACAGCTCGCCCAGCAACGCCGCCATGTTTCGCGCGTTGGAGGCTTCCGTCCGGGTCCAGGGAATCACCGCGCGCTCGGGATCCGGCAGCGTTCCCCCAGGGAGTTCCAGCGTTTTCTCGATCTCGCGCACGCGCCGCATCGACAACCAGGTCCGTGGGCGATCGCCGAGGGTCAGCGTGCCGAGCCGGATTTCTCCTTGCATGACCGGGATGGCGATGTGTTCCAGACCCGCACGCCCCAGCAGTTCCTCGTGCGCGGCTTGAAGCTGACCCGGTTCGCGCGCGGCGGAGCGATGCGCGCGAATGACCGCCTCGCGCCCCTGCGGATGGCTGATCAAAGCGACAACCAGCGGGCTGCCCGCCACCGGACCGACGAGCACGTCGAGATCGCGATTGAAGAGCATGGCGGTACAGGACGTCACCGTTGCCAGCACGTCCAGTGCGTGCTGCATCGACCGGCCCGTCAGTAAATTCGAAGGTGGTTCAGATTCAGTTTGGAATTGAGGCATCCATGCCCTCGCTTATGACCCGGATCTGCTGGTCGGCATGATAGACCGTCCTGAAAGCGGGAGCAACTGCAGGGTGCCTCACCGTTTGAAGAAGGTGCTGCCCTGGTAGATGTATTTACTCAACCGGTTGTTGACGTAAAGGGCTTCGAGAATGAATTCGATGCCGCCCGCCAGCATGTGCGGATCGTCCTCCGGAGCGTCCGCTGCGCGGCAGAGTAGAGCCGCGGCGGGGAGCAGGCCCGGGTAGGCCTCCGCTTCCGAAATCAGGGTCTGGCTCGAGACATCGTCTCCGACTTCCAGGTTGGCCTGTCCGCCTTTGAAGCGCTCGATGAGTGGCTCGAAGGCATCGAGATCGATGTACTGTTCCGCCACGTTCTTGACCGCCTCACCCAGTAACGCCTGAATCAGCTTGTCTTCGGCCTGCTCATCTTCCGCCAGCATCAACTCGATCTTGCCGCGGACACTGGCGGGGATGTTCGCCAGATCGCTCACGCGCGGAACGACACGCTCATCCCCGCACTGAATCGCCCGGCGCTCGGCATTGCTGACCAGCGTTTCCATGCATGTGATCGAAGCGCGGACGCTGACGCCGGACTGCTGGTTGACGTGCGGGCTTGTCCGTGCCAGACGGATGAATTCCTCGATGATCTCCGCCATGAAGCGCGGCAGCAGCAGGGGAGTGCCACCCGTGCGCTCGCGTTCGAGCCACGCGTTATCCTGCGTGATCTGCATCGCCAGCCTGGTATCGGTGGGATAGTGCGTGCGGATGACCGAGCCGATGCGATCCTTGAGCGGCGTGACGATACGCCCGCGGTTGGTGTAGTCCTCCGGATTGGCACTGAAGACGAGGCACACGTCGAGGGGCAGCCGAACGGGGAACCCGCGGATCTGCACGTCGCGCTCCTCGAGGACATTGAACAGGCCGACCTGGATGCGCGGCGCGAGGTCCGGCAGCTCGTTGATGGCAAAGATCCCTCGGTTGGTTCGGGGAATCAGACCGAAGTGCATCACCGATTCATCCGCGAGATAGCGTCCCTCGGCATGCTTCACCAAGTCGATCTCGCCAAGCAGGTCGGCGATGGTGACGTCGGGGGTGGCCAGTTTCTCGTGGAAGCGTTCCTCCCGGCGGACCCAGTGGAGTTCGGTATCGTCACCATGCTCGGCGATCATCATCTTGGTCTGGCGGAACTGCGGGTTGAGCGGGTCATCGTACAGGTCGCTTCCCGCCACGGTCGGCATGAACTCGTCGAGAAGCTGGGGCAGGGCTCGAAGCATACGGGTCTTCGCCTGCCCGCGCAGTCCCAGAAAAAGCATGTCGTGACGGCTCAGGATGGCGTTCACGATCTGCGGGATCACGGTCTCGTCATAGCCCAGTATGCCCGGAAAAAGCGGCTCGCGATTCCGGATACGACGAATCAGGTTCTCGCGCAGCTCATCGCGGACGCTGCGGGAGCGATAGCCGCCAGACTTCAGTTCGCCCAGGGTGGCGGGGCGTTGCATGGGGGGAGCCCTCCAGGGGGAAATTGATCCAAACGCGAGGGATGGTAGGCGGCCGCGCCGGGGATTGCAAAACGGGCAGTGTAAAACGCACAACGGCGAACGACCGGGCCGGAGCCCTCTACGCGTTCGCCGTTGCCGTCGTATAGTCGCGCCCCGTCTCGATCTGACGTGAGAGATCCGCGGAGCGCATGAGGCCTTCATGCGGCCTGGTTATGAAGTGAACCGCTGCGAAGTGGCAGCGCCTATGTCAGACAATCAACATACCTCCTGTTTGAGTGACGACCGATACCCGTCAGCGTCCGACTGTGCGTGCAATCGCGCAAGAGCGAGATCCACGTGCCGCGAGTGTCGAAGTGGCTCGGCACATGCACTCGCGAAGAGAGCCAGCCTGTCCGCCAACCCGAATACCGTCATCGGCTCGCGATCCCCCCGGAGCCTTCAGCCCGGAGGAGCACGCTCGCCGGATCCGGAGAAGTCCAGCAGTCTCATCATGAACGAAGTCGTTTCCGACCTCGTGGACTCTCGACGATCCGGTGTGCCATTCGAAGGATGCTCGGGAACTTCCGTTTCCACATCCGCTGATTCCCGCGGGTCATTCTCCGCGGGGCGCGGCTGCTCGATTTCCCCGATGATTTCAGGCATCCCAGCCATGGCCACCGGCCTTTCATCCCGACAGTGTCAGCGCGTACGTTCAGCGTTCGTGGACTTCCACCTCTTGCCCGCTTCAGCGGGATGGCTTTGTTGAATCACCAGAAACGCTGACGTGTTCGTGCCTTCCAACATGGAATATACGCCACGATTCAACGGCAGGCAAAAAATTCGCGTCGTTTTCGTGAGGATTTCGCTAGCGAATGATGAAGCGTGTACCTGCCCGATAAGTGGCGTGTGGTCAGGGCTTATTCATTCGTCGTCGCGATGAATGGGGCTGGGCAGTACATCAGAAAACTTGCGCGTTAAATCGCAATCAGGTCGCGCTCGGTTTCACCGATGGCCTCGTCGATGAGATCGAGTCCGCGCAGCAACTCGTCCTCGTTGATGACCAGCGGCGGACTCATGCGGAGAATGTGGCCGGCAGGGATCCAGGCGAGCCCTTTACGGAATGCGCGTTGATACACCTCGCGCCCGGCCTCCGCGAAGGGTTCCTTGGTCTGGCGATCCTTGACGAGTTCAACGCCCATCAGGCAACCTTTGACACGCACATCGCCGATGATGGGGTGTTCGGTTTTCATGCGCAGCAACCGCTGACGGGCGACTTCACCCAGATGCATGACATGATCGAGCAGTTGTTCCTGTTCGATGACTTCGATGCAGGCCAGCGCCGCCGCGCACGCCATGGGATTGCCCCCGTAGCTGGTGCTGGCGCTGATGGCATTGAAGTGGTCCGCAATGTCCTCGCGCGCAATGCACGCCGTGACCGGGAATCCGTTGCCGAACCCCTTGCCCAGCGTGACGATATCCGGCTGAATGCCCCAGTGCTCGCTGCAGAGCCACTTGCCCGTTCGCCCCATGCCGGTCAAGACCTCATCCATCAGGATCAGGTAACCTTTTGCATCACAGAAGCGGCGAAGTTTGGGGAAGAAGTCGTCGGGAGGCACGATGGTGCCCGCCCAGCCCTGGATCGGCTCGAGCACGAACCCCGCCACCTGGCCCGTCGTGGCTTCCAGCACGAACTGCTCGAAGTGGGCGATATAGGCGTCGCTGTCCAGTGTGCCGTCGCTCCGCGTCCAGTGCGGGCGATACATGTCCGGTCGCGGCAGCATGTAAAAGCCAGCGGGCCGCGCGGGACCGTACATGGCGTTCATCCGGGCACACGCCACGCTGCCCATACTCTTGCCATGGAAGTCGGCGTAGCAGCTCAGGATTTCGTGATTGCCCGTTGCCGAGCGAAGCAGCCGGATGCCTGCTTCGACGGCGGTCGTGCCGCTGTCGTAGAACTGCATGCCGTTGAGATCACCGGGCAGCACCTGGGAGAGTTTTTCCGCGAGGGCAAGCTTGATCGGCGTGATGAAATCATGGGCATTCAGCAGCGTGTGGGCATACCGGGAGATGGCTTCACTGACCTTCGGATGGCAGTGACCGAGGTTGGTCACGTAGATGCCGCTCGAGAAATCAAGGTATGTGTTGCCATCGACGTCGCGAAGCGTGATCCCCTGGCCGGACTCGAAGCAGACCGGAAACAGACGTACCTGCCCGGAAAGCCCCTTGACGTGTTTCTCCGCGCGGCCATGCAGCGCTTTCGACTTCGGACCCGGAAGCGGCGTCACCACGTGAGGCACATCATTCAGGTTCACGCGACACCAGTTCGGAGTGTAGGACGGCCCCGGCGGTGTCTCAACGCTTTCTTTGCTGATATGTAGAGCCAATGTATTGCTTCCGTTCTTCAGATCGCCCGGGTGTACACCTGCTCGATACGCAGTTCCTTCACTGACTGCCGGAGGGCGGCCAGGTCTTCTTCGCGGGCGGAATCGTCGGTGATCAACATCTCGATGTCCTCGAGGGACGCGTAACGTACCGGCGCCGTCTTGCCGATCTTGCTGCCGTCCACCACCACGCAACGCCATGACGCGTTACGCAGCATTGTCGCCGAGACGCGAGCGCCCTCGGTGTCGGCGGCGAAGAAGCCCCGCTCCGGATGCAACGCGTCGCAGCCGAGGAACGCGCGGGTCGCCTGGAGCATTTCCAGCGAATGCTCGCACAGCGGCCCCGTCAGATCGGGAGACCCCTCCCGCAATTGCCCGCCCAGCATCAGAACGCGAATCTGATCGCGCCCCCAGAGTTCACTGCCGACGGCCAGACTCGACGTGGCCACGGTGACGGGAATGTCGCGGCGAGCCAGTTCCCGGGCGAATTCCAGCGTCGTCGTGCCTGTATCGATGAAGACGGTTTCATTCGGTTCGACCAGATCCGCCGCCGCACGACCGATGGCCTGCTTCGAGGCCAAAGCGCCCTGGCGACGCTGATCGAACTGAAACTCCAGGTGGATCCTGCGGGCCAGCGTCGCCCCGCCGTAGCTACGCAAGATCGCGTTCTGCAATTCCAGTTGCTTCAGGTCGCGACGAATCGTCATCTCGCTGACATTCAGCGTCCTGGCCAGTTCGGAGGTATCCACCGACGTGTCCGATCTCAAGATCTTGAGGATCTTGCGACGACGCTCGATCCCGGGTTGCGCGCTGCGGCCCATTCTGATCTCCCAGAATTCCGTAGGTCACGTTTCTGTTTTATGATGTTCCCAACAATCATGAAACAGAACAATTCACCGTCCGCTCGACGGGAAATGTTTACAAGTGTTTTGAACGTTCGCTATGGGGTTGAACGATCCGTTCGTTTAATCATTATAAGCCGTGTGTGATATGAGCTGCAACTGAATTGATCCCAACTGGGGCTTTTTTCGGTGAGATTTGTAATAGATCTGTCAGAAAAAGCCTGAGTTTGGTCCGGTCTGCCTGGTCGGGTTGCGGCGTTCGGCTCCCTCCAAGTGGTCATCTTCCAATATAAACCACTATTTTCATTGATCTTACGTATGATTCAGGTGGAGAAGCCTGAACGGGGCCATGGGGGGGCGTGCGATCACTCACTGTTCGGTCGTGTCACCAACACAAGGCAGATTTCCACACGAGATCCGGAAGCCCCTTCGGGAAGCTCGATGGAATCGTCGTCATCTCCGGCGATTCAGGCCGTCTACGCCGATTCGCGACAAGCCGGCGATCAATCCTTCCAATGGCGCTCCGCCATTCTCGCAATGTCGGTGTAGAAGGCTCTTGCCTGGCGATAGAGGTGCAGGGCCTGCATGCGATCGCCGGGGCGGGCATAACGCTCAGGCGACGCGCCGGCCTCGAGGAGCCTGTCGATCCAGCGGATCATGTATTCCGCGTCCCGTCGGGATGCGATCGGTTTCTCATCGAGGATCACATAGACCGGGCTGGTGTGGGCCTGTCGGAGGTAGCCGTCGGGGGCGGTGAAGATCGCGCGGGCGGCAATCCAGGTGCTTCGCTCGGGGACGATCGTGATATCCTCGAGCGTCGATTCAGTTTTCTTTCCTTGCAGATCGATCTCTTGAACGACTTTTCCCCCCATAAGGATCTCAAGCGAGTCGAGTCTGTCGAGGCCCTGCACTTTCGCCTGGATGTTCAGTTTGTCGGTGTCTCTGCCGGAGCGATGAATCGTGTCGCCCGGCATACGGCCGTCCACGTGAAGCCAGATCATCGGCCCGCTCGTGGCAAAGGTCCGGCCTTCGCGGATCGCGCGGCGATAGGCGGGTTCGGAGAATTTCCCCTCGATCTTCGCATAGGTCCGGTTGTAGCCGGGCGGCACCGCCATCACCCCCATCGCCGATCCGCCACTGACGGCCAGCCGAAATCCGCAGTTCAACCAGCGGTAATAGATTACGTTCGTGCGGTGAAAGAGCTCGTTGCCACCCCAGTCCCGTGCTTCTTCCTCGATCGAATCATCGATCATGCCACAGCAGGGTTTACATTCGTGGATGGTCTGTCGTCGGTGATAATGGTTGTGGCAGACCTGGACGGAATCGAAATGCCCGAACGCCATGGTCACGACGTTCTCCGCCCAGAGCGGTTTGTCCGTATCGATCACGCAGTCGGGCGAGTGCTGCTTGGCCAGGGCCGCCAGGGTCGCGCTGGGTGGGAAGAAATGATCGTGGCGCGGAACATGGACGGGCTTGTTGATTCCGAAGAGAAAGAGCGCGTCCACCGAGTGAAACGGGTCGCCACCGATCCGTTCGATTTCCATGTTGTGCAGCGAGACGATGTGGCGATCGTCCGCGGGATGGATGGGCGTGCGGGCATAATCAGGCCACTTCTCTTGAAAGTCGTTCCAATAAGTGAACGAGGGCAGCCAGTGAATGTCGTCGGCCAGCGCAAGCTGCTTGAGGACCTTGATGCGATCGTGCCCGAAGTGGTTGTGCAACTCCGCCGAATACCAGCCTTGAGCGGGCATGTCGATCCAGCGGCGAAGCGCGATCTTCAGGTCGCGGGCCTTCCCGGCTTGGATCTCGACGGGCAAATCGACGGGTACGTACTCCTTGCCGCGCTCGACGTGGACGATCGCCGGGCCGACGGGAATCTTCATTGTGAATCTGCCCATACAGGAGAAGCTCTGATCTTTCTTGTAAGGCGTGGATTCGTCTTCCTGCGGCATGAAGTGATAGTCCTCGCCGACCTTCACCCAGGCGCGGCAGGGCAGGGGGGAGGAAGACCCTTCCTCGTGGACGGTCACGCGGAGCGTGCCGGTTGAAGCGGGGTTCGTGGCGGCCAGGCTATGCATCATCAAAGCGGCGCATCCCAGAATGCTGATCGACATGTTCGTGCTCCCCGGAAAGCTGATTTCAGTCAGAGTATCAACACGAGACGATACAAGATTACGTACCGCATCAATCCTCGTCAAAGCAGTCCCGCCCCCCCAAAAAAGCACCCCGGCAGTCAAACCGCCGGGGTGCGGGCACTTCGCAGCGTCCATGAACGCGTAAGGACGCGGTCGTCGGGATCGTTCAGCTCATGGCGGCGAGTTGCACCCGCGAACCGGAGAGTCGATGGCTGACCGCCTTGGCGACCTCGGTCATGAGTATGAATCCGAGCGTATGATCTTTCTCCATCAGCGCACGAAGGCCGGCCGCCTCGATCGTGATCAAGGCACCAGGCTTGGTCGCCACGGCGGCGGCGGTGGCTTTGTACGGTTCGACGAGCGCCGACCAGGACAGCAATTCCCCGGGCACCAGCGTATCGACGACCTTGCGCCCTCCACCGTCGAAGACGCATTGGATATCGACCTCGCCCCTGGTGATTATGTAGAGGTACTCCATCGTCGCTTCGTCCGCGAAGACCTCCTCGTTGGCGGCCAAATCCTTCTCGTCGCTGAGCATGGCGATCTGCTTCAGACTTTCGTCAGAGACACCGGAGAAGTAGGGGAATCGGCGGAGTTGTTCCGGGGATATCATGATGCGACCCTCATTTCTTCGAGTGCAGCTTCCACTGCCACGACGGCCCGGGGGATGGCTTCGGCCACGGGCGGCGTGCAGGTTTCACTGAACGTGGTGATGTCATCGGCTTCGATGCCGATCAGACGGATATTCCGAGTCTCGGGCAGATGGACGCCGGCGCGGCGCCCGAGATCCAGGGCGGTCGTCAGCGTGGCATCGTGCGCCGAAGCGCTGCGTTGCGTGGGGATGTCTTCGGGATCGAGCAGGTGAATCGTGCCCGGGGGGGCGCCGGTGCGGATGGCATCGACCACGACGGCAAAGTCATAGCCGATCATGCGCTCCATCAAACGCAGACCGCCCCAGTGGTCCTCTCCGAGTTCCACATCTTCGTCAAAGGGGAGTTGCGCGCGCAGCCGATCCACGACGTGCAGGCCGACGCTGTCGTCGCAGAGAAGTGGATTCCCGAGACCGATGACCAGGATCTTCATGTCCGAGTTCCCATGCCCCCACCGTGACGAAACGATCCGACTCAATCCAGATTCTGCCGCAGCCGTTCGATCTCCGCGCCGTCGGGCTGACGGATGATGACTTCCAGCGGCATCTCGCCGGCCAGGTGATGCGTGGCGCATCCGAAGCAGGGATCGTACGCCCGGAACGCCATTTCCACGCGGTTCAGCAGACCCTCGCGGATGACGGGGCCCTTCTTGATGAGCCCCATCGCCGCCTTCTTGATGGACATGTTGATCGGGGCGTTATTGTTGGTCGTGCCGACGATCAGGTTGACCTTGGTGATGATGCCGCGCTCGTCGGTGGCGTAGTGATGCGTCAGCGTGCCGCGGGGCGCTTCGACGCAGCCGACACCCTCGGTCGGTGTCTCGGTCGGCAGAACACGGTATTCCTTGCCGGTGATCTCCGGATCGGTGGCGAGTTCGACCCAGCGCTCGGCGGCGTACAGCAACTCGACCAGCCGCGCCCAGTGCGTGGCGAGCGTGTGGTGAATCGGCTTGCCGCCAAGGGTCTCATACATCCGCTCGTAGGCCTTCTGGGCGAGCGGCGTGGCCATGCCGTCGGCGGCGTTGCAGCGCGACAGCGGCGTGGCCTTATACACACCCGAATCCTTGCCGTCGACGAAACCCTTCCAGCCGATCTTGCGAAGGTACGGGAACTTCAGGTACGACCAGGACTCGACGTGTTCGGCGATGTGCTCGCGATATTCGCTGCAATCGTACTTGAGCACCTCTTCGCCTTCGAGGCCGGTGACGCGCACCATGCCATCGTAGAAATTGCTCTTGTTGTTCGCATCAACGAGGCCCATATTGTAGGTCTCGTGGATGTAGGCATCGTTCTTGATGAGATCGACGTAATCGGTGTTGCCTAGGACGATGTCATCGAAAATCTTCAGCGAGAACTGCGCGAACTCGATCGCCTCGCGTCCCTTGGCTTCGATCTCCTTGCGCTGTTCTTCGTTGATGCCCTTGCTCACGCCGCCGGGCAGGCCCCAGTTCGGATGCACGCGCCGTCCGCCGATCATCTGGATCAGATCGTGGCCCGTCTTGCGCATGTTGATGACCTTACCGGCGATGTCCATGCCGACCTTTTGAATCACGCCGAGGATATTGCGCTCGGCCGGCGGGGCGTCGGGCCCACAGATGAAGTCCGGTCCACCCAGCGCGTAGAAATGCGTGGTGTGATCGGTGACGTAGAAGATCGAGTAGAACATCTCGCGCAGCTTCTTGGCCGTCGGCGGCGGATCGACGTGGAAGACGCGGTCCAGGGCCTTGGTGGCGGCCATGTGGTGCGCTTCCGGGCAGACGCCGCAGATGCGCGACGTGAGGTTCGGCAGATCCTCGGCCGGTCGCCCGACACAGAACCGTTCGAATCCGCGCAGCTCGGGAATCTGGATGTAGGCGTTGGCGACCTCGCCCTCGTCGTTGAGGAAGATGTCGATCTTGCCGTGGCCTTCCAGCCGCGTGACGGGATCAATCGAGATTCGCTTCATGATCCTGATGCTCCGTATCAAAATGGCATGCGCTTACGCGTGCCCGTTGCCGTTTCCATTCCCGTGATTGGCACTGGTCAGCTTGCCGCGCCGCAGAAGGCTTCGCGCCAGGCTGAAGCGGTAGAGCTGGCCGACCGGGTCGGGCAGGCCCTTGTCGATGATCTTTTCGATCTCTTCGGGGTCGTTGGAGTCGATCACCGACGCCAATGCGGTCATCAACCGCGCGCCGTAGTCCTGCACGTCCTCGTTCGGGCCGTAGCAGCCGATGCAGGGCGAATTGACCTGCGGGCACTTGGCGCCGCAACCGGCGCGGGTCGCGATGCCGCAGCAGATCAGGCCCTGTTCCAGCAGGCAGGTTTCGTCATCGGGAATGACCTCCCAAGTCCGCTTGAACTCCTTGATCTTCTTCTCGGTGCGGGTGCGCTTGCAGAAGTCGCACACGGTCGTGGCCTCGCCGATCACTGAGCCCGGGGCGGGCAGCTTTCCGGTGACGATGGCTTCGACGGCTTCCCAGATCCGCTCCGCCTCGGGAGGGCAGCCGGGGAGGTAGTAATCCACCTTGACCGTCTGGTCGAGCGTCTTGAGCGTGTCGTAGAAGGTCGGCAGGTGCAGCGTGCCTTCGGGCGCCTCCGTCTCCGGCAGGGGCACGACGCGATCGGGGTTATCCACCGACGGGCAGTCGTGGTAATTCGTCGCGAAGATCTCGTCCCTGTTGCTCATGTTTGCCAGGCCGGGGATGCACCCTTCCATGGCGCACGACCCGAATGCGACGAGCACTTTCGACTTGGCCCGCATGAGCTGAGCCATGTACTCCTGTTCGCTGGTGCGAATGCCGCCGTTGAACAGGCACACATCGATCTCGCCGTCGGCCATCTTCTCCACGTCGCGCACCTTGCCGTCCGCGCCGCACGGGAAAAAGACGATGTCGAAGTGCTTGTGGACGTCGAGGATCTTCTCGTTCAGGGCGAGGATCGAGATCTCGCACCCTCCGCAGGACGCCGCCCAGTAGATCGCCAGTTTGCCTTTTGCTTCGCTCATACCGGCACCTCCATGGCTTCGGCGTGTTCGGCCGCCATCTTCTCGATGGCCTCGAGGGCTTCCGGGCGTTCCTGCCAGTTGCCTTGCCAGTTCAGCGGGCCGAGCGCCCGCACATTCTCGACCATCGTGTTGACCGCTTCGGCGAGGTACGCGCCTTCCGCCGCCGACGCCCACACCAGGTTGAGCCGATTCTTCTCGATGCCGAACTGCTGAACCGTCTTCTGCAGCATCGCGTAGCGACGGATCGTCTTGTAGTTCTGCTCGATGTAGTGGCACTCACCCGGATGGCAACCGGCGATCAGGACCCCGTCCGCCCCGAGCGAGAACGCCTTGAGCACGAAGGAGGGATCCACGCGCCCACTGCACATCACGCGAATGATGCGCACATTGGGGGATTGCTTGATGCGCGCCGTGCCGGCCATATCCGCGGCGCGGTACGAGCACCAGTTGCACAGAAAGCCGACGATCTTGGGTTCAAATCGTGTCTCACTCATGACTCTTCTCCCGCTAGGCGGTCACGGCCTCCTCGGATACGCTGGACCGCGCGCCATGACCGTTCCCGTTGACCGGCATGGCGTCCCACAAGGCCCCTTCAATCTCCGCGAAGATCTGATCGTTGTTGAAGTGCGCCCCGGTGATGACCTGGGCGGGGCACGCCGCCACACACGTGCCGCACCCCTTGCACAGCGCCGGCAGCACATGACTTACGTTACGTTCGGCGTCGTACTCGATGGCGTTGTAGGGGCACATGTTGTTGCAGATCCGGCAGCCGGAGCACTCGTCCTCGTTGATGGTCGCGACGATGGGTTCGATCTCGACGCTGCCCTTGGTGATCATGCCTGCCACCCTGGCGGCAGCAGCCGCGCCCTGGGCAACCGAGGCGGGAATGTCTTTCGGCCCCTGGCAAGACCCGGCGATGAAGACGCCGTCGGTCATGGTCGCCACGGGATCGAGCTTCGGATGTCGCTCGGTGAACCAGCCGGCCATGCTGCACGAAATCCCGCACTTGAGGCCCATCTCCTTGGCATCGTGGCGCGGCTCGAGGGCGCCCATCAGAACCACCATGTCCACGGGGATACGCCGCTGCTTGCCCATCAGCGTATCTTCGCACTGGATGATGAGTTTGCCTTCTTCGCCGGGCATGCGGGCCGCGTCGGTGATCTCCGCCACCTTGCCGCGGACGAAATTCATGCCCTCCTCGAGCAGCCGCTGGTAGAACTCTTCGTAATCCTTCTGGTTCGGCCGCATGTCGATGTAGAAGGAGTAGACCTTCGCGTTGGTCTTCTCGAGGACGAGATGGCCGAACTTCATCGCCGCCATGCAGCAGACGGACGAGCAGTACGTGTTGTGATTCGAATCGCGGCTGCCGACGCAGTGGACGATAGCCACGGACTCGGGCTCGGTCTTACCGTCCCGCATGACGATCTTGCCGTTGGTCGGTCCGGCGGCGTTGCACAACCGCTCGAATTCCATGTTCGTGTAGACGTTGGCCAGGCGCTTGTATCCGTACTGCGGCATCTTCGAGCAATCGAAGAGATCCCACCCGGTGGCCAGGATGATGTTGCCGACGTCCAGCTCGATGATTTCGTCTTCCTGTTTGTAGTCGATGGCATCGGTGGGGCAGGTCTTCGCACAGACGCCGCACTTGTCGCGCTGGAACTTGATGCAGGAGTCGACGTCGATGACCGGGATCTTGGGTACGGCCTGCGGGAAGGGCATGTAGATGGCCTTGCGCTTGCCGAGACCGGCCTCGAAGTCCTCATCGACGACGTTGCGCGGGCATTTCTCGACGCAGGCGCCGCAGCCGGTGCAGGGGTCTTCGAGGACGTAACGGGCTTTCTGGCGAATCTTCACCTTGAAGTTGCCCACCGAACCGGTGACCTCCTCCAGTTCGGAGTAGGTGTAGAGCGTCACGTTCTCATGCTGGCCTGCCTCGGACATCTTCGGCGTGAGAATGCAGGCGGAGCAGTCGAGCGTCGGGAAGGTCTTGTCGAACTGGGCCATGTGCCCGCCGATGCTGGGGTCGCGTTCGACGAGGTAGACGTGGTAACCGGCGTCGGCGAGTTCGAGCGTGGCCTGGAGACCGGCGATACCGCCGCCGACGACGAGCGTTTTCGGGTTGACGTCGACCTTCTTCGGTTCGAGTGGTTCCTGGTGGATGACCCGCTTCACGGCGGCGGCGACGAGCGCCTTGGCCTTTTCCGTGCCAAGCTCCTTCTCCTCCGTGATCCAGGAGACGTGCTCGCGAATGTTGACCATCTGCATGAGGTACGGGTTCAGCCCGGCGTTGGAGCAGGCCCGGCGGAAGGTCTTCTCGTGCAGGTGGGGGGAGCAGGCGCCGACCACTACGCGGGTGAGCCCCTTCTCCTTGATGTCCTCCTCGATCATGGACTGACCCAGCGAGGAGCACATGAACTTGTAGTCCTTGGAGACGGTGACGTTGTCCACCGTGGTCCCGGCCCAGTTCGCGACCTGCTCGCAATCGACCTTGTTGGCGATGTTACTTCCGCAGTGGCAAATGTAGACGCCGACTTTTTCGGCCATGGTCAATCTCCCTTGCGATATTCGATCCGGTGACGCGTTTTTGCGCTCATGCGGTCACTTTCGTGGACAGCACCGGCTTGGCGGACACGATTTCCTTCCCGAGGCCCATCTCACTTTCCGACAAACCGAAGGCCAGCCCGATCAATTGCGTGAAGTAGAGGATCGGGAGTTTGTATTCGGTGTTGAAGTAGTTGTTCACCCGGCCCTGGTAGGCGTCGAGGTTTAACTGGCACATCGGGCACATGCAGGCGATGACGTCGGCCTCGTACACGTCGGCGCTGTAGAGCAGGCGGCGAATCAGTTCGAAGGCCTCGGGCTCGCTGATCTGCGTCATGTGTCCGCCGCAGCAGTGACTCTTGACGGGATAGTCCACGATCTCCGCGCCGAGCCACGAGAGGATCTCGTCCATCTTCATGGGGTACTCGGGATCGTCGAAGTCCTTGAACGGACGCACCACCTGGCAGCCGTAGTACGGCGCGACACGCAGACCCTTGAGCGGCTTGGTGACCTTGGCCTTGATCTTCTCCTCGCCGACATCCTCATACAGGATTTCGAGGAAGTGGCGGATCTCGAGCGAGCCCGGCTTGTAGTTCAGCCCACCTGCCGAGAGGGCATCGTTGACCTTGGCGTTCATGTCCTCATGCTCGGCCATCAACGCGTCGACTTTCTTGAGGTTCAGGTAGCAGGCGGCGCAGGGCGCGGTGATCTGGTTGCATCCACCGTTGACCATCGCCAGGTTGCGGGCGATGACGGCGCAGGCGGTCAACTCGTCCTGCGTGAAGTATTCGGTGGCCCCGCAGCAGTTCCAGTCCTCCAGCTCCTGGAGTTCGAGACCCAGCACCCGGGCCACGCCCTTGACCGAGACGTCATAGGCCGAGGCATTCACTTCGAGGGAACAGCCTGGATAGAACGCGTACTTCACGATGCACCTCCGAGTTCACGTGCTCGCTTGATGATGGCCTGGAGCTGGCCGACGCCCTTGATCTTCGAGGGGCTCATCGCCATGCGGCCCCGCTTGAACATCGCCATGCCCATGCCGCCCATCTTCATGGCCGCCACGGGACGCTGGAGCAGGTGATACCGCGTGGCCAGCCCCATTTCGAAACTGCGGCCGTACTTGTCGACGTAATGTGTGAACGCTTTCGCCAGGGCGGGGGCGTCGGGATCCTTGGCTTTGCCCTCCCGCATGCTGATGCGCTTGAGGGTGTACATGACGTCCGTGATCGGAATGTTGTGCGGGCAACGCGACGTGCAGAAATAGCACGAGACGCATTGCCACATCGTGTTGGACGAGAGCACCTTCTCCTTTTCGTCGGCCAGCAGCAGGGCGAAGATGCCGCGCGGCGTGTAATCCATCTCCGCGCCGTTCGGGCAGCTTCCTCCGCACGTGCCGCACTGGATGCAGTTCTCCAGGCGCCGGCCGTTCGGGGTCTCGTCCATCACTTCATCTCGAAACGTCTTGGGGGTGGTCATCAGGTTCAACGGGGCACCTCGCGTGGCCATGATCGGATTGCATGGCTCGATGGAGTGTTCGCAACTGGTGGGGCGAAGATTGCAAGCCGCATGCCAGAGGCGGCCATGCATGAACACCAAAATATATGGATATCAAGTGATCGGCAATAGGCGCGACGGCGGGAATCCGGGAGAGATGACGATCATCGTTCCTTTTTTCACGAAGTCAGTGAGGTGAATTGCGCAAGACCATGAGTGATATCACGCAAGCGAGAGCTCATCCTCAGGACACGTGCATGATGTATGGACGGCGAAGTGAATCTACACATATTCATTTAAATGCGTTTAGCAGCACCGATGTTTATCACCGTACCGTCCATCCCCCATCGATCACGATAGTTTGGCCGGTGATGTTCCGCGCGTGCGATGACATGAGAAAAGTAAGAATACCCGAGATTTCTTCGACCGTAATAAATGCCTTCTTTGGCATCGGGTCCAACATGATTTTCTCGATGACCTCTTCTTCGCTGATGCCGTGGGCGATGGCCTGATCGGTGATCTGCGCATCGACGAGTGGGGTGCGAATGTAGGAAGGGCAGATCGTGTTGATGGTGATGTCGGTATCGGCGGTTTCGAGCGCGATGACCTTGCTGAAGCCGACCATGGCGTGCTTGGCGGCCACGTATGCACTCTTGTACGGCGAAGCGACGAGCGCATGGATCGAGCCGATGTTCACGATTCGCCCGTACCCTTGACGTCGCATGCCCGGCAGTACGGCGCGCGTCATGAGGCAGGTCCCACGAATCATCACATCCATGAGGCGATCCCAAGTTTTCTGAGGAAAGCTTTCTAAGGAGGCGACGTGCTGCAGCCCGGCATTGTTGACGAGCACATCCACCGGCTGTTCCCCGAGCGATCGGACCAATGCATCGATTTGCTCATCCCGTGTGACGTCGAGCGTCAATGCCTTGCCGCGCGCACCTTCGGGGAAGTGCTTCACCGTCTTCTGCACCGCATCTTCGTCAAGATCCGTGGCCCATACATGGTGACCGGCGGTCGCCAGTTCGATCGCCAGCCCGCGACCGAGTCCGCTGCCGGCCCCGGTGATCAGGATCCGCTTGACATCATTCACGGTATACGCCTCCTCGGGGCCTTGGATATGACAACGGGTGAGCTCAGCTTCGGCTGTCGGGATCCTCACTGCGCAGCACGCGCCGCATGATCTTGTTCGACGCCGTTCTGGGCAGCGATTCCTTGATGATCACCCGGTCGATCCGAAAGAGTGGATTCAACCGGGTCTGCAGTTCTCGGTTCATCTCTTCACGCAACGCGTCGGGATCGAGATCCTGCTCGTGTGAGCCGACGTATACGACCAGCCGGCTGGGTCCACCACCTTCCGAGGGCACCGCTATCGCAGCCAGCTCCGTGATATTCCCCACGCCCGCAATGACACGCTCGATCTCCGCCGCCCCGACCTTGATGCCGCCCACGTTCATGGTGTCGTCGGCACGGCCCAACGCCCGGTAGTAACCGTTCGGGAGACGCTGCATCTCGTCCCCGTGCCGGCGAAGCTTTTCGCTGTGCGGGCCGAGCGGGGTGTGGTCGTGGTAGACGGCATCGTGATCCATATTGATCAGACGGCGGGAAAGTCCCAGGGCCGGGGGCACGAGAAACAACTCGCCGCGATCGGCAGGGCGACCGCGCTTCTCGAGAATGACGAAGCGTGAGCCGATGGCGGGGCCGCTGAAGGCGCCGGCCATGTTGGGCTGAACGATGCTGCTGGTGATGTAGCCTCCGCCGATTTCCGTTCCGCCGCAATACTCAATGATCGGCTTGCCCCCGGCCAGGCGGCTGAGGTACGCCATGTCGTCCACGTTGGAGCATTCCCCGGTCGAACTGAACGCGCGGATGGCGCTCCAGTCCAGACCTTCCATGGTCCTGGATTCACGCCACCGGCCGACGAGGCTGGGCACCACGCCGAGCATATTCACGCCCGCATCGCGGACGAACTCTCCGAACCCGCTTTCCAACGGCGATCCTTCATACAGCGCGATCGTGCCGCGATTGATCAACGTCGCGAAGATCAGCCAGGGGCCCATCATCCACCCGATGTTCGTCGGCCACGCCACCACGTCGCCCGATCGAATGTCATGATGGAAAAAGCCGTCGGCAGCGGACTTGATCGGCGTCGTATGGTCCCAGGGGATGGCCTTGGGTTCGCCGGTCGTGCCTGAGGAAAAAAGGATGTTGACCGCATCCTCAGGATGGGCAACGTGAACTTCAGCCGCTTCGGCGCCTTCGATGAACTCCGCCCACGTGTGATCTCCGTCGCGAAGTGTCATCGCTTCGGAAGGCTCTGCTTCCACGACGACCGTGGCCGGTGCCCCGGCGTCCATCGCACGCGAATAGAGATCGTGCACTTTCTCCCCACGCTGAACGGCCGCGGCGGTAAACAGCGCCCTGGCCTGGCCGATCCGGAGCCGCGTGGCCACCTGCTCAGCGGAGAAACTGTCGGCGATGGAGACGACCACCGCGCCGGCCAGCACGATACCCAGGTAGATCGCCACCGCCTGTGCGGTCATCGGCAGGAAGATGCCAACCGCGTCACCGGGTTGGATACCTAGCCGTCCTAGCCCGCCCGCGATGCGAAGGGCCTGCTTGCGAAGTTCCTCGGATGCGATGAACTGCATCTTGCCGCCGGGGGCGCGATGGATGATGGCGGGGTGCTCGACGCGATCGGGGAAGCAGCTTTCGCCGATGTTGAGTCGCGCCCCGGGCAGCCACTCGGGCTTGCGCGGATCGGACGCACGCAGAATACATTCCGGCGACTCGCGAAAACGGATGCGCATCCGCTCGAGTGCGTCCGACCAGAATCCCTCGGGATCCTCGACCGACCAGCGATGCAGTTCCTCGTATGCCACGAAGCCGCGCTCGCGCATCATCCTGCCCAGGTTCGAGCGTGACAGACTCTCCTCATCCGGTTCCCAAATCCACTCGGACATGCAATCAGTAACCTCAATCCATGGAAGCCTCAATGAGGCGGGACATGATAGCCCGGTATCATAGCAGTCTCGGCGGGTTGTTCTCAACCCGAGCGCGGGCGACACGTGTTGACGTCCGACCGACCAGCGGCGACGCTGTGCATGCCTGACGGGTTCGGCCACTCTCGAAAGATGAAAGGTGATCGTATGAAGCAGCATGAGTCCGTGTTCTCCCAGGCGTTGGGTCTGATCTGCGTGGGAGTCGTGATGGGCATGTTTGTTCCGCGAATCGAAGCCGAATCAGCCCCCGAGCCGAACGTGGAGATCGCTTCGCAATGGTGGCCGCCGATGACCAACGTCTACACGCCCCTCGGCTGGAAGAACCACCTGTTCCGATTCAACCTCTTTTATAACGGCATGCTCATGGCGGATCCCGCGCCGGTCTACGGCGTGCCCGCGCTCGAGCCTTGGCGAGGTCAGGGCGTGCAGGTGTGGATGATCCCCTCGATCAACGGAAAGGATCCCGATCGCTGGCGCGCCGGGACGTACCAGATGACCGCCGACAACGGCCGACGCTGGGGCTACCAGGGCATGCTGGACCGTCCGACGCCCGTGATCTGGACCGAGTGGCGGAATGCCTTTCGCGCCACGCAGGGCTACACGCTTCGTCAGGAGGTGTTTGCCCACGTTCCCGGCGGCGAGCCCATCGAATCAGGGACCGAGCCGCTGTTCGCCTGGGTGCGCTTTTCAATCGCGGAGATCAACCCGGTCATGGATCCGCCACCCTGCGGGATTCTCGTGAAGATCAACAAGCCGCACGTCCACCTTGAGATGTACGAGGGCAGGAATGTCGCACTGCGAACGACGGACGCGCGCTATCCGCGTGAGCTTGCGCTGGAAACGCACGGTGATCCGGAGCGTTCCGGGTGGCGGGTGACCGAGCCAGACGGTCGCATTCGACTTGGCGTCCTGCCGGGGGACGTTGAGGAAGTGACGCTCGCTTCGCGCCAGGGGGACAAGGAGCAGCACACGAATCTGCACGTCGTGATCCCTGCGCGCAAGGGCGCGTACGTTGATCTACTGGTGCCGATGCTGCCTGCCGAGAGGGACGTGTACATGGCCGAAGCCGAACTCGGACGCGATGCCGCACTCGCACAGGCCGACGCCTACTGGAGTCGCGCGCCGGAGACCCTTGCCACCATCGACACCCCCGAGCCCTACGTCAACAACTACCTCAAGCGCAACCTGCAGTATGCCGAGTTGATCGCCCAGCGCATGCCCGACACGGGGCACTACACGAACCTGACCGGCTCCTGGGCCTACGCCCGGATGTGGGCCACACCGACGACCATGTTTCACACGATGCTGCTGGATGCCCTGGGACGCCACGAGTCAGTCGAGCGCTATCTTCAGATCTTCAAGGACACGCAGGGGACGGTGAAACCGCCTGGGCCCGCGTTTGACGTGCATCCCGGGTACTTCGCGACACCCAAGAGCCTGACGTCCATCGACTGGCTGTCCGATCACGGCGCGGTGTTGCACGCGGTCGCCTATCACGCGCTGCTGACGAACGATCGGGAATTCATCGACGAATGGATCGATCCGATTCTCAAGGCGTGCGACTTCATCAAGGAGAGCCGGGCAAAGACGAATCACGACGGGGTGCCGGGAGTCCTGCCACCTGCTGTCGCCACGGATCGCAGCGTGCCCAACCAGGCGATATGGAACATCGGCTGGCATTACCGCGGGCTGGCGACCGCACTGCGACTGCTCGAGCGCATCGACCATCCCCGCGCCGCCGAATTCGGGCAAGAAGCGGAGGAGTACCGTACGGTCTTCATCGAGGCGCTTCGCGAAGAAACGAAGCGCATGCCCACCTGGACCGACCGCACAGGCAAGACACACCACATGATTCCGACCTCGCTTTCGGAGGGCGGCGACATCTTCCACGCCTTTTACCTCGACACCGGGCCGTTGTTCCTGGTCTATGCAGGACTTCTGGATGCCGACTCCGAGTTGATGCGGTCGACGGTCAAGTTCTTTCGCGAGGGTCCGAATCACGTGAACTTCGACCCGCATGGCCACTTTGATCAACCGGCGGTGCTGGTCCACGAGATTTCGAGTTGCGAACCACCGGCCAGCTTCAACCTCTTTCACACGCATCAACTCGGGGATCGCATGAAGTACCTCGAAGGGATGTACTCGATGATCACCGGGGCGCACTCGCGGAAGACGTACATCTCCTGCGAAACGCGCGGCGGCATTACCGGTCTCTGCGGCCACATCGGGATCTACACAATCCGGCTGGCAGTGGTGGACGACCTCGTTGATCCCGATGAGCTGCACCTCCTCCGCCTTACGCCGAAAGCGTGGATTCGCAGCGACAGGCCGACCCGCTTCGAAAACATCCCGACGCTGTTCGGACCGGTCAGCGTACGCTTTCAGTTGGGCGAGAACGGTTCCACACTCCGTGTCGAAACGGAATCTCGTTATCATCATCCACCGCAGCGCGTGAGGTTGCATGTGCCACCGATCGATTCGATTGAAACCATCGTGTACAACGGTGTGCGTGAGCGCGCTCAACCGGGGGACGTGCTCGAAGTGAGCAATGGGCCGGAGCGATGATCGGGCTCCCCGTGATCGTGCCTCGAACCGGAGGTGACTGCATGCGAAGAGGGAAGTGGCGTCTCCAGTGGCTGCCGTTGGGTATGCTGATGGCGTGGGGAGTCGTGGGTTGCAGTCAGAATGAGCAGGCATTGCTGCCCGCCGACTACCCGGAGATCAGCCTTGACGAATCGATGCTTCGCCCGTTGCTTCGCGGGGAGGGCGTCTGGGACTCTCCCGTGCTGTCACCCGACGGCCGGCGCCTGGCGGTGCAGGTGGAGGTCTTCGAAGACCCGGTGCTTCCCTATGAGGTCTATGCCGTCGGTGTGGCGGAGCGCGGCGAGGACGGGGCGTGGGGCCCGCTTCACGTCTCGCGCCCGGGCATCCATCGCAGTTGGGGGGGGCTGACCCGGTTCGCGATTCAGCCGAGTTTCTCGGCGACCGGAGATCATCTCTACGCCACCTTCATCGAATTCAATTCAAGTCTGGGTGTGCCGGTGGCGGACTCCATGCGATCCTGGATCGACGTCATGCCCTGGCGTGGCGGTGATGCACGCAAAGTCGTCACGCACGATGCCTGGGGGCTCCGGGCGACCGAGTTGATCCAGCACGCCCGTGTCTCGCCGGACGGCCGGTGGCTGACCTTTTACACGCGCGTTCATGAGGAGACGCAAGGCATCTACCTGCTCAACCTGGTCACCCAGCGACACTACAAGCTGAGCCCACGTCACGACAAGCACCCGACGTGGGATCCCAGCGGGAGGCGCATCTACTTTCATCACGTGACCGGCGGACCGCGCCATCGCTTCGACTTCTTCTCCGAGGGAGTCGAGCAGTCCGTGCTGGGGTACGTCGAACTCGAATTCGACGGCGACGAACTGGTCACCTGGCGGCGCGAGTTGATGGACACCTTCGGCGAGACGTTCACCTATCACAAGCATCCCGCCGAGGTCCCGGGCACGGGACTTCTCTTCTTTCACGGCAGGAAAGAACCCGAGAAGAACATGGACCTGATGGTCCGCACACGCGAACCCTACTCGCAGGCGTATGAGGTGGAGGTGCGTTTCGAGGGGCGCAAGCTCAAGGCGAGCAAGCATCCCTGTTCATCCTACGAGACGCCCGACCTGGTCTTCATCGCCAAACCGAAAGGCGGGCAGGACTACGATCTGATGTTCGAACTCACCGAGGAGGCGATTCGCCGGATCGAGCAGGCGGTGTACAGCGCACCCCCCACGGCGACGCAGCCTGGCGCTTCCTGACGGGGGCAGCACCCCGCTTTCGAGTCGATCAGCGGATGACGGGATAACCCGGTTTCAGGCATTCAATAGCTTGAAACGCCGATGCGATCCGTCGATATAAACGCAGAATCTTGCCTGTCTCGGAAGCGATACCCTTCCTTGAAGGTCGCTGGGTGCAGTGCTAGAATCACCGTGCCTGAATTATGGCAGTGAACGGGTCAGTATTACCGGACATGCAGCGAGAATTCTCCGATCGCGACAGTTTCCATGGCGCGAACGGTAGACCCGGGCCTGTGAGCGGAATGTCGAGAGCGAACTACGGGCACCACGGATTGGACACCATCAGCCGGTTGGCGACGCGGCGAATCAGACGGATTCATTGCCGACCGTGACAGGAGTGGATCATGTTTGAACGTTTTACGGATCGAGCGAGAAAAGTGATGGCGCTGGCCAACCAGGAGGCGCAGCGCTTCAACCACGAGTACATCGGCACCGAGCACATTCTTCTCGGACTGGTGAAAGAAGGCTCGGGGGTCGGCGCGAACGTCTTGAAGAACCTTGACGTCGATCTTCGCAAGGTCCGCCTCGAGGTCGAGAAGCTCGTCAAGAGTGGTCCCGACATGGTGACCATGGGGAAACTCCCCCAGACGCCGCGTGCCAAGAAAGTCATTGAGTACGCCATCGAGGAAGCGCGCAGCTTGAATCACAATTACGTCGGCACCGAGCACCTGCTGCTCGGCCTGCTTCGCGAGCAGGATGGCGTCGCGGCCCAGGTGCTGATGAATCTCGGGCTCAAGCTCGAGGACGTCCGCGAGGAGGTGCTCAACCTGCTCGGCGCCGGCATCGAAAGTGAAGAGACGCCCGCCGCGTCCTCCGGTGAGACCAAGAAAGGCAAGAGCAAGACGCCCGCGTTGGATTCGTTCGGACGCGACCTGACCGAGATGGCCAAGCAGGGCAAACTCGATCCGGTGATCGGGCGAAGTCGCGAAATCTCGCGCGTGATCCAGATTCTCTGCCGTCGCCAGAAGAACAACCCCGTGCTGCTCGGTGAAGCGGGCGTCGGCAAGACCGCCATCGTCGAGGGGCTCGCTCAGCGGATCGTCGGTAACGAGATTCCCGAGATCCTGGCCGACCGCCGCATCGTCGTGCTTGACCTCGCCATGATGGTGGCGGGCACAAAATATCGCGGCCAGTTCGAAGAGCGCATCAAGGCAGTCATGAACGAGGTGATTCGCGCCCGTAACGTTATCCTCTTCATCGACGAACTGCACACGCTGGTCGGTGCCGGTGGTGCCGAAGGTGCGATCGACGCCTCGAATGTGCTCAAGCCCGCGCTCAGCCGCGGCGAGATCCAGTGCATCGGCGCTACCACGCTCGACGAATACCGCAAATACATTGAGAAAGACGGCGCCCTTGAACGCCGCTTCCAGCAGATCATCGTCGACGCCCCGAGCCGCGAGGAGACCGTCCTTATTCTCAAGGGCCTCCGCGATCGGTACGAGGCCCACCATCGTGTGCAGATCACCGACGAGGCGCTGGCCAAGGCGGTCGAGATGTCCGACCGGTACATCACCGGCCGCGTGCAGCCCGACAAGGCGATCGACGTCATCGACGAAGCCGGCGCTGCCGTGCGACTCAAGACGATGACGAAGCCGCCGAACCTCACCGAGATCGAGCGCGACATCGAGCGTTTGCTCATGGAGAAGGACGAGGCGGTCAAGAATGCCGACTACGAGCGTGCCGCCGAGCTGCGCGACAAGGCGGAAGCCGCCCGCAGCAAGAAGGAAGGCATGCAGCGTGAATGGCGTGACCGGGCCAAGGAGGTCGATGGCGTCGTCGATGACGAGATCATCGCCGAGGTGGTCTCCGGGATGACCGGCGTGCCGCTGACCCGCCTCGAGAAGGACGAGATCGAGCGTCTGCTCAAGCTGGAAGACGAACTGCACAAGCGTGTCATCAGTCAGGACGAGGCGGTCAAGGCCGTCTCCCGCGCGGTGCGTCGCTCACGGAGCGGCCTGAAGGACCCCAACCGTCCGATGGGCAGCTTCATCTTCATCGGCCCCTCGGGTGTCGGCAAGACGTACCTGGCCAAGTGCCTGGCGGAGTTCATGTTCGGCGACGAGGATGCCCTGGTGATCCTCGACATGTCCGAGTTCATGGAGAAGCATAACGTTTCGCGGCTGATCGGCGCGCCTCCCGGCTACGTCGGCTACGAAGAGGGCGGTCAGCTCACCGAGCGCATCCGCCGCCGGCCGTACTC